>JBEEHC010000138.1:0-24765 GCA_041167205.1 Verrucomicrobiota bacterium
CGCCGAACAGGGCCGAATCTTGATCAACGCATTCGGCGGTCATAGACCGCCGCTACAGAAGAGCCCGGGAGGGCGCTCATTACCCTCGGCTGCTTCGATTCACTAGTTGATGCCCGAAACAGCGGAAGAACTTTCGCAGAAACCCGAAGTGCGCCAGGAACTCGCGCGAGCTGGCGACACCCAGGCGGTCGAGAAGGTCAAAGCAGAAACGAAGGATAAATTCTGGTTTGTTACGCACGGACTGCTGCTGCTCGGTTGCGCGATTCTTTACTATCTCATCGGTTCCAAATTGATCCCGCTCCTCCAGTCGGAGGTCGATCTGACCCGACGTCTTCTTCGTGGCGCCGTGCTGATCATCGTCGTTCTTGCAACAGCGAAAGCCGTGCGCGTTTACGCGATCAGACGCATCCAGGACGCGGTGACCCGTTTCACCCTTAAGCGCATCCAATACCTGATCGTCGGAATACTGATCGCGATCATTGCCATCTCGGTGATCTTTGTAAACTGGTACGCCGCCCTCACCGCGCTCGGGATCGGCTCGATCATTGTCGGTTTGGCCATCCAAACGCCGATGAAAAGTTTCATCGCCTGGATCTTCATCCTCGTCCGCCAGCCCTACCGCGTCGGTGATCGTATCAAGATCGACGACGCCACCGGGGATGTCATCGACGTGGGCTACCTGGACACGACGCTCTGGGAATTTGGCGGGCAATATCTTTCCACCGATCATCCGAGCGGCCGCGTCATTCGGTTCCCGAATGAGAAAGTGCTCGACTCCATCATTTACAATTATTCCTGGCCGCTCTTTCCCTACATTTGGAACGAGATCAAATTCCACGTCGCCTATGGCGCCGATCTCGCCTTCATCGCCACGACCATGGAGCAGGTGACTGCAGAAGAGATCGGCGAGGGCATGATGGAACGCGTAAAAGTTTTTCGCGAGCTGCTCGCCAAGACGCCGGTCGATGAATTCGAGGTGCGGGAACGACCGCGGGTGATCTTTCGTGTGAGCGAAAACACCTGGCTGGAAGCGATCGTGCGTTACGTCGTTCCGCCGCGCGAAGCGGGAACGGTCAAATCACGTTTGATCAAGAAATTGCTCGCCGCCCTCAACGCCGAGCCGAACAAAGTGATGTTTCCGGCGGGGACAAATCGGTGAGAGGCCGTTTGCCTGTAGCGTCATTACAGAGAAAACTTCGCCCATGCATTTTCGGGTCCTCATTGCTTTACTCGCGCTGACCGCCTTCGCCGCCAAGCCGGTCAAAAAACCGGTGCCGCCCGTCCGCACAACCGCGCCAGCGGACCGTGGTCCTCAAGTGCGGGTAGCCCTGCCGAATTACGACGAGGAGACGAGCACCAAGCTCCAGATTTTTCTCGATAACAACGACTTCGGACCGGGCAAGATCGACGGCAGGATGGGCGAGTTTTTTCGCAAGGCTCTCGTGCATTACAAGCGCGCCCGCGGAATGCCGGAAACGGGAGCGGTCGATCAATGGCTGCTCGACCAGGTGCCTGAGACCTACACGAACTTCACCATTCCACCGGAAGCGGAAAACTTCGTCGGACCCACGGCATCCAAGCCGTCAGAGCAATCGAAGCTCAAAGGAATGAAATATGGCTCGCTCCTGGAGTACACAGCCGAGCGCTATCACGCCGCCGAGGATTTTCTCAAGAAACTGAACCTGGGTGTGAATCTGGAAACCCTCAAGGTTGGAGACACCGTGAAAGTGCCGAACGTGCTGCCGTTTAAGATCGAGGATCTTCACGAAGGGTTTGTTCCGGCGAACCCGGCCTTCGCCAACCGCAAGATCTACATCGACACCAAGGAACGATTCCTCCTGATCTACGACGACAAAAATATTGTCGCCGAATTTCCGATCACGCCGGGATCGACCACGCTACCCGCGCCGCTGGGGCTCTGGAAGATCCTCGGTATCGCGACGCTGCCGGTGTTCCGCCACGATGAGGGCGTGCTCAATCACGGAGTGAAATCGGATCAATTCTTCAATCTGCCACCGGGTCCAAATAATCCGGTCGGCATCCTCTGGATCGGATTGAACAAGCCGCATGTGGGCGTGCATGGCACTAACAATCCAGAGACGATTGGACGCGCCGCGAGCCATGGCTGCATTCGCACGGCGAACTGGGATGCCGCGCGCGTGAAAGAACTGGTGAGCGTCGGCAACCCAGTCTCGATCTTTAAGTAAGCAGCCCGGAGCCAGAGGAATTGTAGGGCGGCTGTGTCAGCCGTCGTCCCTGCGGCGAAATCGTCCGCTGACGAAAAACTTGCAGATTTTTCGCGCGGAACCGGTATCTCGTGCGTCTAGGCTGGTAGATCAACGCAATGGACTCAAATGAACACGCCATCTACCGCGCAGCCATCCAAGGCGATCGCGATGCTTTCGAGATGATCATTCGCTCCACCAGCCGAAGCCTTTTTGCCATTGCTTACGGCGTTCTGCAGAATCGCGAGGAAGCCGAGGACGTCGTGCAGGATACAATCGTTAAGGCATGGAAATCGCGCTGGCGTGTGCGCGATCCCGAGAAGTTTCCGGCGTGGATCTCGACCATCGCGCGTCATCGCGCCCGCGATCTCGCCCGGCGCCGGCGTCCGGAGCCGCTCCCGCACGATTTCGAATCTACCGAGACTGTTGCAGAGCAGACCGAAATCGAGAACGCCCACCTTGATTCCGAAGTCCATGCCGCCCTCTCGCAGTTGCCGGAGCTGCACCGGATGGCGGTGACGCTCCGTTATTTCGAAGAACTGGATTACGCGACGATCGAACAAACGCTCGGCCTCACGAACGGGGCCCTCCGCGGAATTCTCGGGCGCGCGCTCGGAACCATGCGCCGACGGCTCAAACCCGCTCTCGCGTCAATCACCTGATTTTATGCCAACGATCCACGAACAAATTGACGAGCTACTCGCCGCCGATCTCCACGGCGACCTGAGCGCCGCCGAACGCGACGCGTTCCATGCGCACCTCGTCGACTGCGCGGACTGCCGCCAGGCCTTTCAGGAGGAAAAAAATATGCACAAACTTCTTAACGAAACTATCGCCGACAAGAAAGCCGATACCGGATTCGAGCAGCGCATGGTCTCGCGCTTTCGCGACCGCGTTCCGCAACGCGCCGGCCTTATTCAATTAGTCGCAAATCTCGTCCGTCTCCGCGCTGTCCAGCTCACCGCCGCAGCGGCGCTGTTGCTCAGCATGGTGCAGATGGGGCGAATGATCACGGGGGAATCCGCTGTGCCATTGGTGCGCCGCGAAGATGCAACGTCCGTCGAGCAATCCGAATTCGCGAAGCTGACTGCGAAAACCGATACGCGAGGGCGCGGGGCCGACCAATTGACAACCAACTCGGCGCCAGCTTCAGGAGTGCTTGCACAAAATCCCGCGTCGCCGCCACAGGATAAAGCCCAAACAGAAAAACCGCTTCCTGTCACTGTTTACAGTGCGGAGGTGCTGCAGCGGCAAGCGTCGACAGCCCTAAAAACAAAGAAGAACGAGGTCAAAGATGAGCGCACCAAGACCGATAGCGCTACCTTGGAGCCAGAGTCAACCGAGTCGACGTCGACCCCTGCCGGTCCAACTGCAAACCGTAAACTGGTCCGAAACGCTACGGCTGAACTCGAAGTCGTTAGCTTCGAAGACGCGGTTCAGAAAATTACCGGCTTCGCTGCGGAAGAGAAAGGTTATGTCTCGACTAGCAGCTCCGAAAAACAGGCGAATGGGAAACTAAGCGGCCAGGTCGTGGTCAAGGTCCTCCCCGACAACCTCGACAAGTTTCTGTTGAAACTGCGCGGGCTCGGTGAGTTGAAGAACCAGGCGCTGACCACCGAAGACGTAACGAAGGCTTACTTCGACACGGAATCGCGGTTGAAGAACGCGCGCCTCATGGAGCAGCGCCTGATCGAGATCCTGAAAACGAAAAGCAAGGACGTCGCCGATTTGCTCGAGGTCGAAAAGGAGCTCGGCCGGGTGCGCGAGGAAATCGAGACGATGCAGGGCGAACTCAAGTTCATGGATTCCCAGGTCCAGTTCGCCACCGTGACCATTCAGCTTTCCGAGAAGAACATGAACGTTCCGGCGGCGTTCCTCTTGAAGGAGCGCGCGCAGCTCGCGCTCTACGCGCCTGAAGTCGAGAAAACCTATAACGACATCAAGGCCCTCGCGTCGCCGAAAGTGCAGATCACCAATGCCCAGATTAATCGCGATAATACCGGGCGCGTTTCTGGTTACGTTTACATGCTGATCGCGCCCGAAGAGAGCGAGGCCATCATCTCGCGCGTAAAGGCGATGGCCCGCGTCGAGAATTTCCAGGTGCAAACCGAGCGCGTCGCTCAGGGCGGAGACGGTCTCGGAGAGAATGCGAAGACCGAGCGCGACAAGGTGGTGTTGAACATCACCATCTCACGGGAGGAACAAGAGCAAGCGTTGCAGCAAACCACGCTTCGGATTCGCTCTTCCGAGGTCAACGACAAGACCAAGGAACTGCGGAATCTCGCGGAGAAACAGAGCGGCCGGATCCGGAGCTCGTCGTTCTCGCGTGATTCGAACGGGCGCGAGTACGCCAATGTTTCCCTGCGCGTCCCAATGAAGAATTACAGCGCGCTGATGCAATCGCTGAACACCCTCGGCAAAGTTGAAGATGTCACGGTTCGCCGCGACGACCGGCCCGACTCGCAAATCGATCAGGCAAACGCGCCGGCCGACATCACGATTCAGGTTTACAGCCAGGGCAACATCGTCTCGCAAGAGACAGGGATAATGGCCACGCTTCGACGCACGATTGGGCAAGGCGCGGCGGCCCTGATGTGGAGCGCGCGCATGATCGGAGTAGCGCTGGCGTTTCTCGCGCCATGGGGGTTGGCGATTGTCGGTCTCGGTTGGGTGATGCGCCGCATCTCCCGGGCGCGGCGCGCTCGCAAGCAGCGCGCAGAGGAACAGGACGGACTGAGTTAAGGACGTCGAGCGGGCGGTTGCGGCCAGAAAAAATGCCTGTCATCCCGAGCCGTGCAGACGGCGAGGGATGACAGCGGAAGAAGACGCTCTATAAATGTCGGCGCCACATCTCCGACTTCAGGATGCCACCTCGCAAGAGATGTTGCCGACCCAACGCGAATCCCTCGGCCCGTTTGAACGGCGTAGAATCGATCAGTTCGCTCGCCTGAATTCGAGTTGTCATGCGAAAGAACATGTACATGGCAGCCAACCACCCACGGGCCCGGAGTCGCGCCATTCCATCGGCCGGAACGCGAAAATCCGCGACCAGCCAGCTCGCATCGTCCGTCGCAGCGCGGGCCAGCTTCTTTATGATTCCGGTCAATGCCGGTTCCGGAAAGCAATCGAGAACGAAATGCGTGACCAGTAGATCGTAATGATCTTCGGGCGCAGCCCACGACGTAATGTCCTGATGGAGAAAATGAACACGTTGTGCACGGTCGGGCAATTCATGCTCCATCCGCTTTCGCGCCAATTTCAGCATTCGTTGGCTCGCGTCGACGCAATCGACCTCGACTCCCGGATGGAGCCGCAACAATTCGCAAAGAAATCTTCCATTCCCCTCGCCTACCAAAAGCGCGCGACGCGGCTTCGCGATCTCGTCGAGACACGCGATGCGACAACGCTGGAGATCATCACCGAAGGCGATCCACTCCAACGCCCGATACCAGGGAGCGAGCGCATCGAAGCTCACGCGTTCATGACAAGCAGCACGAGCAGCGGTGTGAGTAGAACGAGATCCGCCAGCGCCGTGCGTTGATCCCGGCCGGTCTTCCCGCGAAAGAAATCGAGCCACCCCAGGAGAAGCGAGCTGACGCTCACGCAGCCGAGAATGGGCGCAGCCTCGCGATAGATGATTGCCGCTAAACCAGAGCCCAGCCCTAGAGCAATCGAAAGTTTTCCTAAATGCCGGTCGAGACCGGAATACCGCGTCGCGAAGGAAACTTTTCGCTGCGCCTCATCCAGCTCTCTTTCCCAAAATGCGATGGCGACGCAGTTCAGTGTACAAAGGCCGGCGAACATGATCCCTGAAAGAAGCAACGGACCAGTAATCGGAGGAAAATCCGGAAGGAGGGCCACGAGAGTACCGGCGGCGAACAGACACCCGATGGCGACTTCCTTCAGCGGGAGAGGTGGCCAGGCCCCACCTAACGAGTAATTAAGCGTCAAGTGAATCAAAGCAAGCGTGCCGATGATCGCTCCGACGAAAAAAGTTTCGATGCCGACGCTCCGCCAGATCAGACAGGCATCGGCGATGGCGATCACAGCCAACGCGCCGATCCAGGTCTGGCGATGGTTGAGACAAAACTCATGCCGCAGCGATCGCGGTCCACCATCCTGGAGCGAGTAGCTGTCCGCCAGGCGGTCAGCGAGGTAAATCAACCAGGCGGTGAGAAACAGAGCGGCACAATTAACTGGATCAACGGTCGCATGAAAAGTTCTGGCGAAGAGCCAGAGCCAGGCGACGGAGACCAGCGGAGCGTCGAGACAAACCAGATTGGGCCAAACTACAGCCGTTCGGCCTCTGGTAGGGAGGGCGCGCCGCGCCGTCGGCGGATCCGGCCACCGCGAGACGGCATCCCTACCCGAATAGATCCGACTTGAATGCGCTTGCTCAGTTTCCAATCGATCATATTTTAAGCTGCGTCGCGCGAGGGGGCCACTGCTTATGAACTCAAATCCTGTTTCGCTGAAGAACAAGGCCGTGGCCGCGCTTCCGAAACATCTGCTCCAGTTCGCCGTCGACCAGCGTTACGACGAATACACCCCGGTCGATCACGCGGTCTGGCGCTTCATCATGCGCCAGAATATTTTTTTCCTGCGCGAATATGCGCACAAACTCTACTTCCAGGGCCTCCTCGACACCGGAATTTCCTTCGACCGCATTCCACGGATCGAGGAAATGAACGAAATCCTGGGCAAGATCGGCTGGGGCGGCGTAGCGGTGGACGGTTTTATTCCACCGGCGGCGTTCATGGAGTTTCAGGCGTATCGCGTGCTCGTGATTGCGTGCGACATGCGCCAGATCAATCACATCGAATACACGCCGGCGCCCGACATTGTGCACGAAGCGGCGGGGCACGCGCCCATTATCGTCGATCAGGAATACGCGGATTATTTGCAACGTTTCGGAGAGGTCGGCGGGAGGGCGATGTCTTCCAAGAAAGATTTCGAGCTCTACGAGGCGATCCGGCATCTCTCGATCTTGAAAGAGCAGCCGAACCCGGATGCCGAGGCGCTGGAGAAAGCGACGAAGCTCGTCGAGGAGCGGCAAAGAAACCTGGGCGAGCCTTCTGAAATGGCGCTGCTCTCGCGACTCCATTGGTGGACGGTGGAATACGGTCTGATCGGTCCGCTTGAAAACGCCAAGATTTATGGCGCGGGCCTTCTCTCCTCGATCGGCGAATCGGTGAGCTGCCTCGAACCGAAGGTGAAAAAGATCCCATACTCGATCGATGCGCAGAATGTGCCGTTCGACATCACGACGAAGCAGCCGCAGCTCTTTGTTACGCGCGATTTCCAGCAACTCGGCGAAGTGCTGGAAGAGTTTGCCAGCAAGATGGCGTTTCGGGTCGGCGGTCTCGAGGGAATCACGAAAGCGATCGAATGCAAGAACACGGCGACATGTGAATATTCGTCCGGGCTGCAAGTCTCCGGCGTCTTCACCGAAGTAATTACGCACGAAGGCGACGCGATTTATTTGCGCACGACGGGCGCCAGCGCGCTCGCTATCGGAAACAAGGAACTTCCCGGACACGGCCGCGATTATCACGCGGAAGGCTTTGGCGCACCGATCGGCAATTGGAAATCGACGGACAAGTCACCTGAAACGCTCATCGACGAGGAATTGACTTCGCTTGGCATCACGAGTGGCAAAGACGCCGCGGTGGAATTCGCCAGTGGCGTTGTCGTCAACGGCCGGGTCGAAAATATTTTGCGGCGCGAGGGCAAACTGTTGCTCATCACGTTTACGAATTGCCGGGTAACGTTCGGTGATCGCGTCTTGTTCGAGCCGGCCTGGGGCAATTTCGATATGGCGGTGGGCACACGGATCGTGTCGGTTTTCAACGGCGCCGCCGACAAAGACGCTTACAACCAGGTCGCGTTGATTCCGCGCGAGCGCACGATCAAATCGCCCTCGGACGCGAAGCGCAAGAGACTGGAAAGCCTTTACGCGCAGGTGCGCGATATCCGCGAGCGCAAGGTTGGGTACGAGCGTCTGGGCGAAATCTGGGAAACGCAGCAGAAGGAGCACGCCGACGACTGGCTCCTCTCAATGGAGATTTTCGAGATCCTCGATGAGACCGGCCAGCAAAACGCGCTCAAGCAGCACGTCATGACCTTTCTAAACGGCCGGAAAGCGCTCGATAAAGACAACGCGACGCTGATCGAATGGGGCTTTCGTCTCGTCACGTATCACAAGACAAATCTGCAGCCCGCCGAGCGGGCGTCGTAGGACTGCGGCGGATCAAACGCTTTCGTCCTTGAAGTGCCGTTTGCCCTTCAACGCTTTGGCGTACTCGTCCCTGCTGAGAATATTTTCGTCCAGTTGCATGTCGGTGCGGCAAAAGCTCTTGAAGAACGCTTCGATGCGGTCGCGGCTGCTCATCACTTCGTCGGTCAGGTAATTTACATCGACGTTGATGCAGACCGCGCCGACCACTCCAAATTCCGGGCGATAGATCGGGATGGTGGTGCACTTGAATTTCCGCGTTCCGATATTCAGCTCGTAGTTCAGTTTCTCCTCGTTCTGAAGCTGTCGCTTCTTCAAATCGATCAGCAGATTGGTTGTCCCATCACGCAGGTGGCGGCCGGTGGCATTGTTCTCCAGGCAAATGAGAGAATGCGACGGGTCCGCCAGGTTATGCAGCAAAATCTCCATCCCAATGTTTTGGAATGATTTTCCAATCAAGCGAACCAGGCGCGCGTAATTCTCCAGATATTCCGTCGTGTCGTCCGCGATTTTCCTGCCGTCGTATTTCTCAAAAAGCCTTGCGTATGTTTTCTGCTCGGCTGGTTCGAGCTGCGAGCGCACGTTGTTTTGTTCCCCGATGAAAATGAGCGCTCGCGCGGCGGTGTAATCGTTGTTCTTCAGGAAATAATGCATGCCCAGCCGGAAATCCTTGAGATTAAACTCGGGCAGGTTGTCCCGATTGATCGTGTAAGGATAGAAATCGTATTCCTCCAGATTGCGGCCGAAGCGTCGCCGCTCCTTGTATTTTCCCCAGAGAAATCCGGCGAGCAGCAGGACGACGGATGCAATGATCGAAGCGATGACATTAACCGTGATGTCGCTGCCTTTAATCATCTGCTTTCAGGTGCGTCCAGGAATTCACTCTACAATCGGCCCGCCAGATTTAGCAGCCCAATATTTTTTCCTTGAACTTGGGCCAGCCGCGAGCGCGCGGAGAGCGCTACAGAATCTTACGCAAGGTGAAGCGATTGTTCACGGTTTCCCAGAGACGGAGGCGCACAAGCCGGCAATCCAGACGCGAGTCAAACCGCGGCCAGAGCGCTTGCACGATATTCTCGCCCGTTGACGGCTTGTCCCGGAATTCCTCCATCTCAACATCCAAATGCTTGTCCTGCCACGGCTGCAGGGCCTCGGCGCATGCCGTGCGGAACGCCTCGAAATCCATTAGAGCGCCGCTCCGTTCGTCCAGCAGACCGCCAATGGTCGCTTCCGTCAGGTAGCGGTGGCCATGCCCGAGCGGATTATTGCATTTGCCGTAAAGCGCCAGGTTGTCCTCGGCAGCGAGTTGAACGGCGTGCAAGCGGTGAGCGGCGCTGAACGGAATTTGTAATCCGAGAAAATATTTTCCTCCGTCCCAATGCTCGGCGAAGAAGTCGTCGCGCTCGTGTAATCGCACACGATGGATCCGCAGCTTTTCCCCAACCCGTTCGTGAATATGCCGCGCGAGATTCTCCGTCGTGATCGGCTGATCGATTAGAGCGACGACTTCGCGATTCAAATTCTTGTGATCGAGTTCGCTTCGCAACGATTCCAGGCAGCTTTGGATGTCACTGAAGCGCACCAACGGGGGGCTGCCGTTAGACTCACCGCGAAAAGTCAGCCGTGCACGATAATTGTGTCCATGGCCAAATGGCGAGGCCGCCACGCCAAACAGTTTTTGATTCTCTTCGGGCGTAAGCCGTGGCGACGTCGTCTGGCGAGCCGCGGAAAACTCGAACCAGTAATTGGACTCCAACGCGCCGGCTCCAAAGTACGTCGCGCTGCGTTCCTCCGACTCGGACAAGTGACACGCAACGAGTTTCGCGCTCACGGTAGTAAAGAGGGGCGCCGCATCCAGGAAAAGCTGGCGAGCAATATTCTCCGTCGTCGGAGGAACGTCCGCGAAGGCATTGTTGTCCTCATTCAGGAATTTGTGGTCGAAGCCGTCGCGCAATACCCGGCCAACCCGTTCCTTGATTTCGCTGATGTTCATCAGCATCCCCGTGGTGGGATCGACGACGCCGGAAAAGATGAAATACGCGACGTAGTTTCGCCCTGTGCCATATCGCGCCGAGGTCTCCGGCCCGAACGCCGCGAGGTTTTCGGCATCGCTCCAACCTTTAACAAACAAGCGCCGGGAGGCGGAAAACTCGAGCCGCTTGCTGACCGTCAGGAGCATGACGCGACAGCTCGTCAGGCCAGCAGGGCGAGGAACTCGGACCGGGTCCGCGCGTCTTCTTTAAACGAGCCGAGGAGACAGGACGTTTTCATCACAGAGTTCTGCTTCTCGACACCCCGCATCATCATGCAGAGATGTTTCGCCTCGATCACAACCGCGACCCCGGCGGGATGGAGCGTTTTCATCAAGGCGTCCGCGATTTGGACCGTGAGGTTCTCCTGGATCTGCAACCGGCGGGCGAAGACATCGACGATGCGCGCCACTTTCGACAACCCGATCACCTTCCCATTCGGAATATAAGCAACGTGCGCCTTGCCTACGAATGGCAGGAGATGGTGTTCGCAGAGGGAATACAGCTCGATGTCTTTCACGAGGACGATCTCACTCGCTTCCGAATCGAAAATGGCGTTGTTCACCACCACGTCGAGACTCTGCCGGTAGCCATTGGTGAGAAACTCGAAGGCGCGCGCGGCCCGGCACGGCGTGCTGAGCAATCCCTGGCGCTCCGGATCTTCGCCGATCGATTCGAGCAATTCCCGAAACGAACGCTCCATACCCGCGAGCTTTGCCGCGCCGCACGGGCGCAAACCGGCAATACGACGCTCCGCCGCTTGCAGCTCTGTCTCGTGGTTCCGCATCCGCCAAACTTAGCGCGGCGGGGCGGCAAGACAACTATGGCAGGGCGAACGCCTCTACGATCGCAATACCGATGGTTTGGTTAACACCGCGCACAAGCGCCGTATAAGCGCCCGCCGGCAAGATCTGGATAATAGCGGATTCCGAATCATTTGCCGGCGCGAGGCCGGTGGCGGCGATCTCCATTTGTTGGTCGCTACGCCAGTTATCGTTCGCGGCGCGCAAAGCCCCGTTCGCATCACGCAACTCCAGCGTCGGGTTGGCAAGTGTGCCGCCAAGCGGCAACGAAGGACCGCGGGCAAGCAGGAGCACGCGCACGCTCTCGCTGCCGCTCAGGATGAACCCGCCGATCATCAGGTTGTTGCCCGGCCGAACAATCCCGCGAGTCGAGATATTCGCGAGCTTGGCGGGCGCTGCGGAGTCAATGTCGTAGACCTCCACCAGTGCAACGCCAGTCGCGCCATTAGCGCCGCGAACAATCGCCGTCGCGCCACCCGATGGGAGTTGCGTCAGGATCGCCGCCTCGCGCGCATCGTTCGGAGCGAGGCCCGAGTCGACAATTTCCTGCTTGTTCGGCGCGTCTGGCCAATTGTCATTCGCGGTGAGTAAGTGCCCGGCGCCATCGTAAAGCTCGAGCTTGGTATCCATCAGCGCGCCCGGCACGGACACCGTCGGACCGGGAGCGCGCAGAAGGACGCGCTTCGAACTCCCGCCGCTCACGATGAAGCCCCCGATCAAAACATTGTCATCGGTCTCGACCAGCGCACGCGTGGAAATGTTGGCGAAGCCCCGAACCGAAGCGTCGAACGTGAAGACAGAGTTGAAAGTGGTGGCTCCGCCGAATCCGGGCGTGTCAGAGCCGCCTGGGATATAGATTTTATTTCCGATTACGGACGCCCAAATTCCGTGACGCGCATCTGGCATGGGCGACAAGCTCCGCCAGGTATTCGTCGCTGGATTGTAGCCTTCGACCACCCCGAGAACAGCACTGGGGATTTCTCCGCCGAAAACAACCAGCTCGTTGTTGAGGACGGCGGCGGCAACGCCGGACCGCGGGGTCGGAGGCGGTGGGAGTGTCTGCCAGGTGTTCGTGTTCGGATCATAAACCTCGAACGCACTCTCAGCGTTGGTTGAACCGCGCCCACCAGCGACGTAAAATTTGCCGTTGATCACTCCGCCGGCGCAATGATTCCGCGCCACGTGCATCGGGGCCAGCCTCGTCCAGACATTGGTGGCCGGATTGTAGACTTCGAGCGTATTCCCACCGCTGACGCCACCAGCGATGTAAATCTTGTCGTCGATTACTCCGACGGCGGGCGTGCCGTAATGACTGGTGGGGGTAGCGGCAACCAGTATCCATGAGTCGCTTGGGGGGTCGTAAACGTGAGTGGTACTGCCATCGATACTGTAAAGCCTCCCGGCCGCGACTGCGGCAGCGTTGTGATTCGTGGCCGAAGGCAGCGGGTGGACCGTAGACCAGGTGTCTGTGTCCGGATCGTAGACTTCGACAAGCGCAGTGGAGTGAACATTAACATCATATCCGGCCAGCACGTAGATCTTGCCGTTTAAGGCCGCGGTGGCGAATTCCTGGCGTGCGGTGGGCATCGGCGCCCGATCCTGCCACGAGCCATTGCTCTGCCCATTTGTGGTCACAGCGGCCAACAAGCTCAAGATTATCATCCTCGCCGAAGAGATTTTCTTCCCATCGACGCCATCGAGCGCCGAAAAAAATCTAACGTATCGCAGGCGCTTGCCCACCGGAGGCTTATGGAACTTCACACGTAACAATTTGGAAATCATTTGGCGAGTGTACGAATGCGTTCCGGTTCGGGGCGCTGCCGTCGGGGTCAGATTTTTTTGCCGCAGATCAGCAGCTTTCTCGGCGGGAGTCCAGGCGTCGTCTGCGACTGGCCTCGGCAATCGTGATTCTCTCTCCACACCCTGTAATGCAATAACGAGCAAGAAAACCTATCAAAAATCAGTTGCGATCGGCGGACCAATCGGCTCGGCCTTCCCGCTTCGGAGCGTCGGCGGAAGCTATTTGTGCGGACTCATCAACACGGTAAATTAAACTGGGGTTCAAATGTTTCACCGTGTGATCCAAAGGCCATGGATTTAGCCAAACCTCTTGCTTCAATGCCGGCAAAGGCAAATGGCAGCTCGCTGGGCGAGATGATCCCTGCGGTTTACGACGAGTTGCTTCGCTTGGCTGAGATCTACCTTCGAGGAGAACGATCGGATCATACCCTCCAGCGAACCGCGCTCGTCCACGAAGCTTTCCTGCGGCTGGAAAATGGGCAAACTGTCTCCTGGGAAAGTCGGGCTCACTTTTTGGGGATTTTCGCGCGCACAATGCGCCAGACCTTGACGAATTACGCAATCGCTCGCAATCGCAAGAAGCGCGGCGGTCAGGATCGTCTCGAGCTCGCCGCGGAATTCTATGAATCCCGCGAGATCGACGTGGTGCGCGTGGACGAAGCGCTCCGCGAATTGGAACAATTCGACCCGCGGCAGAGCCAGATCGTCGAGCTGCGCTTCTTTGGTGGGCTCACCGTCCCGGAGATCAGCACCGCCATGAGAATTTCCGTGGCCACTGTGCAGCGCGAGTGGGCTCACGCAAAAGTATGGCTGCATCGCGAGTTATCGCGGTCCGATCGATGAGCATGGATCCTCAGCGATGGCAGGAACTGAAGTCGATTCTAAGTGATGCGTTTGACCAGGAATCGACAGACGCCCGCCGGGCTTGGGTGAAACGCTCCTGTTCCGGCGATGAGACGCTGCTCCAGGAGGCTGAATCCCTCCTGGCGGAGGCGGAAATTCTGCGACGAAGCGCCAACGACGATTTGGAAGCTTGCGCGGAAAACGCGGCGCGAAGAATCCGGCGCGAAGTCGCTTCTCAAATTGGCAAGCGGATCGGCGCTTATGTGGTCACCCGCGAGATCGGGCGAGGCGGAATGGGAACGGTCTATCTCGCTGCGCGGGCAGACGGATATTTTGAGAAGGAGGTCGCCATCAAGCTGCTAAACTCTGGAATTGATACGGAGGAGATGGTCCAGCGTTTCCACTTCGAACGCCGAGTCCTGGCGCGCCTCGACCATCCGAATATCGCGCGGCTGTTAGACGCCGGGACGACTGACGATGGCTATCAGTATTTCGTCATGGAATATGTCGAGGGCGTGCCGGTTACCCGTTTTCTGGAGGAGAATAGTGCCTCCATCTCTTCGCGGCTGGAACTATTCCTGAAGATTTGCTCAGCGGTGGAAGTTGCCCATGCCCATTCGGTTGTGCACCGTGATCTGAAGGCGAGTAACATCCTCGTGACGAGCAAAGGAGACGTGAAGTTGCTCGATTTCGGCATCGCCAAAGTGATGCTGGACGCGGCTAATCCCTTGGAATCCACCGCGCCAGATGGCAAGCTCTTAACGCCAGTTTCGGCTTCACCCGAGCAGGCCAGAGGCGAGGCCGATACCGAGTCGACGGATGTGTATGCACTCGGCGTCCTGCTCTACGAAATACTCACCGGATGCAAACCGCACCGGTTCCCGCATCGAAATCCAACTCTCCAGGAACTGCTCACGGTTCTTTGTGATCAAGAGCCGCATCGGCCAAGTTCCGTCGTCAAGGATGGGGGGCGCCAACGCCGTCTTCGCGGGGACCTGGACGCGATCGTCGGCTGCGCCTTGCAAAAGAAACCAGCGAGACGCTATTCCTCCGTAAAGAGCTTCGCGGGCGACGTCCAGCGTCACCTCTCCGGCAAGGCGATCCACGTTCGCGCGGGAGAGCCGGCTTACGTCCTTCGGCGCACTCTCTCGAGGAGCCGGTCCCTGCGACTTGCTCTCACCGTTCTCGCGGTCGCCTCGGGATTAAGCCTGCTCCTCCTGAGTAATCGCCTTTTCCCAACTCGCAAACAGTCGGAGCTGCCGCGAAGCGCTGAGCGCTCGGAGGTTTCCTCCATCCAGGCGCAGGCAAAGAAGAGTATCGCCGTTCTGCCCTTTCGCAGCGTCACTCCTGGCAGCGCCGTCCTCCCTGTCGAAAGCCTCGGGACGGACATCGAGGACTCATATTTCGTTGATGGGATTCACGAGAACATCCTGGCCGGACTGACACAGGTCTCCGATTTGAAGGTCATCAGCCGCGGCAGTGTCATGGCGTATCGTGGCGCAGAAACCACCCGCGGAATTGCCGAGGCTCTGGGTGTCGCTTACATCGCGGAAGGGAGCGTTAAGAAGATGGGAGATCGTCTGCACGTTCACTCACGCCTGATCGACGCCCAAAGGAATACCACCGTTTGGGAGCATCATTATGAGAAGCCGCTCGAGGATGTTTTTTCGATCGAGAGCGAAATCGTGCAAACCGTCGCGTCGCAGCTGAACACTCCGTTATCATCCGAAGAAAAGAGCGCGTTGACCAGGGCGCCGACGAGGAACATGGAAGCGTACCATTCCTACCTGCGCGCACTCCATTTCTTTAACCAACGCGACTATTCGCGCGCCATCGACCTCCTGCAGGACTGCGTCCGGCGCGATCCGCCGTTCGTCCTCGCCTACTGCCTTTTGTCGAAAACGTATCTCGACTCTTACCGTTTTGTTCAGCCGTCGGAACAATCGCTAGCCGCGGGCAAGGGGGCGGCCGAGATAGCGGTGAGACTAGCCCCCCAAATGGCTGACGCGCGTCTAGCGATGGCTCGCTACTACCGCGCAGCGCGCGATTTCGACCGAGCGCTGGAGGAGCTGTCCGGCATGGGCATCCCGCGGGACAGAGCCGAGTTTAACGAACTCCTGGCTCTGGCCGAACGTAGACATGGGTGCTGGAACGAGGCATTGCGACATGGCCAGGCCGCCGCCGAATTGGATCCGCATAACCCTTTCCTGGCCATCGAGGTGCTTGAGAGCCACATCGCGCTCCGGCAATTTAGGGAGGCCGAAGACTTCGCGGACCGCGCCATAAAGCACTTTCCTCCGGATGACGACGTCATTTCGATTTACAGGTCCTATTGCCGCCTGGGCCTGGGAAAGTTGCAAGAAGCTCGATCGGTCCTGGAAAATGCGCCGGGCCGCACGGTGTGGGGCACCAACCGGCTGATTCAACTGGCAATTTTCGCGCGGGACCTCGATCGCGCGGCGGCGTTGCTCGCCACTCTTCCCGTCGAGAAGAAATATTCGATGCCTTGGGAAGGAATCATCGCGAGTATGCGCGGGGATCAGGAAAAGGCGCGGGAATATTATGCTGGCGCCATCGTCCACTATCAGAAGACGCTGGCCAAAAGGTTCGATGACCTCGACGCACTCAGCGGTCTTGGTTTCGCCTACGCGGTCCTCGGCCGGAAGGAAGAGGCCATACGCGAGGCCAGGCGTGCTGTCGAGTTAGTTCCGTTAGCGCGCAACGCGGTGGATGCCCCGGGCCAGATTCTGGTACTGGCGGAGATTTATGCGCAACTTGGAGAAGGCAAAGCCGCGCTCGAACAGCTGGCTAAAGTCGTCCAGCTGCCCGCCGGTCCAGATTACGGTCGCCTGAAGTTTGATCCGGTGTGGGACGACATTCGAATGGACCCGAGGTTCCAGGAACTCATGTCTCGGGCGGCCCAACCACCCGACTGGAACTAATCCAGCCAGCTCAGCGGATATTTCGGATCGTCAAGCGCGAGGGATTCCTCGGTCAGCTCGAGCGTATGCGCTGTATCAAACATGACCGCCAGTTCCTCCGTTCGGAGAGCGTCCTTACTCGCCATGATCGTGCCCGGGTGGGGCCCGTGAGGAATCCCACGTGGATGCAACGTGATCGACCCGCTTTCGATGCCGCGGCGGGAGCCGAAATTTCCGCGCACGTAAAACAGCACTTCGTCGGCTTCCACGTTGTCGTGGACCCAGGGGATCTTGACGGCTTCTGGATGCGTATCGAGAAGACGCGGCGCAAAGGTACAAATAACATAGCCTCGCACCTCAAACGTCTGATGGATTGGTGGCGGCTGGTGCACGGTTCCCGTGATTGGTTCGAAATCGGCGGCGTTGAAGGTGAAGGGATAGAGATACCCATCCCAACCGAGCGCATCGAAAGGATGATGCGCCAGGGTAACCCGGGTGAGACGCGGGCCATCTTTAACCAAAACTTCCACATCTTCTTCGCGATCGATCGTGAGCATTTCCGTGGGCGCGTGGAAATCGCGCTCCGAATACGGCGAACCCATGCGGATCTGACCTTCGTGATTCAGATAACGTTGCGGAATCCGCACGGGCCCGGTTGACTCCAGGATGAGGTAATCCTCCTCTTCTACCTTGTCGGGGACGAGGCGATAGGTAATGCCGCGCGGGATGACGATGTAATCTTCCGCTCGATAACGCAGTTTCCCAAAAACGGTCTCCAGGATGCCCCCGCCATGAAAAACGAAGATGACTTCATCGGCGCCGCCATTCTTATAATACTCGAATTCACCGTACGTTTTCTCCGGGCGCGCGCGGTAGGCGGTCATATCCGCATTGAAGAGCATGGGAATGCGGCCGGTATAGAGATCACCCCGACGCGGAATCTCGGCCGTCTTGATGTGGTGATGCCGCAGCGGGCTCTCGGCGACTTTCTTCGGGGCCCAATACTTGATCAGCTCGACGTTCCGCACGCGGGTCGGCGGCCGGAGATGGTAAATGATCGAGTAGGCTTCGTTGAAACCTTCCGTCGTGATGACGTGCTCGTAAGCGATCCCCTCATTCTTGAACGAGGGTCCGCTGCCGTTGCGATGAAACCAGATATGATGCTTCTTCGGAATCTGACCGAGCTTCTGATAGTACGGCATGTCGTTCCTCCTTTAGAGATTGCCTCTCGCGTCCTGCTCTTTTTCCAACGCCTCGAAGAGAGCTTTGAAATTGCCTTTGCCAAAACTCTTCGCGCCTTTCCGCTGGATGATTTCGAAAAAGAGCGTCGGCCGGTCTTCGACCGGTTTCGAGAATATCTGGAGCAGATAACCTTCGTGGTCGCGATCAACCAAAATGCCGAGCTGCTTTAACGGCTCGAGATCTTCATCGATGTGGCCCACGCGATCGGGCAGCTCGTCGTAATAGGTTGATGGAATATTCAAGAACTCGACGCCACGCTTCTGAATTTCAGTCACCGTCTTGACGATATCGTTCGTGGCGATCGCCACGTGCTGAACGCCTTCGCCATTGTAAAAATCGAGGTATTCTTCGACCTGCGATTTTTTCTTGCCCTCGGCGGGCTCGTTGATCGGAAATTTTACGAACCCGTTTCCGTTACTCATGACTTTGCTCATCAAAGCCGAGTATTCGGTCGAGATGTCCTTGTCGTCGAAGGTGAGGATGTTGCGAAAACCCATCACCTCTTCGTAGAACTGGACCCAGGGATTCATCTGGTTCCAACCGACGTTCCCGACACAATGATCCACATACAGCAAGCCAGTTTCCGAGGGTCGATAGGCTGACTCCCATTTTCGGAAGCCGGGCATGAACACACCGTTATAACCGTTTCTCTCGACAAAGACATGGACGGTATCGCCGTAAGTGTGGATGCCGCTCATGACGACTTCGCCGTCGTCGTCCGAAAGTGTGACAGGTTCCAGATAACTCTTGGCGCCGCGCTTGGTGGTTTCGTTCCACGCGGAAGTGGCATCTTCCACTTTCAAAGCTATCACTTTCACGCCGTCGCCGTGCTTGTAGATGTGGTCTGCGATCGGGTTGTCTGGCCGGAGCGGCGTGGTGAGAACGAACGTCAGTTTGTTCTGACGAATGACGTAACTCGACTTCTCTTTCGTCCCGGTTTCCGGCCCCGCATAGGCGAGGCTCTGAAAGCCGAACGCTGTTTTGTAAAAGTGCGCGGCCTGTTTCGCATTTCCAACATAAAACTCTACATAATCGGTCCCCTGAAGCGGCAGGAAATCGGTTTCGGCAGAAGAGCTGATTTTCGGGGCGGCGATTGTTGTTTCCATGGCGTTTTGGGTTTTTCGGACCAGTCACGGTAACCCACTGCCAACAGCTTTCAAACGGCGCGCGCGAGAAGCAAACATGGTGCGGGTGGTGCGCCTAACAAGAGATGGGAAACGCGCTGGAGAGCACGAGCGCCGGGCTAGACTGCTTCGCGAATGATTTCCCAGACGCGACCAAGATGTTCTTGAGTCGTGAGCAAATTCCCCAGTCCAAGACGCATCACGACTCGGCCCCGCAACTTTGTCTGCGTCAAGTACGCGCGGCCGGATGCGTTGATCTTTGCGACAGTTTCGCTGTTTTTCTTATCCGCGGCTTTGTTATCCGGATCCTTGAGACGGAAACAGACGACGCCCATCATGACCGGCGCGGAAATTTCAAATCGCGGGTCATCTTGGATCCAACGCGCAAAAAGTTGAGCCAACCGCAGGTGTTCGCGGATGCGCGCCGCTATTCCTTCGCGGCCGAATGCGCGCCAGACCACCCACGCTTTGAGCGCGCGGAAGCGGCGGCCGAGCTGAACACCGTAGTCCATATAGTTGATCTCGGCTCCGGCGGGATCGCGCAGGTGCAGGTGTTCGGGAGTGAGGGTGAAGAGACGGCGCAAACGCTCGATGTCACGCACATAAAGCGCGCTGAAATCGAAAGGCACAAAAAGCATTTTATGCGGATTGATCACGAGCGAATCCGCCTCCGCCCAGGCGTCGGTCACCCATTCGTGTTCGGGTAAGAGAGCGAGGCCGCCGCCGTAGGCCGCATCGATGTGCAGCCACATCTGATATTGAGCGCAGACGGCCGCGATTTCCCGCACCGGATCGACGCTGGCGGTAGAGGTGGTGCCGACCGTAGCGACGACCGCCAAAGGTTTGAATCCGTGCCGGAGATCAGCCACCAGCGCTTCGCGCAAAGCCGACACGTTCATCCGAAACTCAGGATCACTCGCGATGCGTCGGACATTGTGTTCCCCCAACCCGAGCGCGATCGCCGCTTTCTCGACCGAGCTATGCGCCTGGTCCGAAGTGTAGATGCGGAAGATCGGCAATTCGGACCGGCCCGAGAGCCCGAGAGTACGGATTGAAGTGCTCGCTTCTTCTCGCGCGACCGCAAGGGCATGCATGGTCGAGATCGAAGCCGTGTCGTAAACCACGCCGGAAAATTCGTCCGGCAATCCGAGCCATTGCCGGAGCCAATCGAGTACAAGTGTTTCGAGCTCAGTCGCCGCTGGCGAGGTCCGCCACGTCATGGCGTTGACGTTCAGGGCCGCGGTGATCATTTCGGCGAGAATGCCGGGACTGGTCGTGGTGCAACCGAAGTAACTCATAAACTGCGGATGGGCCCAGTGTGCGACTCCGGGCACAATGACGCGCCCGACGTCCGCAAAAATTTCGTCGAGTGAAGTGCCGGTTTCCGGGGGCGCTGCCTCCAACTGCGCGAGGACTGCGCCGGGCACGGCGTTCGGCGCGATCGGGCGCTCCGCGATGTTTTCTCGATAATCCGCGATCCAGTCTGCGATTTCGTGAAGATGCCTTCGGAAAACGTCCGTGGGGATGTCTCCGAGTTCAGATAGGGAGTTCTTCGCGTCTTGCTTCATTCGTTCGCTCGCCGGACCGCGCTTTTGCCGCTAGAAGGCGAAGCCAAAACTGAAGTGAAAAGCGCCAATATCTTCACCCGCGCGCCGGTCTGGATTGTAGCCGTAATCAAGCCGGATGGGACCGATGGGGAGTTTGTAGCGCAATCCCAAGCCAATGGCGTAGCGCATGTCATCGAAGCCGGCCGTCACCCGCGCGAACGGATCTTCGGAGCTAGGCAGAAGATTGCCGGCGTCAAAAAACGCCGCGCCCTGCAGTTCGCCGTAAATCGGGAAAGTGTATTCCACATTGAAGACGGTGAAGAATTCGCCTCCAATCGGATTGTCACCGTCGTGCGGTCCGAGGTCTCGCTCGGTGAAGCTGCGAACCGTGGTGTTGCCGCCATTGAAGAATCTTTCGTCGATCGGAATGTCCGTGACCAGGTTTGAGCCGCTCAAGCTGTGAATGATGCCGGCCCGCGCTCCGAGCGCCAGCAAAGTGCGGCGGTCCGGCTGCCCCGGCTTCGGCGCGGGGCCGATCGGCTGGAAATACGTGAAACGAGCGGTGCTCCGGATGAAATCGACCTGGCTGCCAATCTCGCTCGCGGCCAGATCGACAGTGTTATCGAAAACCAGGCCGCGGCTCGGATTCACCTTGCTGTCGCGGAGATCGAGCGATTGCGTCAGACCGATCGAGCTGACGAAATAAGATGTGCGCCCGAGAAACTGTGGACGAATCGACGCGCTCGTCACCTCGACATGCCGTTCCGTCAGGACGAGACCGATCTCATATTTTTTCGAAAGCTTCCTCGTCAGATCGAAGCGCGTGCCAACCTCAAACTTCGAGTAGCCGTCGTAATCAAAAGTGATCGCCGCGAGCTTGGCTTTGAAACCAAACTCGGTGTCGAAAAAGTAGGGGTCTTCCCAAAGCACTTCGCCTTTGTAGCCGCGTTCTGACCACTCCGCCGAAGTCGTCAGCGGCCGGCCGTATCCGAAAAGATTGCGGTCGCGAAAACTGACGCCCACAATGGCGCCCTGGTACGAGCCGTAGCCCAGGGAAAGACCGAACTCCTTGCTTTTCGCTTCCTCGGCCGAGATGTCGAGCCGCAGTGCGTCGCCACCGATCGGCGTCGGTTTGATTTGAAGCACGTTGAACAACCCGGACCGCATCAGTTCGCGGAACTTTTCATCGACCAGATCGGGACTGTAGGTTTTGCCGCTGAATTTGCTGAACCGGCGGGAGAGATAGCTCGGCCGCAGCCGGTCCAGACCTTTCACCGTCACGCCATCGAAATGGTAAAGCCGTCCCGGAGTAATCGTCACCTGGACAGGCACCTTGCCATTGCGCGCCGCGGGCGGATTGCCGGTCGCGTCCACTTTCACCTCATAGTATCCGCGCGCTCTGTAGAACGCTTGCAGCCGGCGGGGTATGTCCGCGACGCGGCTCTCGGTGTAAGGCTGCTCGACCAGGTCGAGCATTTGACCGTGTAACGCCTCGGGCCCGTAGATGCTTTGCCCGGCGAAGATCAGCTCGCCGAAAAAATATTGCCGTCCTTCCGTGATCGCGATCGTCACATCCACATGCGACCCATCCTCGGCAGAGTGATAAATGGGCGGATCGACTTTCGCGTCGAGAAAGCCTTGCGAGACATACAGGCGATGCACGAGGTCGGCGCCTTCCTCCACGTCGGACGCGACGAAGGGAAGTTTTGCCTGGAGTTTCGAATAGCGTTCCCGCGTCGGCCCGACCGCGTAATCGAAGAGGACCTCGGTAGGCTGACTCTGGTTGCCGACAAAATTCACCAGGCCAAGGGTGACCAGCGGACCTTCATTGATCTCCAGCCGCAAGCGATCGCCTGATTCAATGGTGTAGCGCACGCTCACCTTCGCGTAGCCGTGTTTGCGATAGAACAGCTCGAGAAAAAACGCGGCGTCATCACCGCGCGCCGGCGTCAATCCGAATTCATCGATCGTCGTGATCTGCTCCTTCAACTCGGAACGCAGCGTTTTCTCGTCGAGCGCAGCCTGACCACGGAACTCGATCACGCTGGTGCGTTGCGCTTTCTTCTCCTGCTGCTTGGCCACCGCGCGTTTAGCGCGGTCCTTTTCCTCTGGCCGGGGGACCGGGACCGCGGTTTGAGCGAGCGCGGTTCCCACCAGCAAACCGCTGCAAAAAATGATGAAAAAGACGCGGCTCATCTCACTTGAATCGAATCAGATACTTCACCATGCCGCGAAAATCTCCGCCCACGCCCAAATCGCCTACCAGCACAAACTTGTCATTTACCTTAAAACGGGCGGTGGCCGTTTGTTGGCCGGTGCGTGGATCGACCTGGCCGATATCCACCTGCAGCCGATCAAACGCCGAATTGCTCTTCGTCGCCTGGCCCTTCTTGAAGACCTTTTGATAAAGCTGCTGAATCAGAAGCATGGCGGCGCGTCCGGCGAGGACATTGTTGTTCCCGGCCAATTCTCCCCGCGTTACACCGGTCGCGAGAAGCGAAATAATTTCTTCCTGCGGCAAAGGTGGCTCGCTGCTGAAAACGGCTTCCGGTGCAAGCGACGTCCCATAGACGAAAACGTGGACGGTGTAATCGCGGATGAGCGACGTACCCTGCAAGTCGATCTTCGGATTGAACGAATCGCTTGGATCGAAATAGAGAAAGCCCTGGGCGATTTCCAGCCGGCTAAAAGGCAAAGTCGCTTCCACATTTTCGAGGCGAACCATGCCTTGCAGAGCGGGCCGCAACCCGGTGCCGGTAAGATGCAGATCCACGATAGCGCCGCCATTCGCCAGGTTTCCACGGAGGAGGAACGCGTCCTTGGTCTTGACCGCGACGTCGAATTTCCAATCGCGAATCGGCGGCTCCGGCACCGAAAAATCCGGCCGATCGGAAGGCGGCTGTGGAGCCGGACGCCCCGGCAAACCGATCGGAATCAGATCGATGTTTTTCAGAAACTGACTGTTTGTCAGGGCGACGTTGCCTGTCACCGTCGCGCTAGCCCATGGGCCAGTCACCCGTAAGTCGGCATCGGCCCGCGCGGTGAGCGAATCGTTTCGAGCGATCAGAATGCTCTGCGCTTTGAGTTCGAAATCGAGATTCGGTTCCGTGAGTTTCGGGAACGTGACGCGGCCCGAGATCGTGAAGGGCCCACCGGCTAGATCGCCGTTGAAGCGTTCGAAGTTGAGCACGTCGCCATCGAAATTCAGCCGTGAGTGGAACCCGCTCAGGGCCGGCAGGGTCGCGTTACTGAAGCGCGCCATGTTGATCGTGATATCGCCGGAGCCGCTCAAAACGGGTTTGGCGATCGTTCCGTGGACGTTGGCATCCAGCGCCAGGTCGCCGTCGAGTTGGATGAGGGCTGGGAGAAATTGCCGGAGGAAGTTCACGGAGCTGCGGGGCAATTGCACTTTCGCATTCAGCGGCGTCTCCTCATCGAACTTTCTCTCGTCGATAATCTTCGACAGGTCGAAGGGCAGGTTCCCCGTAATCTGCACCGGCTGGATCTTGGTTTGCTGCAACTTGCCATTGAAAGCGAGCTGATTGTTTGCCAGCTCCGCCAAGAGGTCGAAAGTTGCCGGCTCGAGTTTAGGGTAATCCGCGCTGTGGAGATCGCTCATCTGCACATCGAGTCGTCCGCTCAATTGCGCGAGCGTGCCATTGGCGTTCAGTTTTACGTTAATCAGCCCGGTAGCTAACGGCTTCGTCCCGAGGTCCTCGAAAAGCTTTTTCAGATCCAGGTTTTCGGACTGAAAGGTCACCAGAACTGTCCCGTCGGAAGGGAACAGGGGCTCGCTGGTTCCAATATTTTTCCAGACGAATGGCAGCGAAACATAGCCCGACGCGTACTTTGCCTTCCCCTGGTCGATCTGGATTCGCGAGATTTCCAGCGTCGAGCCTTTCGCGGTGAGGACAGATTGGAAATATATCTTGTCGCTCCCGACAAACATCGTCGGGACATCGAGTCCCTCGGGCGAATAGCTTGCATCGATGTTC
>JBEEHC010000139.1:0-16085 GCA_041167205.1 Verrucomicrobiota bacterium
GGTGCGGTAACGGCCGACCAGCTGGTCGAATGCTTCGGAGTCGCCCGCCTGGCATTGTTTTACCAAATCGAGTTCCGAGACATCGGCCTGAGCCGGAGTCGCTTCCGTATGCATTATTGGACGGGAGTCGCGGCTATTTAATTAAACGCCGTTCACAGGCTGCCGAAGCGCCGGAGCCCCTCGCTCCGGTACTGTCCCATGAGCGTGATGATGCCGTCGCGCACCTCGAAAAGGCGCTGCTGGAGAACCGCATGTTGTTGCTGCGTAAGAAGCCCTTCGGAGACCAACTGCGCGCCCGCTTCCATCGACACCGTGATCGCCTTCAAAGCGCGTTTGAGATAGGCAATCGTCATTCCGATTTCATCGACGTCGTCGTCACTCAGGGCCGCGGCCAATTTGGCGCTGGCCAGGGCGGAGTGGGTGGCCAGCTTTACGGCGGCTGGTTCGTTCTGGAGCGCGGTCTGTTCGTCGAAGAGTTGGTCGATCCAGACGGTCAGGGCGAAAGCCGCGCGATACAAAGCGTGATCCTCAAAGCCGTCGACCGGCTGGGTATTATTTTCCGCGACTGACGCCTCGCCCTCGTCCGCGCTCGATTCTTCCGCGAGCAAGGCGTCCACCTCGTCACTCCAAGTGTCGCCGTTGAGCATTTGCGTCCACCCCATTTCGCGCGCGATAATCTGGTCGCGCTGCGGATCATCGAGGTACTTCTCGAGCAGCTCCATGTACTTCTCCGTCTTATGATCTTGCTGCTGGAGAAAGCGTTCCCACTCGTACTCGTCCCACACTCGATCGGGCTCATGCTCGTACCCGGACATGCTTTGATCTAGGCCAGCTTGCGCCAGCGCGCAAAAATTTTTGCGGATATTACGAGGGCGCGGCTAGCTGCCTGCCACGGCCGGCGCCGGTGTTTCCGCGCTCAATTCGGATCGCTTCGCCTGCAACCGCAACTGCCCGCAGGCCGCCTCGATATCGTGGCCTTTTTCGCGGCGCAATGTTGCCACGGTTCCGTGTTCGCGGAGGATGGCCAGGAAGCGCTCCTGCCGCGCGCGAGATGGTCGGGACCATTCGAGACCTTCCACCGTGTTGTACGGAATCAGATTCACTTTTGCGCCGAGCCGTCGCGCGTGACCCGCGAGCAGGTGGGCCTGTTCTTCGGCGTCGTTGACTCCCGCGATCAAGATGTATTCGAAGTAGATGCGTTGCTTCTTGCGGCTGGCGTAGTAATCGCAGGCGCTGAGCAAACTCGTTAGGTCATACTTGCGATTCACCGGCATGATTTGGTTCCGGACCTCGTCGGTCGCGCCGTGGAGAGAGATCGCCAACCGGCTTTGGAGCGGTTCGTCGGCGAGCTTTCTAATTTGCGGCGCGAGTCCGCTGGTCGAAACCGTAATGTGCCGCGCGCCAATCTCCATGCCCCAGGAGGCGTTGATGATTCGGATGGCGCGCACGACATTGGCGAAGTTGGCCAGCGGTTCGCCCATGCCCATGAAGACGACATTGTCGATCTTTTCGCCGCTCGCCTTTTCCACCGCCAGCAGTTGCTGCACGATTTCGCTCGCCTCGAGGTTGCGAGAAAATCCGTCGAGGCCGCTCGCGCAAAACTTGCAGCCGTAAGCGCAACCGACCTGGGTGGAGACGCAAATGGTGCGTCGATCTGAGGTCGCACCATAGAGCGACGGTGATGCGGGGATCAGGACCGACTCGATGAGATTGCCATCCGCCAGCCTGAACAAAAATTTCCGCGTCGTATCCTCCGAGCCGAGGACACGGATTGTTTCGACGGCGCCGAAGGCAAATTCCTCCGCGAGGCGGATTCGAAGATCTTGCGGAAGATCGGTCATTTCCTCGAATGAAGTCACGCGTTTCCGATAGATCCAATCCACGATCTGTTTTGCGCGATAGGGACGCTCGTTCCGCGCGGCAAGTTCCGCGGCAATCTCGTCCCGAAGCAGAGACTGAATTGATGGTTTGGCGGCCTTTTGCACGACGGAGGTTACGTCAGGCGGAGAATTCATTCAAAGCGACAAGTCTGAATTGAGCTTGCTCACATGTGTCAGTGCGCCAGCTTGCGGCGATGGTGGTCGCTTCGCGCAACACAAATCGCACTTCGCTCACGATCGGCTGGGAGGCAGCCAAGGCGAACGCTGTCCCGGCCTTCATCCTTCAAGGCGCGATGTTGGTCATCCTGATTTCGTATTACTTGAGCCCTGCCTGCGCGGATTTTCTCAATCGCCTGGCGCGCTACAAAGAACAGCACGGCCTCGTCTTCGTCGTCAGCGCCGCGGTTCTCGCCGGAGCGATCGTGCCCGAGCTGTTCGTCATCGTCTTTTTCCAACGGTGCCGCCCTCGCGCGCAAAACCTCCGCAACCTCGCCTTCACCATTCCGACGTGGGCCGTCGATGGAATCCTCGTCGATCTGATGTATCGCATGAACGCCGTTTGGTTTGGCGATGTCGTGACGGTCCCTGTTGTCACCGCGAAAATTCTCGTCGACCAACTCGGCTACAATCCTTTCCTGGCCGCGCCTCTTGAGGTGCTGGTTTACGAGTGGAAAAACGAAGGCTTCTCGTGGAAATCCGTCCGTCGCGCGCTGACCTGGGATCATTATCGCGACAAGATCGTCCCGACATTGCTGGCCACCTGGGCGGTTTGGGCGCCGCTCATGGCTATCATTTATTCGCTGCCGTTTCCGTTGCAGTTCCCCCTCTTCAGCGTCGCGCTCACTTTTTGGGTGCTCCTCCTCACCTACATGACGAATCGATTCGCAGGCAAGATTGAAGCCGACGCGCCGCCCGCGCTTTCGGTCGCAGAATTGTAGGGCAGGCGGTCGCCGCGGCGACCCTGCCGCTTCTTAGGGATGGCGAGCGATGCGCTTGCCCTACAACTTTGCCCAGCACGGTAGCATGGGGTGGACGAAAACCTGGAAGCTGTCATCGTGTGCGCCGAAGAATGAGATCACACGAAATCTTCCAACGGATGTCTCCCGCGCTCGCCGCCCGGATTTTCACTTTCTTGCAGACGGAGCAGAAGCCCGTTTACAAAGCCGCGATCCAAGGGCTCGCGAACCAGCGGAATCTCCGTGGCGTGTTTATCGAGCGGAAACCGCCGGTCGAGCGCTTCCCCTGGATGCAAACAGCGCTCGGCCGCAATGTGAGCGATTCGCTCGCAAGTCATCTCCTTCAGGCCTGGTTGCTCGGCGCAAACAAACAGATGCTTTGCGATTTTCTCGACGGATTGGAGATCAAGCACGAAGACGATGGGACGGTGGAGGTGCTTCCTTCCGCACCGCCGAAGGACAAAATCGCGAGCGCGGTTTCGCCGCTTCTGGACAAGTATCCGGCGGAAGTCGTCGCCGTTTATCTGCACGCTTTCCGCGATATGGACAGCGCCGTGCAATGGCCGGCGCTCGACGAGATCCTGGCGGAAGAGCCGCGGCTGAAATTGGAGCCGCTCCGGAGAGATTGAACCGCGGATCACGCGGATGACCCGGATTTCTGAAATCCTATCCGTTTAATCCGAGTGATCCGCAGTTAAAAAAGATTCTTCGAAGTGTAACAGTGCCTCATGCACCCCGGCGCCGTACGCTTTCGATGCGATGTATCCGCCCGCGGACTTAACCGCTTGCTTCACTTCGGGAATCGCATTTGCGGGGCAAGCGGGATACTGCGCGAAACAGCCGTCGAGCATTGAGATGTCGTTGTGGTGATCGCCTGCGGCAAAGATCTCTTCGCGCGGAATTTCGAGCAAACGCGATAATTCCGCGAGAGCCGCGCCTTTGTGATAATCGGCGTGGCAGAACCGCAGATAAACGGTGTTTCGCTGGTAATGAAACTTCGGCTGCTTCGCGCGAGCTCGATCGATAAATTTTGTGACGCGGTCCAGCTCTTCTTCGCTGTTGGCGACGAGCCCTTCCAGACCTGCGCTGTGATAAAGCAAACGCGCCTTGGTCTTCTGGTTCACAAAATCGACCACTTCCGCCAGGACCGATTCGGCTGAGTGAAATAGCTCAGCGTGGTCGCGCGCGACCCGCTCGTTCCAATCGCCATATGGCTCCCACTTTCCGCCATTGGATGAGGGGCGAAATACATCGCGCTCGCTCGTCAGGATGAAATCGGGATGGACCGGGAACTCGAAATCCGTCAGGCCCGACTCGAGTAGATCCACGGACCTCCCGGTGTTGATCGCCCAAATGACGCCGTTCTCTTGCAGTTGCTCGATGTGTTCCATGCAGCGGCGATCGAGTCCAGGATCGCTGCCGTGCGCGACCAGCGTGCCGTCGAAATCGGTGCTCAGGAGTCGGATTTTGGATGGCATCGGGACGGTAACTTAGGGTTTGATTCCGCAACCGCAATCCGCCCGCTTTGCTTGGCTTCGTTACACAGACGCGCTAGATTGAATTGCACAATGAAATCGGCTTACGAACTGGCGATGGAGCGCCTGGAGAAAAAGGCGCCAAGCATCGCGCTCACGGACGAGCAAAAGCAGCAGATCGCGGAAATCGACTCCACTTTCAAAGCTCGCATTGCGGAGAAGGAACTGTTTCTCAAAGACCAGATCAGCAAGGCGCAGAGCGCCGGAAAGGCTGAAGAGGCCGAGTCGCTCCAAAAGCAGCTGACGATCGACCTCCGGCGTCTCCAGGAAGACGCAGAGACCAAGAAAGAAAAGCTGCGCGCGTCGTTTGCGAAGTAACGATCGCCGCGGCGACCTGCAGGAATGGAGCGGAGGCAATCGGCGATTGCCAATGCACTCAGGGCGCGCCAAAGTTAGCGCCCGTCCGAAATTATGTTTGCGCTTCAACCCGAGATGAAGGTCTTCAGCGGCTCCGCTAACCGCGAGCTGGCTCAACGCATCTGTGACGGGATCGGCGTGCCGCTGGGAGCCGCGACGATCAGCTCGTTCCCTGACGGAGAAACGTACGTCAAGATCGAGGAGAACATTCGCGGCCGGGACGTTTTTATCATTCAGCCAACGTGTCCGCCCACCAACCAGCACCTGATGGAATTGCTCATCATGGTGGACGCGGCTCGCCGGGCCAGCGCCGATCGCATCACGGCCGTCATCCCATTTTTCGGATACGCGCGGCAGGACCGCAAAGATCAGCCTCGCGTGCCGATCACGGCGAAGCTGGTGGCGAATCTCCTTTATGCGGCAGGGGTCAGCCGTGTGCTCACGATGGATCTGCACGCCCAACAGGTGCAGGGATTTTTCGATATCCCGGTGGACCACCTTTATTCCATGCCCGTTCTGCTCAAGTACCTGCGAACGCGCCTGACCCGCAAGACAGTAGTTGTCTCTCCCGACGTGGGCGGATTGAAAATGGCCTCCGCCTATTCGCAGGCGCTTGGCGCGAATCTCGCGATCGTGGCCAAGCAGCGGAAGAGCGCGACGGAAACGAAGGCGCTTTACGTTATCGGCGATGTGGATGACTGCGATGTCCTCCTGGTGGACGATCTGACCGAGACGGCGGGCACGCTTACCTCCGCCGCCAACGTCTTAAAAGAGCGCGGCGCGCTGAACATCTACGCGGGGGTCGCCCACGCCGTCCTGGTCGATGCCGCGATTCCCCGGTTGCAAAACTCCCAGATCGAGGAATTAATAACTACGAACAGCACGCCCGTGCGCACGGTGGAGGGATTTAAGACCCACGTGCTTTGCGTCTCCGAGCTTCTCGGTGAAGGCATGAAACGAATTCACAACGACGAATCGGTTTCATCGCTGTTCAAGATCGATAACGGCAACAAAAAATAGAATTCGAAATGGCCAAGCAAGTAAAACTCACGGCGGAGCGGCGGACGGCCACGGGGCGTTCCGCGGTGCGAAAACTCAAGGCGGCGGGCTTCGTGCCGGCAGTTATTTACGGCGCGAAGGACAAGGCGGAAACCTTGCAGGTATCCAGGCGCGACATCAACTCCATGCTGAGTCACGCCGCGGGCGAGAACATTTTGGTGGAATTGGAAATCGCGGGGAAAAGCCGCCTCGCTCTGGTGCAGGAGGTGCAACACGCGCCGCTGGGGAACGCCATCTTGCATGTCGACTTTCATGCAGTCTCCATGGACGAGGTGATTCAAGCGGACGTGCCGCTCGAGCCGACTGGGATTGCAAACGGCGTCAAGAACATGGGCGGCCTTCTCGAACAAAACCTTCGCTCACTGGCGATTGAGTGTTTGCCCCGCGACCTGCCTGATCTTATCACGGTGGACGTTTCCGCCCTCAACATCGGCGATGCCATTCACGTGCGTGAAATTCAGTTGCCGCCGGGCGTGACTACGAGAGTCCAACCCGATCTCACTGCCTTCTCGGTCCTGGCGCCGACGGTGGAAGAAGAGCCGGCTGTCGCGGAGGTGGAGGCGGCCGCTGGCCCTGAAGTGATCCGCGAGAAGAAGGAAGATCCGGAAGCGGCGGCGGCTTCGGCGGCAAAGGACAAGGGAGCGCCGAAGGAAAAAGAGCAGAAGAAGTGATGCGGCGTTCGCTTCGAGATTTTGGAGCAGGAAGCCTTTCAGATTCGATTGGTGGTCGGCCTCGGTAATCCCGGCGCGGAATACAATCGGACGCGCCACAACGTCGGCTTTAGCGTTGTCGACCTGCTTGCCTCTGAATGGGGACTCACCTGGGAACGCTCAAAAAGCTGGCACGCTCTTTGGGCAAAAGGCGAAAAGGCAATTCTCGTCAAACCGGCGAGCTATATGAATCGCAGCGGGGAGCCGGTGTCGGCGGTCGCCAATTTTCATAAAATCGCGCCAGCTGAAACCCTTGTAGTGCTGGATGATCTGGCGCTGGAAGTGGGCCGGTTGCGTCTGCGTCTGGAAGGCGGGACGGGAGGTCACAACGGTCTCGAATCCATCATCATGCACTTCGGCACCGAAACTATTCCCCGTCTCAGAGTGGGGATCGGCTCAGCGCCGAGCGAAGGCGCGACTGACTATGTCCTCGGCCGTTTCTTCGAAGAAGAGGTTCCGGTGGTGCAGAAAACAATCGCGCGCGCGGCCGATGCGGTGAAATGCGCGATTGACAAAGGCGTGCTTTCCGCGATGAACCTTTTCAACAAAATTCCAGAATCATGAAGAACCGTTACGAAGCGTTGCTCGTGCTCGATACGCAGGGCCGGGATGACACAGTGAAGGACGTCGTCGAGCGTCTCGAGGCCGAGTTTAAGAAAGAAGGCGCCGAAATCGAGCAGGTCCAGAAAATGGACCGGCGCCCGTTTTCTTACGTGGCGGGGAGGCTCGATGCCGGTTATTACGTGAACTTTATTTTTCACGCCGACCCGCAGCTCATCACCAAGCTTCGCTCGAAGTTCAAACTCGATCCGGAAGTTTATCGTCAGAGCTACCAGCGTCTTCGCCCGAAGGTCGAGCGGCCCGCGAAAAAGTTGGCCGAGGCCAAGTAATTCCGCTACAAGGGCGGCATGGCCAGTTTCAATAAAGTCATTCTGCTCGGAAACCTCACGCGCGACCCCGAGGTCCGCTACACGCCCAAGGGAACAGCCGTCACGGAATTGGGCATGGCCGTGAATCGCGTCTACACCGCGGAAAACGGCGAAAAACGCGAAGAAACCACTTTCGTCGACGTAACGTTGTGGGGCCGAACTGCGGAGATCGCCGGCGAATATTTGAAGAAGGGGCGTCCGGTCTTTATCGAGGGACGACTCCAACTCGACACTTGGGACGACAAGCAATCGGGCCAAAAACGGAGCAAACTAAAAGTGGTCGGTGAAGGACTGCAACTCATCGGCAGCCGGCCCGGCGGCGGCGGTGGAGGTGGTGGCGGCGGAGATGAGGAAGGTTCCAGCGCGCCGCGCTCCAGCAAAGCCGCGCCGCCCCCCAAAGCAGCCCCCGCCCCCGCCGCCCCCGACGACGACGAGATTCCTTTTTAGGGCTCGCTTTTCCGACGGTAGGGCGAGACTCCGTCGAGCCGCCAACGCGCGACGGTGCCGCCGAGCATCGGCTTAGAATATTAATCGATGACCCCCACCGAAGCTTGCATCGCGTTGAACATGCTCCCGACGATGGGTCCGGTCCGGTTGCGCAAGCTCCTGGAGGTTTTTGAAACTCCCGATCGCGTTCTTGTTGCACGACGTGATGCCTTGCGGGAAGTCGAAGGAATCGGCAACGACGTCGCCGATCAGATTGTCCAGTGGGAAACCATCGTCGATCTGTCGGCGGAGATGGAACGCATTCGCCGATTCGGCGCGAAGGTCATCACCGCTGAATCGCCGCTGTATCCGCGTCAACTCCGCGAGATCCACGCGCCACCCATCGTGCTTTACGTTTGGGGCGAACTGATTGAGCGCGATCAGCACGCCATCGCGGTCATCGGGTCCCGCCGCACGACGCATTACGGCATGGAGTCGGCCAAGAAACTTTCCTATCAACTCGCCTACGCTGGTCTAACCGTGATCAGCGGTTTGGCGCGCGGGATTGATACTGCCGCGCATCAAGGCGCGCTGGCAGCCAAAGGCCGGACGATTGCTGTGATCGGGTCGGGTTTGTCGAAACTTTATCCGCCAGAGAATGCCGCTCTGGCGGAAAAGATTCGCGATGGCAACGGCGCAATTGTTTCGGAGTTCTCGATGGAGATCGAACCCGATCGCCAAACCTTTCCGATGCGCAACCGAATCATCAGTGGCTGGAGCCACGGCCTCCTGGTGGTTGAAGCGGGCCTCAATAGCGGCGCGCTTATCACCGTTTCGCAGGCGCTCGAGCAAGGCCGCTCGGTTTATGCGGTGCCGGGTCACATCAATGTGCCGAGCGCGCAGGGATCGAATCGTCTCATTCAGCAAGGCGCCAAACTTGTTATGGACGCGAACGACCTGCTCGATGACTTGCAGATTCTCCTCCCGGAAACGAAGCCATCGCCCGAAGCGGCGGTGCGCGCCCTGCCTCTGCTGACCGAGGAGGAGCGCCGCATCTATGACGCGATCAAGCCGACCGAGACGTCGATCGACGATATCGCGATGACCTCCGAATTGCCGAGCGGAACGGTTTCTTCCGTCCTCTTGCGCCTCGAACTAAAGCGCCTGGTTAAACAGTTGCCCGGAAAATATTTCGTGAAGCTGGCGTAGCCGATAGCGACTCTGGCTGTAGGCCCTTCGCTGTGCGAAGCGTGGGATGTGTCCAACGCAGCAACTGCTAACGCACGTGCCGCCCACAGGGTGGCGGCTACAGCATGAAAGCCGTTCGTCTTATCAGTCCAGGAGCACCGCTTGAGGCGCAGGAGATTGCAATTCCAGCCGTCGGCCCGCGGGATATCTTGATTCGCGTCAAAGCCGCGGGGATTTGTCATTCAGATGCGCACTACCGTGCTGGAGTTTCACCTGTCAAGCCGCTGCCGCTCACGCTCGGCCATGAGGTGGCTGGCGTGGTGGAAGAGACCGGTGAGGACGTCCACGGTTTCACGGCAGGCGACCGCGTCTGCCTGCATTACCTCGTGACCTGCGGTCAGTGCCTCTTCTGCAAAGGCGGCACTGAACAGTTTTGCCTGACGGGGCAGATGGTCGGCAAACATCGCGACGGCGGATACGCGGAATTCATCGTGGTGCCCAAGCGCAGCGTCTTTCGTTTGCCGGACGAAATTCCGTTCGAGCAGGGCGCGATCTTGATGTGCTCGTCCGCAACATCGCTGCATGCCTTGAACAAGGCTCGGCTGCGTTCCGGCGAAACGGTCGCGATCTTTGGCATTGGCGGCCTGGGCATTTCGGCTCTGCAACTGGCCAGGCATTTTGGCGCTGAGGAGGTGTACGCCGTGGACATTAATCCCCGCAAGCTCGAGCTGGCAGAACGCTTCGGTGCCATTCCGGTGAACGCGTCAACCGGCGATCCAGTCCAGCACCTTCGAGAAGTGACGAGCGGGCGCGGCGTGGATGTTGCGCTGGAATTGGTCGGCTTGCCCGTGACAATGCATCAGGCGGTTCAATCACTGGCGATTCTGGGCCGGGCTGCGCTCGTTGGCCTTACCCGAGAGACTTTTGAAGTTGCGCCTTACTCGGAGCTCTTGAACAAGGAGGCGGAAATCATCGGCGTATCGGATCATCTGGCGAGCGAGATTCCATTGCTCCTGGAGTTGGCACGCACGCGGAAGCTTGATTTGTCGCACGGCATCACTCGAACTGTCCCGCTCGAGGCCGGTGCCGTTAACGGCGTCCTGGATCGCCTCGAAGAGTTCAGTGATGACGTACGCGTGGTGATAGTTCCGTGACAGCGCGAAACGAAATCCGATTTGCCAACCGAGACGGTCTCTTCTACCCTCCTGCGCCTTGAGCTAAAGCGGCTGGTCAAACAGTTGCCCGGAAAATGCTTCGTGAGACTGGAGGAGGCGCCTCCTAACGCCCCGCTGGTTTTTTCAAGGCGACCCGCTTTTTTCCTGACCGCAGAAATGTCCAAATCGCTCCTCATCGCCGAGAAACCCAGCGTCGCGAACGACCTCGCGCGCGCTCTTGGTGGTTTCAAGAAAGTCGAAGATCACTTCGAGAACGAGAAGTACATCATCTCGTCCGCGGTCGGTCATCTGGTCGAGCTGTGTCTGCCGAGCGAGCTGGAGGTGAAGCGCGGGAAATGGAGTTTCGCGAACCTCCCGATTATTCCGGACGAGTTCGAGTTGAAGCCGATCGAGAAATCGAAACCGCGTTTCAACCAACTCAAACGGCTGATTCAACGTAAAGATGTCGCCGACCTGATCAATGCCTGTGACGCCGGCCGCGAAGGCGAATTGATTTTCCGCTACCTCGTCAAGCTGACCGGCAGCAAGAAACCGATCCGCCGCCTCTGGCTGCAATCGATGACGACGGATTCGATTCGCTCCGCCTTTGGCCAATTGAGGACGAATGAGGAGATGATTCCGCTCGCGAAGGCCGCGGTTTGCCGGTCGGAAAGCGACTGGCTTGTCGGAATCAACGGGACCCGGGCGATGACCGCGTTCAATAACAAAGCGGGCGGATTCCAACTAACGCCGGTGGGCCGGGTGCAAACACCCACGCTCGCGATCCTGACCGAACGGGAAGAGAAAATCCGCGCGTTCAAGTCGCGCACGTTTTTCGAAGTCTTCGGCGATTTCGGGGTCAAGGCGGGAGAATATCGCGGCCGCTGGTTCCGAGAAGATTTCGCCAAGGACGGCGATGAAGACGCGCGGGCCGAACGCCTTTGGGAAGGGGCCGAGGCGGAGGAAATCAAGGCGCGTTGCCTCGGCAAAACCGGCATCGCGACTGAAGAACGCAAACCGACTTCGCAGGCGCCGCCGCTGCTTTACGATCTGACGAGCCTCCAGCGCGACGCGAATGGGCGCGGCTTTAGCGCGAAGCGGACACTGCAAATCGCGCAGCAGCTCTACGAGAAATTCAAGGTCATCACATATCCGCGAACGGATTCCCGATATCTTCCGGAAGATTACATCGCGACGGTGAAAGCGACGCTCGGAAAAATCAAGGACCCGGCGCTCGCGGTGCATGCGCGCAAAGCGGTTCAAATGGTCAGACCGTCGAAGCGCATCTTTAACAACGCGAAAATTTCCGACCACTTTGCCATCGTGCCGAGCGGTGAAGTTCCACACGGACTCGATGAAGTGCAGCAGAGAATCTACGACATGATTGTGCGGCGCTTCATCGCCGTCTTTTTCCCGGCGGCGCAATTCGAGGTGACGACGCGGATCACGCGAGTCGACAAAGACGCCTTCCGAACGGACGGCAAGATCATCACTGATCCGGGTTGGCTCGCTGTCTACGGGCGGGAAGCGGCGCTGGCTGATGACGAAAGCGGCGCATCGCTTGTTCCCATTGAGCCTAACGAGCCTGCCAAGGTGCTTGAGGTCGAAGTGAAACAGAACGAGACCAAGCCCCCGGCGCGTTTCAACGAAGCAACCTTGCTCTCCGCGATGGAGGGCGCCGGAAAACTGGTCGATGACGAAGAGTTGCGCGAGGCGATGAGCGCCAACGGTCTCGGCACTCCCGCAACGCGTGCGGCCATCATTGAAGGTCTGATCTATCAGGAATACGTGCGGCGGCAGGGACGCGAATTGATTGCGACGGCAAAAGGCCTGGCGCTTATCACGCTATTGCGCGGTATCGGAGTCCCGGCGCTTTGTTCACCGGAATTGACCGGCGAGTGGGAGCACAAACTCAAGCAGATTCAGCAGGGCGAGATGAAGCGCACGGAGTTCATGGCGCAGATCAAGGACTTCACCCGCGAGATCGTCGAGAAAGCGAAGAACTTCGAAGGCGACAGCGTCAGCGGAAACTTCGCGCCGATCGAGGTGAAGTGCCCGAAGTGCGGCAAGGGTCCCTTCGACGAGGATTATCGCACCTTCAAATGCCGGAGCTGCGGGCTGATTGTTTGGAAGACGATGGCCGGGCGACTGTTCGAAGCCGGAGAAGTGGAAACGCTCCTCACCCAGGGCAAGGTCGGGCCGCTCGAAGGATTTCGCAGCAAGATGGGCCGGCCCTTCACCGCCACGGTGAAACTCGGCGAAGAGTTCAAACCGGAGTTCGAGTTTGAAAACAGCGACGCCGCAGGCGCCATCACGATCGATCCGGCGCGGCATGAAGCGCTGGGCGTCTGTCCGGTTTGCCAAAAAGGCCAGGTCTACGCGCTCGATAATTCCTACGCCTGCGAGCACGCCGTTTCAGCGGAAAAAACCTGCACGTTCCGTGTCGGCAAAGTGATTCTGCAACGGGAAATTCCGAAAGAGCAGATTCAGAAATTGATCGCGACTGGCAAAACCGATTTGCTCCCGAAATTCATTTCGAAAAAGGGCCGCCCCTTCTCGGCGCACCTAAAGTTGGACAAAGGCAAAGTCGGTTTCGAGTTCGCCGAGAAAGCGCCGAAGACGAAGAAAACGCCGGTACGCAAAGCAGCTGTCGCGAAAACTTAATCCACCGGCCCCTTGCCGTGCTCAGCGGACGGGAGATGACCTGATGCTCCGCCTCGGGTTACGGCCAGATCTTTTTTAGAATCGCAGCGAGGCGATAACCCGCGCGGCCGATCTCAGTGCGGACCTGGCCGGCAGCCCATTGGTCGTAACCGGCCGGATCACTACTGTGTGCCGTCCAACTAACGGTATTCGCCGTGAAGGAGAGTTTGTTGTGGGCCTCCCTGGCGATGGGTAGCATTTCGTCGGCCCACTTGACCGACCAGGTGCTCATGAAAGAACCGCTCTGCCAACCTTGCGGTGGATTGGCAATGATTTTTTGGGCGAAGGCGCGTGGTGTCTGTACGTGCGCTGCGGCCATGGCGTTCTGCACCGTGGGTGTATCCCAATAGCTGTGCAGCTTGGTGGCGCGGAAAAGAATGGCGTTACCGCCCTGGTCGGCTTTCCAGCCTGTGGTGGTGTTCGGATTCACGAGCTGTGCATTGGGCCCGAAATAGGCAGCTCCGACGTGCAACGGCTGGTGAATATCGCCCGCGTAATGGACGAGCAGGCGAAGCGCCATTCTCGGGGTAATGCCTGTGGGATTGTTGGTCGCGTTGCTGTGGCCTTCGAGGATGGCGATGCAGTTCCGGATCATGTGGACGACATCGATGTTCAAAGCGCCCACGGAATTTGCCCGGTAATGCGTCTCCTGAATTGGAATGTCGGTGTAGTGATAGGAATTTTGGTCGTGCGGTCCGGGCGTCGGCGTCAGGTGCGGGTTGGCTGCGACGAATGCGACCATATCGGGATCATTTGGATTAAAGTGGTACTTGCAGTCGTCAGCCCACGTCGCCACTTTTTCCAGCGTTTGATTACCGAGAAGCGCCCGCACGTGGGCGACGGTGTTGGGCGAGTTGGCGATGAGCTTATCGGCAATGGCGCCGACGGTCTGATGTCCTTGATCGCCGTAGCCGAATAGGGTGCACGGCAATGCGGCAGCGGCGAGAATGAGAAAAGCGGTGCGAAAAATCCAACGGATATTTGTTTTCATGGAGGAGAAGGGAGGGTTGAGGTGGGGTTGAAGTTCCCGTTTTATACGACTGGCTTGCGGATTGCACGTTGGAAATTGTCTGTCGTGGTAGGGGCGCGGAAGTCGTCGAGTAGTCCGAAGAATTTTTTCGCGCAAAGCATTGACGCCACAACTTATGGTGTGTTACTTACTGCGCCGACACTATGCGTTGTCCCAAGTGCGGCTTTCGTGACGACAAAGTCATCGACTCCCGCCAGTCTCGTGATAGTTCCAGCATCCGCCGCCGCCGCGTTTGTTTACAGTGCGCGTACCGGTTCACGACCTACGAGCAAATCGAGCGCTCGGATCTCCGCGTCATCAAGCGCGATCGCACGCATGAGCCATTCGACCGCCGCAAACTCGTGAACAGTCTGGCCAAAGCTTGCGAGAAACGCTCGATCAGTCTCGTCACGCTCGAAACAGCGGTGGACGAAATCGTGCACGAACTGGAGACCAGCGGCCGTGAAGTGTCCTCGGCGACGATCGGCACGAAGGTGCTGGAGAAACTGCGTGTGATCGATGAAGTGGCGTATCTGCGCTACGCATCGGTCCATCGCCGCTTTGAAGAAGTGGATGAGTTCGTCGACGCCATCCAGGCGCTCGGCCGACGGATCAAACCAAATAGTCTCCAGCCCGAATTATTTGAGCCGGAGTTAGCGCAGGGTGGATCGCATCCCGTCGTGGCGGGAGCGACCGATACCGAAACAAAAGTCGAAACACATGGTCGCGTTTAAAGAAGAATTTCCTTACCTCCGTTGCGATTCGGGCCAGCTCTTCGAGTTCGATCAGGCCTGGCTGCACGCAGCAATCACGCGCGCAGCAGATCAAGCCGGTTATCCGCGCTGGTGGCTGACCGATCACGTCACCGAAAGCATTGCGTTTTATTTGCGGCTGAGAAACGACGAGTCGGTCGTCCCGTTCGATCAACTTTCTCAAACCGTCCGCTACGTCCTGAAGGTGATCGGTTACAAGGAAATCGTTCCCTATTTCGTGCCGTCACCTCCGCCGGTTTCGTTTTCCCTCCTCGAGATCGCGCAGGAGGCGGGAGACGGATACGAGCTCGCATTTTTCGATGGTTTGGAAAAGCGAATCAGCGCACTCGTGAGCGCCCGCGCCGACAGCCTGCACCTTTGCGATCTGCAAGCGTGCGTGAAGCATCTGCGCGGGGCGAAGACGTGGACGCGCACCTGCGACACTTTGCGCGAGGAAGTCATCTGCTTCGTGCGCGAGCGGCTGGCGGCCAGCTCTGAACTCGAGGACCTCCGCTGCTACATCCGCTGAAGCGTGCGCCCGCCCGGAACGGCCCGTGACAATTTTTGAAAAAATCGTCCGGCGCGAAATTCCGGCCGACATCGTCTGGGAAGATGACGATGTGCTGGCGTTCCGCGATGTGAATCCGCAGGCGCCGGTGCACGTCTTGATCGTGCCAAAGCGCGTCGTGCCGAGACTGGCCGATGCCACGCCAGCGGATGAAGCGTTACTCGGGAAACTGCTCCTCGCCTCGCGCACGGTGGCGGAGAAACTCGATTTACTGACCTCCGGTTATCGCGTCGTGATCAACAGCGGCCCGGATGCAGGCGAAAGCGTTCCGCACCTGCACGTGCACGTGCTCGGGAAGCGCTCCTTGGCGTGGCCCCCTGGCTAGCTATTCCTTCACGACGACGGGCGTGCCGAGCGGTGCGGCGTCGAAGAAGCGTTCGGCCATTCCTTGCGGTAGGCGGATGCAACCGTGCGAGGCCGCATAGGGCGGAACGTAACCTTGATGCATGGCGTAGCCGCCCCGGAAAAACAAGGCGTAGGGCATCCGCGCGCCGTCGAACTGCGTCCCGGGCGGGCGATGATCTTTGCGGGAGTCGATATTCGATTTCGCGACATTCCCGAAGTCGTCCACATAATCGCCGAAAACAGTGGAGATATGATCTTTGTCTTTCCAGACCACCCGATAGTGGCCCGGCGGTGTTGAAAACCCGGGCTTGCCGGTGGAAACGGTTGATTCGCCGATAACCTTCTTGCCTTTGAAGAAGTAAGCGCGTTGCTTACTGACGCTCACCACGATTTTCGCCGGACCGGAACCGCCTTCGTCGTTCCAATAGCCGTTTTCCAAATGCGGGGGGACCACTGCCTTGATCGCGTCGGCCGCGGCTTTCTGAGCGTTTTCCATTTCCGCGCAACTCGTCCA
>JBEEHC010000140.1:0-16316 GCA_041167205.1 Verrucomicrobiota bacterium
CTCCGTCGCCAATTGGTCCACAAGCGGGCTGAAGGACATCGAGTGGCGCGGCGAAAAATATCTTTGGAGCAAGTCGCGCGAGTTTCTTCGGTTCGTCGCCGCGCCGAAGAAATCCGGCGAACTCTTCGAGCTCGCGACCAATATTAGGGACGCGCCCACCCGCACAAAGTTCGATCGCCACGGCTGGCGCTTCCGCTCGCCGAACGATCTCAGCTCCGATTATCGCCTTTATCGCCAGTACATCCGCCGGTCGAAAGGCGAGTTCACCGTGGCCAAGGACCAGTACGTCCGTCTCAATACGGGCTGGTTCAGCGACCGGAGTGGGTGCTATCTCGCCGCCGGCCGTCCCGTGATCATTCAGGAAACCGGCTTCACGAAAATCTTCGGGCAGCACGACGGGCTTTTCGCCTTTAACTCATTAGGCGAAATCGCCGACGCCGTGAAACGGATCAACGCGGACTATTCCCGGCACTCCCGCGCCGCACGAGAGATCGCCCGGGAATTTTTCGAAGCCGAAAAGGTTCTGCGCTCACTCCTCGAACGCGCTGACGTTTGAATCAACGCCACCAACCATGTGGTCATATCTTCTCGTTTTCCTGGCGGCGATGGCTGTCGATACCATCCCAATCTTTGCGCCGCCCGCCTGGATTGTGCTGGTTTTGCTCCTGGTCAAGTTTCACCTGAGCCCGTGGGCGGTGATCGTCGTCGGTGTTACGGGCTCGACTCTTGGCCGGTACATTCTCACCCGCTACATCCCAAGAATCTCGTCGTCCCTGATCAACCGGCGGGAGGACGAAAACCTGCGTTACATCGGAAGCAAACTCGGCCGCGCCAAGTGGTCCGGCGCGATCTTTGTTTTCCTCTACACGCTGACGCCACTCTCCACGACGGCGCTTTTCACGGCGGTAGCCATGGCGCGCATCAATCCATGGCACATCCTGCCCCCGTTTTTCCTGGGAAGATTGATCACCGACGGCGTGCTCGTCTTTTCCGGCAAATACGCCACGGCAAATATTTCAGAATTGCTTCACGGACAGGCCTCGTGGAAAACACTCATTACGCTGATAGCGGGTCTAATCGTTATCGGCGCCTTTCTTTTCGTCGATTGGCGCAGCCTCTTAGAGAAACGGCGAATCCGTTTCCAATTCAAGATTCTGAAAGCGCAGAGCAGACAGAAACGTTAAGAGATTGCGGAGTCCCAGGCCGTATCGCCTGCTAGGCCTCGGCCGTCGTTGGATCGATGACCCCTTTGACCTCGGAAATGCGGTTGGCGGGGAAGCCGCCTTGCTCCGCATGCTCACGAACCATCTCCTCGTTCGGAGCGATGTAGACGCAGTAGATCTTATCATCGGTCACGTAACTTTGGATCCACTGGATTTGCGGCCCCAAATTTTTCAATACTCCGCAGGACTTCTGCGAAATGGCCTGAAGTTGCTGCGGCGACAGCTTTCCTGCTTCGGGAATCTCCCGCTCGATTACATATTTTGGCATAAGTGCTCCTCCTTTTTTAAGAGCAGAAGATCAGCCCCGAATAGGGTTTGGGGCAAGGCTCTAATCGCGGTTCACGATAACGCGGAAATCGCTGCGCGATAAACCGGAAGCGTCTCCTGAAAATCAGCCACCGTGACGTTCAGGTCTCGCAGAAGTCCGTCCTGCAATCCGTAAATCCAGCCATGCACCGTCAACTCCTGGCCACGTTCCCAGGCGTCCCGGGCGATCGTGGTGTGGCACACGTTGGCCACTTGCTCGATGATGTTTAGCTCGCAGAGCCGGTCGGAAGCTTCGACATCACTACCTCCGCTCTCCGGATGTTTCTCGCGCACGTCCTGCACGTGCCGCAGCCAATTATCGCTTAGCCCAAGCCGGTCGCGCCGAAGCGCGGCCTGCACGCCGCTGCACCCATAATGGCCGCAGACGATGACGTGGCGCACCTTCAGAATATCGACCGCAAATTGCATGACCGACAAACAGTTGAGATCCGTGTGCACGACCAGATTGGCGAGATTCCGGTGGACGAATAATTCTCCGGGAGCCAGACCGACAATTTGGTTGGCGGGCACCCGGCTGTCTGAGCAGCCGATCCATAAATAGGTGGGCGACTGCTGGTGCGCCAGGTTGGCGAAAAACTCCGGGTCTTGCCGCCGGATGCGATCAGCCCAAGATTTGTTGTTGGCGAAAAGATGGCTGAGCGTTTCCATGCGCGATTGTGCGTGACGTTAGCGCCGGAAACCGTAATCCAGCACGAAGAATTGTGGCTTCAGGTGAGCGAGAGGCTCGCGCAATTGGGCCAGCTCCTCTTCCGGGCCATGAATCTCCAGGCGCGTGAGTACAGAAATCTTCAGTGCCTCCTCAAGCAGCGGACCTACGTTCTTCAGGTGCGCGAGAAGCCCCTCGGCGTCTTCATAGCCTTCCCGGCAATGAGCCTGGTCACCGTCAAAGCTGAATCCATAGTAAAGGCACTTTGGTTCCTCGCTGGTCTGCGTGACCATTTGACGACAAAGCTCCTTGAACGCTTCCAGATTCCCACTCGATACCTTGAAGTAAGGGACAATTGTGCAGCACCTATCTTGAACGGACATATTATCTCCTGTGTTGCGGTTTCATTTATTCGATCGGTGCAATCACATCCGACGCCTGGGTCCAGGTCTCGCACCGATCAGCGTCAAAGTTGAAATGAGATTCGGCGTTGTGGCGAGATCCAGATGCATAAGTGGCTCTGGACTGCGACTTATCAATCTTTCGTGGCCGGGGCAAGGCGCATATTTGAATCGCATCCAACGAACAAAGAAAGGACGCGCGGAGGGACGTGCTTCCGCGTGTCCAGCAATCAGATATTAATCGCGACCGGATTTCCTATTTTTCCTGATAACTGCACACGCCAGCCGATCGCCGCGCGTAATGGATCGAACTGTAGCGGCGGTCTATGACCGCCGAATCGAAACGTGACGTTCAGGCTTTGCCGTGCCAGCCAGCAACTTCGCCATAGAATCCGAGAAACTGAACTTTCGCCTTAAATTTCTTGAACTTGCTGGCAACTTTCTCGTCGTCGACGCTAATGTGCAACATGGGCAGGCCACCCCAACCTACGTGCCAAAAGAATTCAGGCCCCTTGTCATTATCAGCTTCAGCCCTGGCTTCCCGCCGCAGCAGCACGAGATCAGTCACCTGACCAACGCGCGTTGGCCCCTTGTGAATTGCAGGGAAGTACTCCTTCTGCATGAACGTGATGAACGCTTGAGCGTCCTGTTTCTTCGGCAGACTGATTTGATAAATAATCATGTTATTATTCCTCTTGTTGAAACAATTCTCAGCTGGACCACGCGCCTTGCGACAGCTAACCGAGTACGAAATTCATCGCGCGAAGTCGAAAGGAATCGTTTGATTGAGCAGTAGGAGAATTCCTACACCTCTCGCCTTAGCGAATCCGATCTCTTCCTCCTTTTTTCCTGCTTTCCTGATTAGCTGCACAGCGTGAAGCAAACCCTCGTAGACTTGGAAGATCCGGCGCCGTTCTCGATTGAGGACGAGAAGTTTGATTTGATCTACTCGCAGCAGATCCGGAAACTTTCTTCGATCTTTTGGACGCCGGTGGCTGTGGCTGCGGTGGCTGCGAAAATGTTGGTGACCGCACCGGACACTCGCGTTCTGGATATTGGAAGCGGGGCCGGCAAGTTCTGTCTGCTGGGCGGCTCTCTGACGGACGGCCGATTCACGGGAATTGAGCTGCGAAGCGACCTGGTCGCGGCCGCCAGACAGGTAGCAACCGATCTAGGACTCGCCAATGTCGAGTTCATTCACGGCAACGTGATAGACGTCGACTTCACGGCGTATGATGCATTCTACATCTTCAATCCTTTCGAAGAAAATATGTTCGATGGACATAAGATCGATCGCGCGGTTCCCCTCTCTCGCGAGTTGTTCAAGAGGTATACGAACCACGTTTCCACCTGCTTGGGCGCGAGACCGCTCGGCACTCGCGTTGTGACCTTTGCAGGCTATGCGGACGACATTCCCGCGTGTTACTCGTGCGAGTCAGCGCTCTTCGGCGACGACCTCAAGTTGTGGATCAAGCAGCGCGAGTATGAATCTGACGTTGAACGCCTCAGCCTCAACGTGTCGCGGAGCTATCGGGACAGCCACGGTTGGCAGCCACCGCGCAAGCTAACGTAGGTAAGGGTGCTCATCTGGGTTGTAGAACTGTCGCTCGATGGAGAAGCGGGTTAGATGTCGCTAGCACGTAGGGTGATGCGGTAGCGCACAGCCGGTGTACTTCCGTACGCCGCTGGCCGAATGAATTGTTCGACGAGGACTCCGCCGTTGCGCTCGATCACGCGGCGCGATGCGATGTTGTCCGGGTCGGTGGTGATCCTGTAGCAGCTGACGTAACGCCTCGGTCGCGTAGCCGAGACCCTGCTTCGAAGGTACGACGGCATAACCGATGTGACCAAGCACATGGCGCGCTAGTTCCCACTTGCCACCGAAAGCCGATCGAGCCGCAAACTCGCCGTCCCATAGCCAGCGGCGATAGCTCGGAAGGCGGGGCACCTGCGAACCGTCCGGGAGCGTGAGGCCTTCGCCATTCGGCCTGCGAGCGACGAGCCCCGCTTTATACGACCGGCTGCGCGCCATCTACGTCCGGGTCAAGAAGGGTCCGAAGAAGCTTGCGTACAGGGACCTCGCGATGACTCCGTTCACCGACGATGGGGATCTGGAGATGTTTTCACACGCCATCGACGCCCGCGTTTATCGCGCGAGAGCATCGGCGGCAGCATGCGCACGAGCACAAGCACGAGCATGCGGCGGTAGCGTAGCCTCGGCCAAGGCGACAGACGGCCGCATCCATTTCAGCAGCTGCATCGGATCGGCAGTCACTGCTTAACGCCTTCCAGGCTCAGGATGATGGTCACTTCGTCGCCGACCGCGCCTTGCATGAAGTTCATCCCGAAGTCGCTCCGCTTGATCGTGAAGCGCGTTTCGCCTCCGGCGCGCGCTTCGCCCTGCAAGCCTTTGCCTTCCCCAACTTTCTTAAAATCGACGGTCAGCGGCTTGGTCACGCCGTGCAGCGTGAAGTCACCAGAGACTTTGAGCGTGTCGCCGCTGCCTTGGACTTTTGTGCTTTTAAACTTGAGCGTGGGAAACTGTTTCGCGTTGAGGTAATCCGGACTCTTCAGGCTCTGGTCGCGTTTTGCATTGTTCGTGTCGAGGCTTTCCACCGGCACCGACAATTCGACCGAACTCTTTGAAGGGTTGTCTTTGTCGAAAACGACAGTTCCCGAGATGTCGTTGAAGCGGCCATAGGAGTTGCTGACGCCGAAATGCTGCACGCTAAACAGGACAAACGAATGCACCGGATCAACCTTGAATGTGTCGGCCGCGTTTGCGGAAAAAACGAATGCACCAATAAATGCGAGGAAGAGCGCGAGTGGTTTCATGAATTGATACCTGGACAGGCTTGGTAAGCCGATCGTTCAATAACAGAGTTGCGGGACAAGTGCGTTCCCCAATCAGAGTTTGGGAACGAGGAGGGTTTCGACGGACGGCTTGGAAAGCCGTCCCTGGCTATCAGGGCAATTTTGCCTGTCGAGGGTGGCCATTTTGTGTATGGTGCGGCGTTAATGCCGACCCCAGCCATATCCGCGCGCGCGACGGGACGCTTTTGCCTCGTGCTCGTCAAGCCGTCGCACTATGACGACGACGGATACGTGATTCAATGGTTCCGGTCCACGATTCCGTCTAATTCTCTAGCGGCGGTCTTCGGGCTGGCGCGCGATTGCGCACAGCGCCATGTCCTCGGAGAGGAGGTCGAGATCGAGATCCACCCTTTCGACGAGACGAACACGCGCATCCGCCCGGAACGTCTGGCGCGCATGATCGAGGAGGCGGGCGCCGGAATGGTGATGATGGTCGGCGTGCAATCGAACCAGTTCCCGCACGCGCTCGATCTCGCGAAGCCGTTGCGCGAGCGCGGCATTCAAGTGGGCATCGGCGGTTTTCATGTCTCCGGGACGATGAGCATGCTCGGTGGCAACGACCCCGATCTTCATCGCGCCAAGGCGATGGGCATCTCGCTCTTTGCCGGCGAAGCGGAAGGGCGGCTCGAACAAGTGCTGCAAGATGCTTTCGAGAAAAAGCTCGAGCCGCTTTACAACTACATGGCGGACCTTCCTGGAATCGAAGGGTCACCCATCCCGATCATCACCGCCGTGCGGGCCGCGCGTACCGCGGGCGGCATCACCAGCTTCGACGCGGGACGCGGCTGTCCTTTCCAATGTTCGTTCTGCACCATCATTAACGTGCAGGGACGGAAATCGCGCCGCCGTTCGCCCGATGACATCGAGGCGATCGTGCGCGCGAACGTGGCGCAGGGGCTACACCACTTCTTCATCACCGACGACAATTTTGCGCGGAACAAAGATTGGGAGCCGATCCTCGATCGCCTCATTCGGCTGCGCACGGTTGAGAAGATCAAGCTGTCGTTCCTCATCCAGGTGGATACGCTTTGTCACAAGCTGCCGAATTTTATCGAGAAGTGCGCCGCAGCCGGCGTGAAGCGAGTGTTCATCGGACTGGAGAACATCAACCCCGACAGTCTGGCCGGTGCACACAAACGGCAGAACAAAATCACGGAGTACCGGAAGATGCTCCTCGCCTGGAAGACCGCGAGGATCATCACCTACGCCGGCTACATCACCGGATTTCCGAACGACACCGTCGAATCCATCCGGAGCGACATCGAGATCATCAAAAAAGAATTGCCGGTCGATCTGCTGGAATTTTTCTTCCTCACGCCGCTGCCCGGATCGGAAGATCACCAAAAACTGGTTAACGCCGGAGTGGTGATCGATGCGGACTTGAACCGATACGATCTCAATCACACTTGCGCCCCGCATGCGAAGATGTCGCGCGAGGATTGGGAGCGGGCTTACCAGACGGCGTGGGAGACGTACTACACCATGGAACACATGGAGACGGTGTTGCGCCGGTTGATGGCGAAGAAGGCGAGTGGTAGCAATGCCATTTTGCTGATCACCTGGTTCATGGGCTCGATCCACATCGAGAAGATTCACCCGCTCGAGAGCGGCTTCCTCCGCTTGAAGTTTCGGCGTGATCGCCGGCCCGGCTTGCCGATCGTGCCGAGGTGGAAATTTTATCCAGGCTATGTCGTGGAGTCCGCGGTAAAGCTTGCCCGGTGGATTTCGCTCTATTTCGGACTCCGCCGCATTTACGTGCGAATCAAGAGAGACCCACGTAAACTCGAATACATGGACCTCGCGCTGAGTCCCGTGACCGACCATGACGTCGATGATCTCGAAATGTTTCACACGCCGTCGGCGCCGGCATTCGTCGCGCAAGAGCAGCGGCGCCAGCATGCTCACGAGCATGCGGCCGCGTAAGGCAATGGAAACCCCGGCCACATCCACGCGCACAACACGGCGTTTTTGCCTGATCCTCGTCAAGCCGTCTCACTACGACGACGACGGGTATGTGATTCAATGGTTGCGTTCCACGATTCCGTCCAACTCGCTCGCAGCAGTTTATGGCCTGGCCCGCGATTGCGCCGAACGGCACGTTCTCGGGGATGACGTCGAGATCGAGATCCACCCGTTTGACGAAACGAACACCCGCATCCGTCCGAAACGCCTGGCCGGCATGATTGAAGAGGCCGGCGCCGGCATGGTGATGATGATTGGTGTGCAGTCGAACCAGTTCCCACACACTCTCGATCTGGCCAAGCCGCTGCTGGAGCGTGGCATCAAGGTGGCCATCGGCGGGTTCCACGTTTCCGGGACAATGAGCATGCTCGGCGGCGACGATGCTGGCCTCCATCAGGCGAAGGCGATGGGCATCTCGCTTTTCGCCGGTGAAGCGGAGGGGCGTCTGGAACAGATTCTCCAGGATGCTTTCGCGGGAACGCTCAAACCGCTCTACAACTTCATGGCTGACCTGCCCGGCATCGAAGGAATGCCGATCCCGCTGATCACTGCCATCCGCGCCCAACGGACGGCTGGCCACATGACCAGCTTTGACGCGGGCCGCGGGTGCCCGTTCCAATGTTCATTCTGCACTATCATCAATGTGCAGGGACGGAAGTCACGCCGCCGGTCGCCCGACGACGTCGAGAAGATCATCCGCGCAAACGTCGCCCAGGGATTGCGCAGCTTCTTTATCACCGACGACAATTTTGCGCGGAACAAGGATTGGGAGGCAATTCTCGATCGCATCATTCACCTGCGCGAGGTGGAGAAGCTCAAGCTGGGATTCCTAATCCAGGTGGACACGCTCTGCCACAAGCTTCCCAATTTTGTTGAGAAATGTGCGCGGGCGGGCGTCCGGCGCGTGTTCATCGGCCTCGAGAACATCAATCCGGAAAGCCTGGCCGGCGCGCATAAACGGCAGAACAAGATCACCGAATACCGCAAGATGCTTCTGGCCTGGAAGGCGGCGAGAGTCATCACCTACTGTGGATACATCGTCGGCTTTCCGAACGACACGCCCGAATCGATCAAGCGCGACGTCGAGATCGTGAAGAAAGAGCTGCCGCTCGACATCCTGGAGTTCTTTTTCCTGACGCCGCTGCCTGGCTCCGAGGACCATCAAACGCTGGTCAAAGCCGGCGTACCCATCGATCCGGACCTAAACAAGTACGATCTCAACCATGTCTGCGCGCCGCATCCGAAGATGTCCGGCGCGGATTGGGAGCGGGCTTACCTTACTGCCTGGGAAACCTACTACACCATGGAACACATGGAGACGGTCTTCCGGCGACTGACGGTTACCAAAGGGCCGGCCAGTAACGCGCTCGTGCTCATCACCTGGTTCATGGGCTCGATTCATATCGAGAAAGTCCACCCGCTCGAGAGTGGCTTTCTGCGTTTGAAGTTCCGGCGCGATCGAAGACCCAGCCTCGCCCTCGAGCCGGTCTGGCTTTTCTATCCAAAGTACATTTTCCAACTCACCGTGAAGATGACGAGATGGGCGGCGTTGTATTACCGGCTGCATCGCATCTTCATCCGGGTCCGGAAGGATCCGAAGCGGTTCAAATACACCGACCTTGCGTTAACGCCCGTTACCGACCACGACGTAGACGATCTCGAGATGTTTCATAACGCCGCCGCGCAAACGTTCGTCGCGCAAGAGCAGCGGCGGCAGCATGCTCGTGAGCACGTGGTGGTCGTGTAGGGTAATCTGGGGCCGGGAAACGCGCGGCCGAAGACGGGCGCAATGATTTGATTTCTGGGTCATCTGTTTCATCTTCTCGGCTTCCGATGAGGCGCTTTGCATTTTTACTGTCCACTTTGCTGTACCTGAATGGAGCAGAACTCCAGGCGCAGCAGAGGACCGTGCCACCGCCGCCGGGCGAAACGCCCGTCGCCACGCCCACGCCGGTACCGCCGCAAAATCCTGTCCCGGCGCCTGTGGTCGTGACGCGCCCGAACGGCAAGATCCAGAAGAGTTTGGTCCGCATCACGGCGACCGAGGTCGAGCCGGATTACAAAGCGCCGTGGAACTCAGGCGGAATTCAGCGGGGCGTGGGCGCGGGTTTCGTGATCGAGGGCAACCGCATCATGACCAATGCGCATGTGGTCAGCAACAGCCGCTACCTCACGGTAGAGCGCGACGGCGATCCGAACAAATATCCGGCCACGGTTCTCTTTGTCGCGCATGATTGCGATCTGGCGCTGCTCAAAGTGGCGTCTCCGAATTTTTTCAAGGACATGGTGCCGCTCACCTTCGGCGGAATTCCCGAGCTCGAATCGGTCGTGTCGGCCTACGGTTATCCTCTCGGTGGCGAGCGGATGTCGGTGACGACCGGCATTGTTTCGCGAATTGATTTCCAGCTCTACACCCACTCTTCGATCGACCAGCATCTCGCGATTCAGATCAGCGCGCAGATCAATCCGGGAAACAGCGGCGGGCCGGTGATGCAAAACGCGAAAGTCGTCGGCGTGGCGTTCCAGGGATATACCGGCGATGTCGCGCAAGGCGTCGCCTACATGATCCCCACGCCGGTGATTCAGCGCTTTCTCACGGACATCAAGGACGGTCATTACGACAAGTATGTGGATCTCGGGCTCACCTGGACGAAACTTCAGAATCCGGCGCAGCGGCATTTTCTTGGCTTGAAAGATGACGATCGTGGTGTGCTGGTCGGCAGCGTTTTCGATGCCGGTCCATCGGCAAAAAACGTGAAGTCGGGCGACGTGCTTCTCGAGATCGACGATCATCCCATCGCGAGCGACGCGACCGTGGAGCTGGAAGGCGAGCGCGTCGAAATGCCGGAAGTGGTCGAGCGGAAATTCAAGGGCGACGTGGTGAAACTCGATCTCTTGCGTGACAAGAAACCGATCACCGTGAATATCCAGCTCGGATCAGTCTGGCCTTATGTTTACCTGGCCCATGCCTACGACGTGCGCCCGCGTTACGTTGTCTATGGGGGTCTCTTGTTTCAGCCGCTCTCGCTCGATTTGATTGACGCGTATCAGCCGACCGACGTCCGTCTTCGCCATTATTTCGATTATTTCGTGACGGAGCAAATTTACCTGGAGCATCCTGAAGTAATCGTCCTGACCAATATTCTCCCCGATCCGACCAATACTTATCTGGCTCCCTACCGGGGCAGCATCGTGGACGAAATCAATGGCCAAAAAGTCCGGACGTTGAACGATCTGGCCAAGGCATTTTCCGAAACCCCGGATCGATTTGTCATTCGCATGATCGGCGACGGACCTCCGCTCGTGCTCGATCCGAAAGAGGTCGAATCCGCGCGAGAAAGAATCAAAACGCGTTACAACGTCGTCTCGGAACAAAACCTGGAAGAACAGCCGGCGCGACGCACGCCAGCCGATCAAAACAAGCCCTGATGCGCACTCCTCGTTTCAATCTCGCCCTCATCGGCGCCCTCCTCTTGCCGCTCGGGATGCTGGCGGCGACCCCAAAAAAGGAACCGGGACCGGAGACCATCGTTAAGCCGAAGGAACTCTCCTTGGTGCGGGTCAATGTCACCGGGCAAGCCTACGATTACGTCCGACCCTGGCAGAAGCGGGCACCCTTTCAAAAACGCGCTCTGGGCGCGGTGTTGCCGCAAGGCCGCGTTCTGGTCACGGCGGATCTGGTTGCGAATCAGAATTACGTCGAGCTGGAGCGCGCGGAGTCTGGCGACAAGACCGCGGCAAATGTAGTGGTCACTGATTACGAAGCGAACCTGGCGCTCCTCGAGCCGACCGATAAGAAATTCCTGAACGGCCTTACGCCGCTTCAGCTCGCGCTCGATACCGTGGTCGGCGATCGACTCGCGGCGTGGCAGCTCGAACCCACCGGCGCGCTCGTTGGCACTGAAGGACTCGTCACCACGATCCAGATGACGCGTTACCCGGCCGATCTGGGACAATTTCTTACCTACCGCATCAGCATCTCGATGCAGTACCGCGATAACAGTTACACGGTCCCGCTGGTCAAGAATAACAAGCTCGCCGGTTTGCTCCTGCGGTTCGATCCGAGGACCCAAGTCCTCGACGCCATACCGGCTCCGATTATCGCGCATTTCTTGAAAGACGCGGAAACGCCGCATTACCGCGGTTTCCCTTCCGCGGGATTCGGCTTTTTCCCGACGCGCGATCCGCAATTGCGCAGTTTCGCGGGCCAAACGGGCAAACCCGCCGGCGTCTACGTGACCAGCATCGAACCGGACATGCCGGCAGCCAAAGCCGGTTTGAAAGTCGGTGATGTCGTCGTCAGCCTCGGGAACAACGAGATCGACCAAAATGGAAATTACGTCGACCCGCTCTACGGGAAAATCGAATTCACGAACCTGATCACGGCGCGCGGCTTCGCGGGCGATACCATGCCGATCCAGATTCAACGCGAGGGCAAGACGATGCAGCTCAATCTTGCGCTCGACCATCGCGCCGCGAACGATTACGTGGTCCCGCCCTACAACATCGATCGGGCGCCGCTCTATTATATTCTTGGCGGGCTCGTTTTTCAGGAGTTGTCGCGGCAGTATCTCCGGGAATGGGGCGCGAACTGGCTTAAGGACGCACCGCAGCGCTTCGTTTACAAAGATCGTTTCCAATCAGAACTCTACCCGGAAGGGAACCGCCGGGTGGTGGTTTTGACTCAGGTCCTGCCCGCGAATAGTACGATTGGCTACGATGACATGTCGTATCTGACGGTGACCAGGATCAATGGCAAGGAAGTGAAGTCCCTGGCGGATTTGGCGGCGATCGTAAAGCAGCCGCTGGATGGTTTCATCAAGATAGAGACAGAAGAGGATCCGAAACAGCTCGAACTGGAAGCCGCGCAAGTGGAGGCGGAAGCAGCGGCGCTTCAGCAGAATTACGGGCTGCCTTCTCTGCAACGGCTCGAGTAATTGCGCCGCGCCGCAAAACACGGTCTGTAGCCGCTTCGCTGTGCGAAGCGAACGAGTGGGTGATGCTACATTGTTCCGTCAGCGATTGCGCCGCCGTGGGCGGCGGCTACAGGTCGCCTTCGATCATCGATTTGTGCCCGCTCCCGGCAGACCGCGGCCGCGGATGCGACAAAAACTTCGCGACCTCTGCCCGGTAATCCTCGAATGGGTTGCCCATCACGAGGAAATCCCGGTTATCGCACGCGATCGAATCCCAGTTGATGACGTAAGGCTGATCGCTTTTCTGAAACCACGCCACGGCCTGCGCGCGACCGGCCGCCCGCGTATTCGCCGGCGGATGGTAGCTCGCCTCATTCCGGCGGACGCTGTTGTTCCACTCACCGATTCGTTTCGCCGGATTCACCCCGAAGAACAGCCCTTTCTCGGGATCGATGTTGTGATATTCGAGATCCAAACTCTGGAGCCATGGGTCGTCCCAAGTCAGCCCTTCGGATTCCATGAACGTTTCCAGCAGCCATTTCTTGGTGATCCAATCCACGCCTCCGATGAGCGATTCGGGTTTGTTGCCCAAAGCTTCGAGAGTGAAACTCCAGCTCTCGAGCAGCCAATCGCTTTCTTCATTGCTGCCGCCGAGATGTTTTTTCGCCAATTCGTAGAACTGCCATTGAATGTCGAGACCGCCGATCGTCTTGCCATTCTCGAGCCGCACGATCCAGGCGCCCGTTGGATCGCGAGAAATGTCGCGGGTGCTTTGGACCGCGTCGCTCAAGCTGAGGTTCTTTGGCAGGCGGCCTTCTTCGAGCAACGACAAGACGCAGGCCGTGGTTCCAATTTTTAGCGCGGTCGCAAACGGACTCATATTGGAATCGCCGATCAGAAGATGGAGCCGGCGGTATTTCCGATAATCGGCCAGCGGCTCATCGCGCGCGTTGATAATGGCGCGATTGAATTGCACCCACTGGTAGATGTCGTTCACGATGTGATCCGCGCGCTGACTCAGCTGAAAATCCACGTGGACCTCGGGCTGGGGTAACTGAAAATCGAACGCCAGAGGGTTCGCCTGCCCCACCCGGCCCGCGCCCGTGAAAATTTGGCGCGTGGCGAGGAAAGCGAGCAACGTGCCGAGGACCGGCGGCGTGAACTGCGCCTCGCGTTTCATCAGGTAATTCTCGTGGCAGCCAAAGGTCGCGCCGGTGTTGTGATCGACGTTGTTTTTGATGAACGAAACGCGGTCCACCGCACCGAGCGACTGGAGCGCCCATTGCAACAGCTGATCGCCGGCTACGTCGTACGTCACGACATCACGCAGGTGCAAACACTCCGGCGATGCGTACTCGATGTGTCCCATGTCGAGGTAGAGGCGGCCGCCGTTCAGGAGGAAGCCACCGTTCCCCGGCGGTTCCTCGTAGTCCCGGTAATGCAAATCGATGGCGCCGGCCTCCGCCTTGCGGAAAAGGAAATTTTTCACTTTGACCGGCCAGGCGTCAGTCTGCCCGCGCCCGTCTTCTCCGCTGACGAGGCAACCGTATTCCGTTTCGATTCCGGCGACGCGATCCATCGATTCCTTATTAATGAATGAGCGATTGAAAATCATCCAATCGCCGCATTGCTCAAATGTTTAAATTCCGCTTGAGTTTCGAAAGCGCAGGAGGCAAACACCAGTCTAACGACTATGAAAGACTTCGCCGTTCGAAGCCCCGGCGCAAAAGTAGGCGGGATCTTCTATTTCGGCCGCATGCTCGACAAGATTCGCGTGCACGCCAAAGGCGAACTACCGGACGAATATCAAGCCAACCTGGGAGAGCGTTTCGACCGGTGGTGCGTCGATCTTTTGCAGATCGATTACCGCGACCTCGCCGGCCGCGTGAAGAAGGGCGGCACGGACGAGGAAATTCTCGAGTGGTGCTTCGCCCGAGGGCGGAAGCCGACGGATGGTGAAATCCACGTTTGGAATGAATTCATGCGGAAACGGGGTTGGAACGACGAACTCTCCGAGACATTGACGCGTCGCAAGAAGGAGGCGGGAATGGCCGGGCGCTCGGAAATCCGGACGATGTTCAACTTCATCGACGCCGACGAGGGCCGGCCCATCGTCGCCGGTTTTTAGCTTGCTGATTTCGCTGGCGAGCGATCGCGCGCCTCACCGAGGCGTGGCTATGAGCGGTGGCGGAGGCGGCTGCATTTGGTAGTCGATAAACTTCCAGACACCGATAAGGGTCAACACGACAAACACGCTCGCAAAGAAAACTCGGCCCCGCGTCGGGGACCGCTCACTAGCGGGGGCGGCGGGCATCCGGGAAGTTTACTCCGAGAGCGTATCGATTCGTTCTGCGAGTCCGAAGTCGAGCTCAGTGAGGCCGCCTTTGCTGTGCGTGGAAAGAATCAGGCGCACCTTATTGTAGCGAATGTCGATGTCGGGATGGTGTTCCTCGTCCTCGGCAACTTCCGCGACGCCGTTTACAAAGTCGATTGATTCAGAGAAGTCGTCGAACTCGAACGTGCGCTCGATATGCTTCTTCTCCAGCTCCCACTCCGGGATCTTTTTCAAGCGCGCTTTCGCCTCATCTGTTTTCAGCAAATCAGCCATAACGGGGAACGAGTAACATCCCCAAACCGTTTTGCAATGACGATCGCGCAGCTTTTTTCGGATTCACCGGGAGGCTCCCAGCCCGAGGATTTTCCGGAGATTTTTCGCCGAATCAAAGGTTTCCACCGCGCAATCACGCGCTTGACGGGAAAGTCGCGCCCAATCCGCCACGACTTCGTTCGCTGCTCTTTCCGCTTCGTCGATGCCCCGAACGAAGCGGAACCCGCTTTCACCCGGCAGATATTCTCGGGCGCCGGTATCTTCTGTGATAACGGGCCGTCCGAGCGCGAGAAACGTCGCCGCCCGATCGCTCAACCATCCGGTGCGCCAGGCCACGTCCACGCCCTTGATCGCGGTGAACTCGCCGAGCGCGCTTGCCACATACCGTCGATAAGCGCGTGGCGTCCGGGCGACGCGATGCGGAGAGACAACCTGCCAGCCGCGCTCACGCAATCGCGCGATCTCGGGATCGTCGGCATTAAGATTCATGGCCAGTTCGAAACGAGCATCCGGCACACGACGAGGCAAATCGAGATAGGGTTCGAAGGCAAATTTCTTCGAGAGATCTGGAAACTCGCCACGGACCTCGACTCCCCCTCCCCAGTACCATTGACCGATGGTTGAAAATTTTGCGGTCTTCGGGCGGGGCTGCGGCTGAAGGAGCTCGATATCGGCCAGTGGATAGAATGTTCGCCAGGAGAGTGGGGATGGAGGCAACCGGCAATCGGCTGCGTTGACATTGAGTCCGATCGTCCAGAATTCGTTATGATGCGATTGGCCCATCTCCATTTTCGTCATCCAGAAAAAGATTTCGCTCGGATCGAGATCGCAAAAGATCCGCCGCTCAAACTCCAGGAGAAACGGAGGATGAAATGAATAGCTTAGGTTGAGCAACGTATTCGGGCCCGCCAGACGCTCATCCAGTTCGCGCCGCGACATTCCGAAACAGCGCATTCCATCGAGGTCGTGCACATCATTCGCCGGTGATTGATAAAGGAGGCAGTAGCGTCCTCTCAGCCCATGCTCGCGCAGCTGCCGCTGAAACTTGCGGATGCGAGCCTCGTCGTCGCGGAGGTTATTGGTCGCGGGAAGTAATTCCAGCCAAACCGCGTCGAGCCCGAGGCGGCGCAACCCCGCCATCCATTGCAGCGGCACGGAAAAATTGCCGCCTCCTTCCGGATATTTCGCGGCAAAGCCGCACCCGAGAAAGATCGTCACAGGCAGAGAATCGTCCGTCTCGAGTTTCGCTCAAGCCGAGGGTGTCCATCATTTGACGGCCTCGGCTTCATCCGCTAATTAGCATCCGCCAAGCACCCGTAGCTCAACTGGATAGAGCATCTGACTACGGATCAGAAGGTT
>JBEEHC010000141.1:0-35486 GCA_041167205.1 Verrucomicrobiota bacterium
GAAAGCGATGCCGATGAGAATAATGCAGATCATGTAACGCAGTGGCAGACCAGCGACAAACAACAGCGCGAGGAGCACCGGTATCCAGATGATGACTTCACCCAGATCAGGCTGCATCAAGATCAACAGACATGGTGCGCCGGCGATTACGCCACAAAGCAGCAGCCGAAGCATCGGATGCATTTCGCGGAACTGGCTGAGAAACAAGGCGAGCACCATGATCCCGGCGACGACGGCCAGCTGTGCGGGCTGAAAATTGATTGGACCTAAATGAAGCCAGCTGCGCGATCCGTACACTTTCGTCCCCATGAATTTCGTCAGAATCAAAAAGCCCAGGCCAGCCAGATACATCGGGAGCGCGCCCCAGCGGATCCACCGATAATCAATCAAGCTTGTGACCATGAAGGCAACAAAGCCGACCGCCACCCAGTTGGCTTGCTTGCGCCAGAATTCCGCGGAGATCGAGTCTTCGCGCATATAAGTTGCGCTGTATATCGCAACGACCCCGAAGACAGCAAGGGCTAGCATGTTCGCGAGCAGAAGCCAATTAAGGCCAAGCAATTTTCTTAGGAACGGTGTCATGTGGAGAGCGCGGCGGAGTATACGCGCACTCTGGATTCCCGTAAAACGGGATCATTCTTGAAATCCTTGGTCGCCTCGAGGTTTTGCGTGTTGAATGAAAACGGGGCGACACTGGCCCCAACCTCCGGAAGGAAGAATCGTCTGCTGCCACTGCGACAGGCAAACCCCTTAACCGCTGATTTCCAAGTCTTTGTAGTCTATTCGCCGCGCAAATCGATCGACGACTCTCATATCGCGTATGTTTCTCATAACTGAGATATTGAGTTATATAACTTACTGCTTATCAACTGTTTAAATTAATCGAGCAAATTTTCTATGCCTTAACTTGTGAACCCGGATGAAGCCCAGTAAAATGCTCCCAAGTTGGGGGGTATTTCAATCCAGGGAACGATCATGGCAAAAAAAACAAAACGAAAAATAGCCCACCCGAAATTGCCGATGCAGCGGCAACTCAATCTTCAGCATGAAGGAAAATATTTCGATCTCCGCGCAGTTTTCGATCGATTGAACGAGCGCCACTTTCGTGGTCGCTTGCGCGGATACAGAGTGATGTGGGGCCGGCGGCAAAAGCGGCGCCCGAAGGAATATTTCATCTTCGGGACAATTCAGGAAGAAGACCGCGTCATCCGGATCAATCCCCTTTTGGATCAGCCCTTTGTTCCGCTTTGGTTTCTCCAGTACGTGCTTTACCACGAAATGTTGCACTCGGTGGTGCCCGATGAGGTGGGAGCCGATGGCCGCCGCCGCGTTCACACCGAAAAATTCTATCAACGCGAACGCGAATTCCCGAGTTACCGGCGGGCGCGGCGTTGGGAAGAAGAAAATCTCGCGCGTTTCTTGCGCTAGTGCTTCTCCATCAAAGTGGGCTGCCCACCCTGCTCGTCAGACAGCGAGGGTGTCGTTGCTACGTTCTTTTTGATGAGGTACCAGAGGGTTGTCGCGAGTAGGAGGGAGATCAACTTCGCCCGCCAATTGTTCAGGATCAGTTTCTTCATAAGTGCCTTGCAAGAGAATTTCGCCAATACGCTTTCGGAATGTTTCCGGGGTAAAATTGCGCTCGATCCGGCGCCGGTGACAGATCGAAATCCCGCCGGTCTCTTCCGAAACAACCACCGCGATCGCATCCGACTCCTCGGTGATTCCCAGGCCCGCCCGATGCCGCAGGCCGAGACTCCGATCGAGCGTTTCCCGCTGGCTCACGGGGAAGATGCAAGCGGCGGCGGCAATGCGTCCGTTGCGCACAATCACCCCGCCGTCATGCAAGGCGGCTTTCGGATGAAAGAGGGTCAGAAGGAGCTCGACCGAAAAAACGGAATCGATGATCACGCCCGTCTCTTCGTAAACGCGAATTGAAGTATCGCGTTCAATCGCAATAAGCGCCCCGAACTGCTTGTTCGCCAGTTGGGTCACTGCCTCGGCGATATCGTGGACCGTCTCGCGTTTTTCGCTCGTCAGGGAAAAAATCGGATGCCCGCCCAGCTCGGCCAGGCCGCGGCGCAGTTCCGGTTGAAAAATCACGACAAGCGCGACGGCCAGGAAGACGGAAAAGCTGCGGATGATCCAGCCGATGACAACAAGATTCAGTAACTGCGAGATCAGCGTCAGGGTCAAAAAAACGATCGCCAAACCTGTGAGGACCTTGGCGCCGCGTGTCCCGCGAAAGTAGAGATAGCCATAATAAATCCCGACGCTGAGCAGGATGATCTCGATGAGACTTCTCCATTTTCCAATCCAGAGCTGAACGATTTGCTGAGTCATTTCGCGGTTTCGAGCAGTCTTTCCGTGACGCGCAAAGCGGCCGCGTTTTCTTTGACGTCGTGCACGCGCAGGACATTCGCGCCGCGTTCGCGCAGCAGGGCAGTGAAAGCGATTGTAGGCGCGAGGCGATCGCTTATCTCGGCCGATCCAATCATTTTGCCGAGAGACGACTTGCGTGAAACGCCGACCACGATCGGCCGATCGTGCACCCGGAGATGCGGAAGGTTGGCGAGGAGCGCGAGATTGTGCTCAACGGTTTTACCGAATCCAATTCCCGGATCAAACGCGATGGCCATGGAATCAATACCGCACTCTAGGGCGCGCGCATATTGTTGTCGAAAAAAATCAGCCACCTCGGTGACGACGTCATCGTAGCGCGGATTTGTTTGCATCGTTCGCGGCGTGCCTTGCATGTGCATGATGATGAGTGCGGCCTTTTTTTCGGCTGCGAGTTTCATCATCTCCGGATCACCACGGCCACCGGTCACGTCGTTGATGATCGATGCGCCCGCTTCCAGCGCTTCACGCGCGACGACGGCTTTGGTCGTGTCGATGGAAATAAACGCGGAAATCCTCTCACGCAATTTCACGATCACCGGCAGCACGCGCGCGAGCTCCTCTTCCGCTGAAACCGGTTCGGCGTCGGGACGGGTCGACTCTCCTCCTACGTCGATGATCTCCGCGCCCTCCGCAGCCATCCGTGCGCCATGTTCGATGGCCGTCGCGGTGGTGAAGAACTCGCCGCCGTCCGAGAAGGAATCCGGGGTGACGTTGAGCACTCCCATGATCAGGGCGTGCTGCGAAAGATCGATCGAGCGGCCGGCAATTCTCCAAAGCGTTCCCCCCATTCAGGTGAGACTATCATACCGACCGGTTTATTCGATTGCGTGAAACGCGCAAAACCGGAGAGTGCTCCCCGTCATGGCTAGCCGCCGACATGCGCTGGCGCCCACATTGTGAAACCTGAGAAAGATCAACTTCGCGAACAAATCCTCCGCTTACTGAGTGCGCCGAAGTATCGGCCGCTCGATAAGGCCGAGCTGGGAAAGGCTCTGGGCCGGAAGAGCGGCGTTCGCATGGGGTTGAACGAGGTGCTGCGACAGCTCGAGCAATCCGGCGAAATCGCTCGCATCCGGAAAAACCGCTACGTCCTGCCTTCCGAGGCGGATCTCGTTACGGGCACATTGCACGTTCACCAGGCAGGCTACGCCTTCCTTTCGACGGGAAAACCGGGGCAGCAGGATCTTTTTATCGCGGCCGAAAATACCGGCACGGCCATGCACGGCGACAAAGTGGTGGCGCGCATCACGCGCGATGAGCGTTACTCACCCGCGAAAAGCGGTCGGGGTCGCACGGAGGGTCGGGTTATTCGCATTCTCGAACGCGCTCACGATTCGCTCGTCGGAACTCTGCAGCAGTCGAAAAACTTCTTCTACGTCGTCTCGGATGACCCACGCATCGTCCACAACGTTTACGTCCAGATTCCGCCGCAACCGCCGCTCCCGAAGGCCCCCAGTGCCGGCGATAAAGTCGTCGTCCGGCTTGAACCGTGGGAATCGCGCCACGTCAATCCCGAGGGACAAATCATCGAGGTCCTCGGGCCCAGTTCCGCGCCCGGGGTGGACATGCTGTCGATCATCCGGAAGTACCATCTTCCGACCGAATTTCCGCGAAACGTCCTCGAAGAAGCACAGAAAATACCGGAGACGGTCGGCGAGGAGATGTTCGAGGGACGCGAGGATCTGCGCGACCAATTCATAGTCACGATCGACCCCGACGACGCGCGCGACTTTGATGACGCGATCAATGTCGAACGGGTCCCGGGTGGCGGGTGGCGACTCGGTGTCCACATCGCCGACGTTTCCGCCTACGTGAAACCGGGCGGGGCTCTGGACCGCGAAGCCTACAAACGCGGCAACAGTGTTTATCTTCCCGATCGGGTCATACCGATGTTGCCGGAGCGGTTGAGCAATGGCGTTTGCAGTCTGAATCCGGGAGTCAACCGTCTCACGCATTCCGTCTTCCTTGAATTTGCCAAAGATAGCCGCACGAAGAGCAGCCGCTTTGCCCGAACGGTCATCCGCAGCGCGCGCCGCCTCACTTATCGCGAGGCGTACGCCATTCTTCGCGCCGCGCCTAACGACCAATTGAGCGAGCGGCTGCATGTCGCCTGGGAACTGGCCTCCCTCTTGCGCAGAAAGCGTTTCGAACAAGGGTCCCTCGATCTCGATTTTCCAGAAGTAAAAGTGCGGCTGGATGAGCAAGGCAAGCCGATCCTGCTCGAACGCATCGAAAACGATGAGTCCCATCAACTGGTCGAAGAGTTCATGCTCGCGGCGAACGAAGCAGTCGCGCGTGAGCTCAAGAACCGATCCATCCCCACGATCTATCGCGTGCACGAGAACCCTGAGCCGGACAAACTGGCGGAATATCGCGAGCTCGTCCTTAGCTACAATTACAAGGTGGGCGACCTGACGAACCGCGCGGAACTTCAGCGACTGCTTGCTTCGCTCGCCGGCAAGCCTGAGGAACAAGCGCTCAAGATCGGACTTCTGAAAAGTTTGAAGCGCGCCCGCTACGCCGCGCAACCGCTCGGCCATTTTGGTCTCGCGAAAAACAATTACACTCACTTCACCAGCCCGATCCGGCGCTACGCCGATTTGGTCGTGCATCGCGCCTTGGCGGAGCACGACCAGGCCCGCCGGTCTCGCGCGGATATGGGGCAAATGGTGTCCATCGGGGAACATCTCTCGATCACGGAACGCGTGGCCGCTGAGGCTGAGATGGATTCAGTAAAGATGAAGAAGCTCGAGTTTTTTCAGCGCCAGCTCGACGCACGCGATCCGCAAGTCTTTCGCGCGACGGTCATCGATGTCCGGAACTATGGACTCCTGCTCGAGTTGCCGGACGTACTCCTGACCGGGCTCGTGCACGTTTCCTCGCTTACGGACGACTTCTACGTTTTCCACCCGACGCAACGTCGCTTCATTGGCCGCCAATCCCGGCGCCGGTTCTCTGTGGGAGATCAGTTGCGTGTTTTCGTGGCGCGGGTCGATATCTTCAAACGCCAGGTCGATTTTGCCATCGCGAACGGGACGGCGCCAAAACAAGAGCGCGCTCGGCGTGACAACCGCCCCGCGCCGGCGAGGCGTCGTTAGAAGCGGCTACCGCCAAAGAGGTTGCGGCGCGGAGTCGCGCAGATTTTGCTTCCAATTCCGCGAATGAGTTCGTTAGACTCAGGTGGGTCTCCAAATGGACAGCATTCTCGAAGCGAAGGAAGTTCAGATCGAACGGAAGCGATTTCATTTCGAATTCCGCGAGAACGAGCGCGGAAGATTCCTGCGCATCACCGAAGAAGCGCATGGCCGGCGGAACACGATCATCGTCCCCAGCACGGGGTTGAATGATTTCACCGCGGCGATCGACGACGTTCTCGGCGCCGGCGGCCAGGCCCCGCCGGCTTGATTCGCCCCTCTCGCGAGGCGTTCGTTGACACCTTGGGGACCGGACACTTAGCTTTGCGTCCGTTCGGCTCCGCCGCTCCTCTTTCAATCTGCCATGGCCAACAAAAAGGAAGCACGCACTTCAGCACGACGCGCGAAATCCAAAGTGACCCGCAGAAAAGCGAAGACACCGCGGTTTGTTTATTATTTCGGCGATGGACGGGCGGACGGGAACGGAAGCATGAAGCCGCTCCTCGGCGGCAAAGGCGCCAATCTCGCGGAGATGACCCGGATCGGCCTTCCCGTTCCACCAGGCTTCACGATCACGACGGAAGTCTGCACTTATTTTTACGAGCACAAACGCACCTATCCCCCTGAGCTCGGCGCGCAGGTTGAAGCCGCGCTGGCCAGGATCGAAAAATCGGCCGGCAAGAAACTCGGCGACAAGGAGCGGCCGCTCCTCGTTTCCGTCCGCTCCGGCGCGCGCGATTCCATGCCGGGAATGATGGACACCATCCTCAATCTCGGGATGAACGACGCGGTCGTCGAGATTCTCGCGGAGAAGTCGAAGAACGCGCGCTTCGCCTGGGATTCGTACCGGCGCTTTTTGCAGATGTACGGCGACGTGGTCATGGGCGTGCAAAAACGGCCCGGCGAAGATCACGAGCCGTTCGAAAGCGTGATCGAGCATTTGAAAGACGAACGGTACGGCAACCACCAATTCGCCGACACGAAACTCAGCGCCGACGATCTCCAGACCCTCGTCGACAGGTTCAAGAAGCTGATCAAGGAGCGGACCGGGAAACAGTTCCCGCAAGATCCCCGCGAACAGCTTTGGGGAGCGATCGGCGCGGTCTTTGGTTCATGGAATAACGATCGCGCGAACGTTTACCGCCGGAAGTACGGAATTCCGCATGAATGGGGCACAGCGGTCAACGTCCAGACGATGGTCTTCGGCAACATGGGTGAGACGAGCGCCACCGGCGTCGCGTTTACGCGCGATCCGGCCAGCGGCGAGAAAGTTTTCTACGGCGAGTATCTCATCAACGCTCAAGGAGAAGACGTGGTCGCCGGCGTGCGTACGCCGCACCCGATCGCGCACCTGGCGAAAGAAATGCCAGCCGCCCACAAAGCCCTCATGAAGGTCCGCGCGTTGCTCGAGAGCCACTTCAAGGACATGCAAGACCTCGAGTTCACGGTCGAAGACAATCGGCTCTACATCCTGCAAACGCGCAACGGGAAACGGACCGGACTCGCGGCGGTCCGCATTGCCGTGGAAATGGTGGGAGAGAGATTGATCTCGAAGGAAGACGCGGTGAAACGCATCCCGGCGGATTCCCTCGCGCACCTGCTGGCGCCGATCTTCGACCGGAAATCGATCCGCGAAGCGAAGAAAATCGGGAGCGGTCTGGCGGCCGGACCGGGCGCGGCTTCGGGTCATGTCGTCTTCAGCGCGGAAGAAGCGGTCCGGCGCGCGGGCCGGGGCGACAAAGTCGTGCTGGCCCGAATTGAAACTTCCCCGGAAGACCTCCGTGGCATGATCGCGGCCGAAGGCATTCTTACTTCGCGCGGCGGCGTTTCCTCGCACGCGGCTCTCGTCGCGCGGCAAATGGGGAAAGTTTGTGTCTGCGGCGCGTCCGGCATTGAGATCGACTACAGCAAACGCACGCTCAAGGCGGACGGCACGACCCTGAAGGAGGGCGATTACATTTCCATCGATGGAACTTCGGGTGAAGTGTTCGCCGGCGAAGTTACGACCGCGCCCTCCGAGATCGTGCAGGTGCTGGTCGACCGCTCGCTCGATAGCCGGAAGAGCGCGACCTATCGCCAATACGAAAAATTGATGAGTTGGGTGGACCGGTCGCGCACGCTCGCGGTGCGGACGAACGCCGACACGCCCGAGCAGGTCGAAAACGCGGTCGCGTTCGGCGCCCAGGGCATCGGTCTCTGCCGGACGGAGCATATGTTTTTCGAAGGCGACCGGATCGACGCCATGCGCGAAATGATCCTCGCGGAGAGCAAGGAAGACCGCGCGAAGGCGCTCGCGAAGCTGCTGCCATATCAGCGGGGCGATTTCGCCGAAATCTTCAAAGCACTTAAGGGATTGCCGGCCACGATCCGGTTTCTCGATCCGCCGCTCCACGAATTTTTGCCGCACGATCAAGCGCAACAGATCGAGCTGGCCGAAAAACTTGGCGTAAAGGCTGAGACCATTGCGCGGCGCGTGCACGAACTGCACGAATTCAATCCGATGCTCGGGCATCGCGGCTGCCGGCTCGGCATTGTTTATCCCGAAATTTCCGAGATGCAGGCGCGCGCCGTTTTCGAGGCTGCCGCGGAAGTTCAGAAGAAGGGAATCAAAGTGCGGCCGGAGATCATGATTCCGCTCGTCGGTTTCCCGAGAGAACTAAAGCTCCAGATCGAGATCGTGCATCGCATCGCCGCGGAGGTGGCGAAGGCGAAGAAAACGAAATTCAACTATCTCGTCGGTACCATGATTGAGATTCCGCGGGCCGCGCTCGTGGCCGATGAAATTGCGTGCGACGCCGAGTTCTTCAGCTTCGGCACGAACGATCTGACGCAAACGACGCTCGGCATGAGCCGGGACGATTCCGGGACATTTCTACCGGTTTACGCGGAGCTCGATATCGTCCCGGTGAATCCCTTCGCCTCGATTGACCAGAAAGGCGTGGGGCGGCTGATGGAAATCACCTGCGAGCTGGGCCGCAAGACACGGCCGGACATCAAGCTTGGCATCTGCGGCGAACACGGCGGCGAACCGGAAAGCGTGAAGTTCTGCCATCGCCTCGGGCTTCACTACGTTAGTTGCAGTCCCTTCCGTGTCCCGATCGCTCGCCTCGCAGCAGCCCAAGCCGCGTTAGCTGGAAAATAGCGCGAGACTCCAGCTTGCCGGACGCGGGACCAATAGCTCGGACTAATCTTAAGTGAGACAAAGCTGATAGAACTGTGGACAAATGTCGTTAGGATTCCGCTGAATCATGCGAGCCGTCACCAACGTCGATCGCGGTCGCCTGGGCAGAGGCATCATCGTGGTGCGTGCATTCGTCGAGCGAGTGAGTGAGACGTCGACCCGGTGGATCGAGCAACTATCCGTGCGGCGGGGGATTTTCCCGACTTCCCTGCTTATCGGTGTCATTGCGCTGCTCTTGGCCGTATTCGTCTCGTTCCCCGGCACCATCCTGTATCATCCGATCTTTGGATCTCGAATATCCGACACCCTTAAGCTCAGCCACAACCTCTTCGCGCGCGATTTGCAGGAAGACATTCTGGCTTATCGGATCGTCGTTCCTCTTCTCTCCAGGTGGACTGGCACCAACGCGCCGTGGCTGCTGGTCATCGTGTTTCAATGGACGACCCTCGTTCTCGCGCTGGCCATCAGTTTTCTGGCCATCGTTCGCAAGCTAGGGAAGGACGGAATTCGTTTTGCGTGGCCCCTCACGCTGGCGCTCGGCCTCTCATTTTTCACCTTTTGGAGCTACTACGGCAGCGGATATTTCGACGCGGTCACGCAGCTGACGCTGGCGCTGGCGCTCCTGATTTCGCGGCCCTGGCCGCTTGCCCTGTTAGCTTTGGTCGGAACCTTGAATGACGAACGCTTTCTTATCGCGGCGCCCTTTATCGTGCTCTGGCATGCCCGAGGTGCGAGGTTACAAGATCTCGTCCGGTCGTCCTGGCCGCGGATCGCCGCACTGCTGTTGGGCATGGGTGCCGTCGGGTTGGTTCGGCACGGCCTCACCTCGGGATGGTGGGGGCCACCCATCTTCTTGCCAAAAGTGTACCGATTGATCTGGCAGGACGTTGTTCTGGGAATGAAACCCTTTGGGACCCACTCGCGCACCACGGGGTGGCTGGTTTTTCTGGTCAATGTCTTCATGTCTTTCCGCTGGCTCTGGTGGGTCGTGATCGGCTTTCTTCTTACTCGGGGTCCTGGTATTTCCCGCACCTTCAAAATTCTATTCGCAGCCGCCCTGGCAGTCTCAGTTTTAGCCACTGCCACGGTTATGGATGTGGCCAGGAGCGTTGGCTTTCTCTTTCCAGCCATTCTGTTGGCCGCCGTTCACTGGATTCCCACAAACTCCATCCGCGCGGCCAAACAACTGTGGGGGCTTTTACTGCTCCTCATCATAACTCCGGTGTTTTGCATCAATGGCAATCTCCCGGCGTTCTGGCTCCCGTTGCCGCTGGAAGCCGCTCGATTTAGTTATTTTCTCGCCACCGGGAAGGATGTCCTTCGCGACGTGATCGCGCCAGGCATTTGGTCCGACTCCTTTCTTCTCCCGTTGCGACAGTTTCGGAAGGGCTAAAGGCGAGGAAAGGAAAGGACTTCCCTTTAGGCGCCTTTCAGTGCCTTTTGGCCGCTTGGAATTTTTCCCACGCCTTCCAGGCGCGCTCCCAGTTTTCCTTTGCGGCCCACGCTTCCGCTTCGAGAAAATGAAAGTAAGGCGGGCAACTCGCGAGCTCCGTGAAGTGCCTCGCCGTTATGAGCGCCTCATCGGTTTTTCCTTCGCGCATCTGCTCGCGATAGAGTTGATAGCCAACTCCGTAATTATCCGGCATGGCGTGAAGCGCCTGACGGAGTTGTTCGATGGAAGAGCCGGCGGCGGCTTCAGGCAGGGGCGGCGTTTCGCCAAAACGCCGGACGACCTCGAACGCGTTGCGAAAATCATTCCGGCTCGCGTGATACTTCGCCATCGCGCGCCAGGCATGACTCATCCAATCGGGATGCGTTTCGACCGCCTGCGCCAACTCATTGAGATCGCCCCGCTCAGCCCAAAGCGAAAAGAACCTGATCTTCTCTTCACTGGAGAAGGTTTGCAGGTTTGGATCGTGCTCGAGAAAGCGATGAAGGGCGCTCATGAAAGCTGGCCCGGCCGCGCCCTGGAAATAAGTCAGCGCAAGATCATGGTGGACCATGCCGATTTCTTCGAGGCCCTGACGCACGGCCGGACTCTGTTGGGCGGCAAGCGCGAGCATGTGCCCGTACATTTCGAGGCGCTGCACGCCAACGCGCCGCAAAGCTTCGCGCCAGGCCGGGGTGGCCAGCGATGGTTCCGTCGCCAGCCAGACGATTCCTTCTTCATAGGGAACTTCGAAAGCGTTTGGTTCCAGAAAACGCGCGCGCCGAAAATCATCAAGCGCGTCGGAGGGCGGCCGTCTTGAGCCGATCTTGGCGAGTGCACGCGCAAAGTAGAGCTGCCACTTGAGCGGCGCCCACTCCAGGGCGTGCGTGGTGCGTTGGATCGCTTCCCCGAAACTTCGACCCTGAGCCGCGGCCGAGGCCTTGCGCATCTCATTCTCAACGCCAACCGCTCCAGGCAGAGGCAATTCGTAGCGGGTGGCGACAACCCAAGCGATCCCGGCCGCCAGAAGCAGAACTCCGATCAAACGGAACACGACAGGCGCCCACGAGGAGGGCCGTAATTGCGCCGGACGCCGCAATGCCATTCCAAGGAGAAATATTCCCATAAAAACGGTCCCGACCCGGTGACCGGAAACATCCACCAGGCCATGGAGAACGAAGAGGACCGCGGCAATCAAGGCGGCAAGCCGGAAGCGCTGATTGGTTCCTTCCTGTAATGGAAAAACGCGTCGAACCAGGAGCGCGATACCAGCGATAGCCAGGAGAATTGCCGGCCACCCCGCTTCGGCCCAGAGCCAGAACCAATCGCTCTCGGGATGGATTGTGCGGGCGGCAGTCAGAGATGCGTCGCGAAAGACCGCGAAGACGGCGTCAAAATTTCCGAGGCCGATGCCGCACCACGGCGAAGCGTGAATGAGCTGGAGAGCGTCCCGGAAGATTGCCCACCGAAGATCTGTGGCCACGTCTCCCGCATCGCCGGCGCGAAGATGAAAGCGTTCGAAGGTTTGCCCGCCGAAAACCAGCATCACCGTCAGCAAGATGAGCAACGCGGAAAGGCCGAGCGCAATTCGCGCTGCCGAGCCCTTGCGCAGGACGAACGCGCTGAGCCAGAGTGCGCTTCCAGCCACCAGAATGAGGATGCCGGCGCGTGAGAAATCTAGCACGATCGCGGCGACGAGGAGGGCGAGCCCGGCGAGCCAAACGATCCAGCGTTTCCGGCCGTGCCGGACATCATCCTGACCGCAGGCCAGGATCACGACCGCCGTGAGACCCAAGAGATTGGCCGTTTGATTGCGATTTGGAAACGGCCCGAATCCGCGCTGATTGTGCCAGAAAGGAAGAGCGGTGTGAGCGGAATAGAGTGCGAGGCAAAGCGCGGCGAGCAGGACGATGCCCGCCGCGAAAAGCCGAAGCTGCTGGCGCACTTCCCGCAGTTCCAAGTCGAGCGCGCTAACATAGTAAAGCCAGCTCAGGCCGGCTAGGAAACTGACAAAACAGCCGAGGGAGATCCAAGGCTGCGGCGAGAGCGTCCCGGGCAGGCTGATGCCAAAATCGTTCTCCAAGGCAAGACGCCACGCCGGCTGGAGAAACCAGCTCGCCGGCAAGAATGCCGTGGCGGCACACGCAACGATTCCGAGCAAGATCGAGTTAAAGCCCCATCCGAGCGAGAACCTCGGGGGATCGGCCAGCACGATGAGACCCAGCAGAGCAACGACGATGCCTTCACTCCATTTCTCGGTCGCGCCACCGAGAAAACAGGCGAGCACCGGAAGCGTGGGGATCGCGATATTCCTCCACCACCGGCCGGGAGCGGCGGTGAAACTAGGGCGTATCCTGGATCGCTTTTTTTGCATCAGCCGCGGGTGGTGTCTTGGTATGGGATTAGCTATTTTAGGGAGCAAGCGCCCTGGACGTTCTTAGAGTCATATGGACGCGCCGGTTTTACCACGGGTTGAACGCGGGCCGCCATCGCGTACTCTCATCCTCGGCTTCGGGAATTAATCATGGTTACGCAACGCACGCAGGGTTTGTATCGCGTATTCCTGCTCTGCCAAATCGTGCTCGTGGCGGTCCTCTTCTGGTTTGGCGTCTGGGTGATGGTCACGTTTTATTCTCCCGGAGCGCAACTCACCTGGCGCCGGTATAGCATTTACTGCGGATTGCTGGTTTTGGGAATGACGGTTGAGTCGTTGAGCCGCGACGGCTCGAAGAACTATTTCCTCCAGAACGAACTGCTGCGCCAGCATCGACTGAGTTTGCGCCAGGTGTTCGCCAGCATCGGCACCCTGGTCCTTTATTTGATCGCGACCAAGGACGCCTTCATTTCGCGAATCTTCTTCTTCAATTTTGTTCCCTGGCTCTACGTGGCCCTGCTCTTCTCGCATCATTATCTGCCTTCGTTTCTCGCCCGGCGAATCTTTACCGGCGCACGCGAAGAGAAAACGCTTCTCGTCGGTTCGACCGAAAAAGCCGCGCAACTGCGGAGCTGGTTGCGCCGCAAAGCCGATATCGGGCTGCGCACCGTCGGTCTCGTTTGCGATGAGCGAATCGACCAGACTGAGGACGGCATACCCGTTCTGGGCAACTCCGATGATCTCGAAAAAATCATCGTCGAGCGCGGCATCACCCAAATCATCATGCTGGAGTTTCCGCTCTTCACGGAGGTCAACCGCCAGATCATCAGCGTTTGCGATCATCTCGGGGTCCGGCTGTTAATCGTCAGCGATCTCGAGGAGAAATTGCGTCATCCCGTGACCCATTTCGAGGACGACGGCTTCCGCTTTATCGGGCTGCGCGAAGAGCCTTTGGAAAACCCGCTCAATCGCTGCTTCAAACGCGCCATCGATGTCGCCATTTCATTGCCGGTGATCCTGTTTGTGTTTCCAGTTCTCACTGTCATTGTCTGGCTGGCGCAACGCCTCCAATCCCCCGGACCGCTTTTTCATGTGCAGACTCGGGCCGGCATGCAGAACCGGCAATTCAAGATCTACAAGTTTCGCACGATGAGACCTGACCACGAAGAGGTCACCCGCCAGGCGCGGGCCGGAGACGAACGAATTTATCCGCTCGGGAAATGGTTTCGCAAACTGAGCGTCGACGAGGTCCCGCAATTTTGGAACGTGCTCCTGGGCGACATGAGCATCGTCGGTCCACGGCCGCACCTGATCGAGCACAACAAACAATTTGCCCAACTAATGGCGAACTATCACGTCCGCGCTTTTGTGAAACCCGGGATCACCGGCCTGGCGCAGGTTCGAGGGTTTCGCGGCGAAGCCCGAAACAGTTCCGATATCGAAAACCGCGTCGCCTGCGATATCGAGTATCTGGAAAACTGGAATCTCTCCCTCGAGTGCGGAATTATCCTGCGCACTTTCGTACAGGTGATCATTCCGCCGCGGAGCGCGTATTGATCGACTCCAGTTCGTCAGTGAAATTTTGGAACACGCGGCTCTTTTCAAATTGCTCGACATAGCGGCGCCCAGCGGCGCCGTACTCCGCGAGACGTTGCGGATCCTGCGCGAGGGCTTCGAGAAGATCGGCCAACTCTTGCGCGTGGCCGGGCGGGACATTTACGCCAAACTTTCCTTCCACCAACGAAAGAGCCAGCTCGCATTCCGGCGCTGCGACCGTCACAACGGCTTTCGATTCCGCAAGGAGTCCGAGGAGCTTGCTCGGGAAAAAAGAGTTCCCGGCTCCGACTTGCTGCGTAATGAAGCAAACGTTCGCGTCAATAAGCAGGGTGCGATAATCCGGGCCCACCTGTAACGGAAGCAGGCTGACATTTGGAAGCTTGAGTTCACGCACCTGATTCTCGAGCGACTCTCGTTGCGCGCCGTCGCCGCAGATCAAGATCCGAATCCGCGGATCGCGCAGTAACGGCGCAGTTTCCAGCAAAACGTCCAGGCCTTGTTTCACGCCGAGGTTCCCAGCGTAGATCGCGAGGAATTCTTCAGGCCGGAAGCCATGCCGTCGTCGAAATTCACCGCGGGCTGGAGCCGGCGGCGCGCCGCTCAACGCAATCGCGTTGGGAAAGTAGAGGAGCTTTGATTCGGGCACTCCCTTGCCGCAAAAGCTCTTGAGCATGCCTTGGGTAATGCCGGAAACGCGGGTCGCACGCCGATAAGCAAACGATTCGAGCGCATACAACGCTCGTGTAAACCACTTCGCCTTCAGCATCCCGAGCCCGACTGCGGCGTCCGGTTGCATGTCCTGAACATGAAAGACAAAAGGTGCGCCTTTGATTTTTCCGACGAGCCATCCCGCGACACCGAGCAACAGTGGAGGAGAGACGAGCACATAAACATCGGCGCGCGGAAGGAAGAGCGCGCGCAAGGTTGAGGTGAAGACAAAACTTGCCTCGTGAAGAATGCGTTTCAAGGCGGAGACACGCCTTGGGACGAAGTGCCAGCAGCGATGGACCGGCACCCCGTTGATTTGGTCGGTGCGATAGAGATGCCCGCGATCCTCGGACCGTTTTTCCCATGTAGGATAATAGGGAAAGCTCGTGACCATCGATACGTCGTCTCCGCGCGCGTGCAGAAATTCGCAGAGCGCGACACTATGCGGCGCGATGCCGGTAAACTCCGGCGCGTAATTGATCCCCCAGACAATGGCGCGCATCGCGTCTACTCGTCAGGCGACGAACTCGTTCTGGTCAGCTCGTAGGTTTTCGCGACGGACATGAATTCGTACACGGCGTGCATCCGGGCGAAATAATAGCCCTCCCGCCCATCGAGAAAGCCCTTCTGCCAAATGTAGATATAGAGGAAACGCAGGAGCGGGCGAAAAGGCAGGCGTTGGGAAAGCAGCTTCAGTTTTCGCCGCCGTTCCACCGGACCGCTTCGGAGCTGGGCAGCGCTGCCGGAGAGCCGGCGATCGGCCGAGACCCGTGCCTCCCAATTTGAATAGCGGTTATGTTTTTCCACGAAAACTTCGACCGATGGAAAGGCGTAATGGTCCATCTCACAGCGCAGCCGGCCGGTTGGTCCCTGCACGATGACGTGCTCGTGAACTTCGTTGTCTCCGCTGTGCGTGTCCGCATCGGTCAGCTTTTCATATCGGCCTAACGAATGGCGAAACAGGCGGAGGTTCCAATTTGGGTAGTACGAATGCCGAAGCCAGCGCCCCATGAACATGAAATGCCGGTTGATCCAATACCCGGCGATCTCACCCGCGTTCGCAATGGCACTGGCAAACTCTTCCCGCGCTTCCGGCGGCAACACTTCATCCGCGTCGAGAATGAAGATCCACTCGTTCCGGAAAGGAAGATTCTCTAGCGCCCAATTCTTTTTCTTTGGCCAGGTCCCGTGAAACTGAAACTGCACGACATGCGCGCCATATTCCCGCGCGATCTCGATCGAGTCGTCCGCGCTCTGCGAATCGACGACGAATATTTCGTCGGCCCACTTCACTGAATCGAGACATCTTTTCAGGTTCCCGGCTTCGTTCTTGATCGGCACAATGATCGAGACCGGGACTTTGGGCACAGCGCTCATACGACAGAAATTACGATGGGATATCCCAACCGGTTCCAAAACGCGGCACGGACTGCCGGGATCGATGGTGTCATTAGGCGGGGTACGCGAGCCATTCTTGTCCGTTTCCTCCAATGCAGCGGCTGTCATACCCCACGCTCTGCAAGAACTGACGCGCTTCGCCGTGCGCAATTCCAATCTGCTCCATTTTCTCGGGATTCTGCTCGAAATAGATGATCTTAATGTTCTGGCTTTTGAGCAAACGCTCGCACCCAAACAAGACCAAAGTGTCCGCCCCTTCCACGTCTATCTTTAGGACATCGATCCGCACGCCTGGAAGCTGCTCGTCGAGCCGTACCATAGACACTGGGATACTATTTACCAGGGCCCGCGCGGAGATGGTGCCCCAGCCGGTCTGTTCCACCGGCCCAGGGTCGAAGCTCATTGTGCCGGCGTGATCGCCTGCCGCTTTCGGAAACACTGTGATGCGGCCTTCGAGGTGATTTTTCTTCACGTTGTTCCGGAACAAGTCGAGGTTTCGCGGCGAAACCTCGAAGGCAACGACTGTGGCGGAAGGATTGAGTCCAGCCCAAAGCAACGAAAAATATCCCATGTTCGCGCCTACATCGACTAGCAGGCCTCCCTTCGCAGCATGCCGCGCCAGATGGTTCGTGAGGCCCAACTCGTAAAAGCCGTTGAACGCAACGCAGCCGGAAATCACGTCGCCCGGGACAAGATCGTACATCGCGATCTCGGGGCAAAGTGCCAGCGGGGCTTTTGCGAAAAGATGGCGCCATGCGGCGTGACGAGTGTGATACCGGTTAAAATACGCCGCTTGCCGAAGCTTCCTCGGCAGAACGCTCAACAAAGCAGGTCGCGACATGATGCTCGGTCGGCCTAACGTCAATTCTGTCCCGCTTCCTCGAATTTCATCCCGGGGTAGGCGGTGTTCGCGGTCCCAGAACGCGGCAAGGGTTGCCGGCCGCCATCACGTCCGGCGGAACGTCTCTGGTGACAACGGAGCATGCACCCACAACGCTCCGAGCGCCGATCGTCACACCCGGCATGACAAACGTCCGGGCCCCGAGGAAGGCATCTTCGCCGATGGTAATCTTCGCGGTGAGAAGAGGAATTTTCTCCCGCGCAAAATCGTGAGTGCCTGTGCTCAGATAAACTTCCTGAGCGACTGTCGCGCGCGCCCCGATTTCGATTGAGCCTAAGGAATAGGCGTTGGCGCGGTCGCCGAGACAGGCGCGATCGTGCAGGGTCAAGTTCCAGGGAATCGCGATCCGCGCGCGTTGATGCACAAAAGGTGCGCCCTCGATTTTCGCACCGAACAAACGAAGCCAGAAGAGGCGCCACGGGTTCAGAGGCTTGGGAGTCCACTCGCAGAAAACAAACCACGAGAACTCCCACAACAAACGAAGCAGCCGATCACCGGCCGGCCAGGGCGATTCCTGGGCCGAAGTTTGATCGGGCTTTACGAGTTTCTTTTCCTCCATGACAAATTCCGGTGATTAAAGAGTAATCGTCAAAAAGCAGATGAAGAGCCACAGATGAACACAGATTCTCACAGATTAGGAGCGAGGAATTTCATTGTGCGGCGCCAGGCCGGTCTCCGAGCGCCTTGAGGAGCGAATCCGTGGCGAGGTTGATCTCGAAGTGGCGAGCGAAACATGCTCTCGCATTTGCTTTCATCGCGGCGCGAACAGCTGGCGGCGTACCTCTCCAGCGGTCGACCAGCCGCGCGGTTCCCGCGAGATCATCATTTTCCACGTAGCCGGCTTCGTCGGCAGCAATTTCACGCCAGATGTTTACCTTGTTCGAGATGAGGACGGGAGTTCCGCAAGCGAGCGCCTCGACGACCGCAATTCCGAAATTTTCTTGATGAGAAGGCAGGATGAATGCATCCGCGGCGCTGAATGCGCCCCATTTCCTGTTCCCCGTCAGCATTCCGGTGAATGTGACCGTGGCTGCGTGCGCGGTCATCCGCCTTAAATGCTCCTGGTATTCTTCATCAGCGCATGGTCCGGCGATAACGAGATGCAGCGATTGATCGGCGCGCGCGGAATTGCGCATAGTGGCGAACGCTTCGAGCAACAGTTCGCATCCTTTCTTTTCGTGCAGACGACCCAGGAAGAGCAGAAAACGCTGGTCCCGGAGATGGGGAAAGCTCGTGAAGAAATCCTCGCGCGCGTCCGCAAAATCGACTTCCGGTGCCGCTGTTCCGTAATTCACGACGACTTCATTGCACCGATAGAGAGAAAAGGATTCGCGAGCCAAACGGCGTTCCTCTTCCGAGGTGAACAGGACGGCCACGGCGTCGCGCAGCACACGATATTCAGCCCAGGGCCAGTAGAGCAATTTCTTGAGGTGTTTGAGCGGATAGGCCCGCTTGAACCATGGATCGAGCATTCCGTGCGGAAAAACGAAGTAAGGCGTGGGCGTTCCGCGTAAAGCGCGCCAGACGCCGAAACTGCTGTATTGCCAAAGCCCTTGAATAATCACGGCGTCGTACTTCGCGTGCCGCTCCTGGATCCAGCGAGAGAAACGGGGCGCGTATCCGTAACTGCCACGGCCTGGACCAAGCGCGTGCACTGTCATCGGGCAGTCTCTCACCCACGAATCCGCCGGCGCATCCAGCGAAATGATCTCCACGGCATGGCCCCGTCGAGCAAGCAAGGCGGACGATTGCGTGACTGACTCAATTGGGCCACCGAGGGCCGGATTAACTGAGTGAATGGATCGGAGTATCTTCATCCGGAGAACGAAACAGGCGTGATCGCTTCGCGAAGTGGCCCAGGACAACGATGCTCCATACGCGTGTCCAGTGCAGGCGGCCACGCTGAAACGCGCCACTGATTTCGTTAACAAACGCTTGAGGGAGCAGTCGGCGTGAAATCGTTTCGCGCAGCCCTTCCTCGACAAAAGAAGCTAGCGGTCCAAGCATCCAAACTTTCATGGGCAGGACGAAGCCCGCCTTCGCTCGGCGGTAGACGGAAGGAGGAAGAAGATCGCGGCACGCTTCGACAAGCAGTCCTTTCGGGCTTGGATACCGTTTCTTCGCAGCCTCCGGAAGTCCAAGGACATACTCGACCAGTTCGTGATCGAGAAACGGGACGCGCAGTTCGAGCGAAACGGCCATGCTCATTTGATCTGCGTCGCGCAGCAACATGCGACGCATGTAGCCGGTCAATTCCGCCCAACTCACCCGCGCGAAATCATCCGGGAGTTCGATCGGGCATTCGAAGGGAACCGGCGCAGCTGGAAGTCCTGCGCGGCGAATCATGTCGTCCGTGAAAAATCGCCGGCGCCATCTGGCCAACTCGCCTGCACCGGCCCTGGCGGGGATATCCGCCAATCGGTCGCCGAGTCCGGCGACGCTTCCGAGGATGCTCCGAAGAGGGCGCGGTAATCCGGCGACAAGCTTCAGTCGGGGAACATCGCGAAAACTGGGATAACCGCCGAACAGTTCATCGCCGCCGAGACCCGACAAGGCGACTTTCACCCCATGCGCCGCCACCGCGCGTGAGACGATGTAGGTGTTGATCGCGTCAACCGAGGGCAGATCGAGCTTCGCGACCGCTTCGGTCACGGAATGAATCACTTCCTCCTCCGAAAGTTGGATTCGATGATGTTCCGTCCGGTAACGTTCTGCGACCTCCTGAGCGACCACCGTTTCGTCGAATTCAGCAAGATCGAAACCGACGGAGAATGTCTGGAGCTTTTTCTCTAACTTTTGCGCGGCCACCGCGGTCACGATCGACGAGTCAATCCCGCCGCTGAGAAAACTGGCAACCGGAACGTCGGAGAGAAGATGTTCATCCACGGCCTGGTCGATCAGGTCGCGCACCCGCCTGAGAACGTTATCCGTCGACGAAACAAAGACCCTCCGCGACGGCCAATATCTCCGCGTCTTGATCTCTCCCTGGCGCGCAATCGTCATGACATGGCCGGCAGGCAAGACGCGCAGGTCCGAGAAAAGGAGGTTTCGTTCGGGGCAGGCGCCCCATTGCAGATAACCCGAGATCGCTTGCGCTGTGATCCCAGGGGATTCGCCGGCGACAAGCACTTTCACTTCCGAAGCCGCGCGAAGGCCATTCGCATCCATTTTGTAATAGAGCGGCTTAATTCCGAGACGGTCGCGCGCCAGAACCAATTCCTCGCGTCCGGCGTCGTATATCGCGAAGGCAAACATTCCCTTGAGGTGGTCGAGAACCTCGTGACCCCAGCGCGCATAAGCTTGCAAGAGTGTCTCCGTGTCGCTCGTGCCCTTCCAATCCACATTCGGCCCCAGTTGCGAGCGCAACGCCCGATGATTATAGATTTCGCCGTTCGCCACGATCACATTACCCGTGGCCGCATCTGTCATCGGTTGAGCGCCGGTCGGAGAAAGATCGACGATCGCGAGCCGCGTGCTGCCCAGCCAGCATCGGCCATCCGGCGAGGTCCATTCTCCCGAGGAGTCGGGGCCGCGATGTCTGATCAGCTGGAGGTCCAGCGGCTTCGCGGGGCCGTTTAGGCTGAAGTGAACTGCGATGCCGCACATGCTATTTTTCCCGAGCGCGGTCGTCTGCGATTACCAGACGAATCCCTCGGTGCGACGGAAGTATTCCATCTCCCGCGACAATTCCTTCAATGGTTTCGCTGGGACGCCCCCGTAAAGCCGATAAGGCTCATCCCACTTTTTGTTGAGCAATGCTTGGGCGCCGAGCACCGAATGATGCGGCAGGCTGCTTCCGCCCAGCATCACACAATTCGTCCCGACAAAGCAGTATTCGCCAATGTCGATTGGCTCCGCTGCTTGCCGGCCGGCTGCGAGATCGATGCTGTGCGTGATGAGCTGCGAGCGAAATCCACCGACCGTGGCGAACGCGCCAATGCGAACACGTGCGGTGCAGTCGATCAAATGCCGGCTGCTAATCCCGGCATGGGTCTCGACAATCAGTTCGGGGCGCCGGTCCGTTTGATGGGCAAAATGCCGGCTCGTGCCGCTGGGGAAGCCGGTTATCCAATTCAGCTGTCCGATGATTGCGTGGGCCCCGAGGTGCAACAGGTCGATGTTCTTGCAAACAGTAAGGTGTCCGATACGGGATTTCTCCTCCATGATCAGGTGTCTTGGAAAGATCCAACAGAAGCCGATGCGGCTGCTGGGATGGATTGAGTAGCCGAACTGTTTCTCGAGCAAGGAGCGCCTGATCTCCCACGGAAGCAGGATGGAAAAAAACATCAGGATTTGCCTCATCATACCGGCGCAAGAGAGCGATAAAGCTCGCAGTATTTCGCGATCATTGGTGCAGCAGAAAATCGCTTCGCGTTCTCGAGCGCCTTGGCGCTCCAAAGCTCGCGTTCGGTGGGGTTCGTGAGAAGCAGAAGATCAGCGGCAAATCCCGCTTCGTCCTCGAGGTCGTGAGTCAGCCCCGCGCTACCGGCAACTTCTGTCATCGGTTCGCGGTCGGTGCAGATAACGGGACAGCCGCAGGCGTTCGCCTCGGCGATAGGCCAGCCGAAACCCTCGAAAGTCGAAGGAAAAAGCAGCGCTGTCGCGCAGTTGTAAAGCGCTTCGAGCAATTCGCTCGTCGCGTGGGGGACCTCAACCACTCGATCCAGGACGCCCAATTGCCGAGCCAACGAACGAAGGGGGTCCGAGGGCGGTTCCCCGGCGAAAACGAGCGACCCATTCCACCGATCCTTACACCGCGCGAAAATGCGGAGCACGCCTTCACGATTTTTCCGGTGCAAGTTCGAGCCTACGTGCAGAACGAACGGCGTGCCCGGCGCGAGACTGGTATATTGCGCCAATCGTGCGCGGGCTTCGCGCGGAGGCAACTCCCGATATGGATAATTTAGGCCCAGCGCGATCAATTCCAGCCGGGGTTTTCCGTTCCGGCGTGTCACCAGCCTCCGAGCGTCGGCCAGCGTCGCCTGCGAGACACAACTTATAACCGTCGCCGCCTCCAGACCGGAGATGATCCAACGCTGAAGTAGCTTTCCCGTGAAGCTGGCCGGACAATCGGTTTGTTCGCCCAGCGCGCCTCGAACGGCGAGCAGGTCATGGCAACTAGCGACGACAGGTACTCCCCGAACATGCCGTGCGTAGATCGCATTCGAGTGATCGCAGATATGGACCAACCCGGGCCGGGCTTTCAATTTGTTCCGGAGCCGCCGCGGAAAGAGAACGAATTTATCGATGTAGGCCAGCCACTTCGCGACGAAGCGGCCCGCATATCGAAACCGCCCGAAGAATGGCTCCGGTTGGATCAGTTCTGCCGGCACCCCCGCGGTAGTCAGGCCTTCCAGCATCATCATGGCGAAGCGCTGCATGCTTTGCTGCCGATCGGGCGGGTAGTTACCGATCAACAGAACCATTGCTTTGATTGCGCGGTGCAGCCGGACCATGCATGCGATCGGCATAGGCGGAGCGACGCCCCACAACTCGCTCGCTCGCTTCTGTGCTGCTGACGGTGGCGGCAGCAACGATCTCACTTTCGTCATCAGCATTTCGCGCCGCCAAGGCGAGACCTGTGGTAAAAACAGCGAAGCCCAGAACCGTAGGCGGACCGAATTGCCCGTTCATTAATGGCAAGCCGCCGGAACTGAAAAGCAGGAGTGGCAGGACATTACCTCGGCGCACCGATCGCAGACAAAGCAATCCGATGTGGACCACGACAGCGCAACGCCAGAGCACAAAAGCGAGTCCCAGAACCGGTCCGCTCTCGAGAATCAGGCGAGCCCATTCGCCTTCCGCCAGAAGGAAAGTGTTCTGGCCCGTGAGGAACTTCGCGCCGGCGTTGGTGCCGATGCCCAAGCCGTAACCGAAAAACGGCGCGTCCGGATAAACGCGAACGGCTTCGGAAAACCCATCGAAGACCCGTGAGATCAAACCGATCACGATGGATTGTTCTTCTGCTTCGGCGACAGCACTAAACCGCGCTGACAAGACGCTTACGCCCTCCTTAAAGACGGGCGTCTGCGTCACGATGAACCCGAGGACGACGGTCACGAGCAAAGCCTGTCCGAAACGATTGACCGCGCTGGGGCGCAAGAACAGAACGACCAGGAGGGACGCAACCACTACGACACACGCCCCCACCACCGAGCGGCTCCCTGAGACCGCGATCCCGATAAGGAGCGCACTTCCGCCGGCAAACAGCACCCAATTCTTGTAAGCACCGCGCTTCAAGGCGGCCCAGACCAGAAATCCAGTTGCCAGGGCAAAGTAGGCAACCACACCTACGACAAAGGAAAACGTTGCAGCCGTGCGAACTTTTCCCAGCGCAGCCGTCATCATCTCACCCTCTCCACTGGCGGTCCGATTCAGCAATGCGTCGGGCGCTGCCCGGAACTGCGCGACCATGAGGAGCGACATCGGCACGAGGATAATCAGCACCCACCATCCGATTCGTTTCACATCTTCTGGACGGAGCACGCGCGGCATCAGAAAAATCAGCGGCAAGTGAAGGAAGTTGGCCCGAAAACCGTACCCGCTCACGAGGAAGATCCGGCTCGGCGGGAGGTAAGGCCAAAGCGCGATGAAACTGACCGCGAGCGACAAAAATGCAATAACGGCGAGCGAGAACACCCAGCCATTGCGCGGAAACACCCGGGCCCGAAGCGCGAGAACGTAAATGAGCAGAACCACCGGATCGCGGATGATCAGGAGTGGATTCGAAAGTTGGGGCACCACCCACTTGCGCAGCGCACCCTCGAGCAAGAGCAGCCAAAAATAGAGCCAGATGAGCCGGCGGATATTCCGGATCGTCGGGTTTTCGGGATTGTTCGGGTTCATTCGCCGGTCAAGGATCGGATCGCGGCGAGGACCTTTTGGCCATAACCGTGCCAGGTAAGTTCGCTCGCCCGTCTTTGGGCTGCAATCGCCATGCCAGAGATGCTCGCACGGTTCGTTGCGCACCAGTTAATTTTTTCCGCAATTGCCTCGGGGGCGCGAATTGGCACGAGAAAGCCGGTTTCCCCTTCCGCGATCAAGTCGTCGCCACCGGCATTCTTTGTCACGATCAACGGGAGGCCGCAGGCCATCGCCTCCTGCTGGACGAGTGCGCGGCCTTCCACAATCGAGGGCAGGACGAGAACATCACAGGTCCGCATCAGCCGAAGCACATCGCGATGCGGGCGCGGCGGTTCATAACTGAAGCGGGGGAATTGTTCGCGATACCACGCCAGCGGGCGCAGGAGCGAGCCCATGACGACAAGTTCGATCCCTTTCGAAGGGACAAGCTTCATCGCCGCAAATAGATCGGCCAGGCCTTTCCGTTGCGTGAGCGCGCCGGCGAAAAGGATGCGAAGCGGTCCCTCGTTCGGTTTGCGCTCAGCAAGTTCGCCCTGTTCGAGAGAGGGTGAGCCAAACGGCGCGACCACGCATGGCTTGGAAGCTCGTGCGCTTTCCGGCAGCGATTCCAGAACGAACGCGCTCGGACAAATAACGAGCTCGGCGAGCTCGAGCTCATGCGTTTTGCGCGCCAGCTTTTCTTCGGAATCACGCGTGCCGCCCAACGTGGGCTCCCATTCCGGATAACGCTGCGCTTCTTCTCCCAGGAGACGCTGGGCGGTTTGCCAGTACGCGATCGGCAGATCGTAGATGCGGCGGACCCCAATCTCCCGCGCCGTTTTAAACAATCGCTCCGCGCAATCCTCATACGCGTAAACGGCGCGGATGCTTTGCCTCTGATGCGATTCGCGCAGCGAGTCGGCCGCAAATTTGTCGAGCTCGCGCCAGACTCGATCAATGCTGGCCCATCCCCGCTCGTGCTCGACCAGCCAGCGCTGGCGCATCTTTTGGGCGAGGAGCCGGACGACCTCGCGCGTCGGGAAAATCTTGATTTTGTAATGTGGCAGCTCATAACCGCGCCGCGCCATTTGGGAGCGCAAACTCGCCGGAAGCTCATGCACGAGTGGCGAAGCATTCGACCAACCGAGCGCGGTAACGAATTTTGCCAGCAGTCCAGCCTGGTCGAGCGCGCTCAGGATTGCGCGCACGTTCGCGTTTCCAAAAGGATGCGCCAGCAAGACCATCAGATTCCTTCCACCGGCTCGCCTTGCAGGATCCGCCGATAAGCGCGGGCGTAAAATTCCATCGGTTCGAGTTCGCACGCGAGTTCTTCCCGGGTTCGCTGCGCGCGTTCCGCATATTCCGCCTCGCTCATCCCAGCCGCTTGCTCGAGCAACTTCGCCAGACCGGCGACGTCCCCTGGTTCGCAGATGAGCGCCTGCAGGCCACCCGCCTCCGGCAACCCGCCATCACGCGTGATGATACACGGCACGCCGAGGTGACGCGCCTCGATCGCGGTCAGCCCGAAATCTTCCCGCGTGTTCGGCGGGACAACGACCCAGCGCACCTTCTTCATCTGTTGCGCCTTCGTCGCTTCATCGACAAAACCGAGAACGCGAATGCCAGTCACGCCGCGCCTTTGAATGGCGTATTCGATCAGGCTGCGCAGCGGTCCATCGCCCATGAGAACAAGTGGCCATTTTTCGCGGTCGAGGTCAGCCTGCGCGTAGGCATCGAGGAGGGTGTCGATTCCCTTGTTCGCGATCCAGCGGCCGATGAAGGCAAAGCCCGCGCGCTCCTCCAGCGGCGTCCATCCATCCGGCAATTTGGAAGTGGTTGCGACTTTCCGGCTCCCCGGCCGCGTCGCATCTCCTTCCCAAGTATCCCAGACAAACTGCGAATTATACCAGCGCGCATCCGCGAATTTCGCGCTCAAGCGCCAGAGAAGGCGATGCGCGTTCAGCTCGCGCGACATGTAATTGTGGATCGTCAGGACCAGGCGCTTCCGGAACAGTTTCGCCAAAGCAACAACATCGGGCGACGCGTTTTGCAGATGCACGACATCCGCCCATCGGATCGCCCTGGCCAAATCTCTGTCAGCCCGCTCGCAGAACTCAACTCCCGGCTCGTTCTGCAACATCGTCTTGAGACTGGGTTGCCGGGCAAAGTGCTTGGTTTTCTTGAAACAGACACGAACCTCGAAATCGGGTTCCTTCCGAACCGCCGCCGCGACGGCGAGGACGAACGCTTCAATGCCGCCATATGCGCCCTGACACGGACTAACGAGAAGTAGCTTGATCGGTTTCACGCTTCCAAAGCTTGAGCCATTTGCCTCGCGATCTGAGGCCACGCCGCAGTCCGGTCCTGCCATTGCCGGAGCTTTTCGGCCCGCAATTGCCATTCCGTCCGCGTCACACCTTTCATCAACTCCTCGGGTGAAATCAGCAGAGAAAGAGGCTCGGGCTTCGAGGCGTCCGCGTAACACGAGACAATATTCAAGCCGTGAGCAGCGTAAGCCATGAAAGTGCCCGACTTCGTAATGCTAAGATCATCCTGCGCTGAGATGGCAAACTCGCACGCCAGGAGCAGCTCGGAAATTTTCTTCTCCGGAAGCGGGCCTCGTTGATCGAAGCCTTCGCTCAACTCGAGCTCCGTCAAGAGCGCGACCTCCTCCTCATCTCCCTCTCGCGATCGCCCAGCTCCCGCGGTCACGATTTTCCCGATTTTTCCAACAGCACCAAGCGCCTTCAATTCAGGATGCATCTTGCGCAAGGCGCGAAGGCGTGAACGCTGCAAACCAAAGAGGACTGCGAGTCCTGTTTCCCTTTCTCCCTCCGTGGCTTGGTCTCGCCGAATGTTCGAACCGACGGGCAAGACCTGAATGGAGCATCGGGGTGACAGGGCCGTGAGATGTGCTGCCTGACTCGACGTGCTGGTGAAAACGGCGTCCGCCACCTGCAAGAGTCGCCGGAGATCGCGGCGATGAAGTCGTTGCACGATGTAGTTCTTGTTCCAGACAGGCCAGAAACCCCAAATCTCGTGAAACATGATCGCCAGAGTCCGTTGCGATTCTTTTTTCCACTCGCGCAATGCCTTAATTAGCCACCGCGGATAACCATGGCGATCGAAGCCATAAGCGCTGTACTGGACGAGCACCTTGCCACGAGCTGGCAATCGATCGCAAAGGTCTCGAATGGTGCCGTCGGTCTCCTCCACTGGATATTGTTCGAAAGAACTCACGGGACGGGTTCCGATTTTCGGAACGATCAAGCGCAAACCCGCAATGCGAGGCAAGCTCTCCAGCAACCGCCGCGTGTAATCGCCGACTCCACCCGCCTCGAGCTCGGGACTAACGATAACGGTTTCCCCGGTCACGCTTCCGGCTCCTTCATTTCCGACAGGCCCGCGAGCCGTTTGGCTGTCACATCCCAATCGGCATTTTGGTAGTACCACGCTTTGAGGGAAACGGTTCTGCTCGCGAGCTCCGCATCTGAGATCTTCTCCACCTCGTTGGCCGCGACCGCGTAGGAAAGTGGAACAGTTTGAGTATCGCCCAATTGGATGACGACGGCGCAACCAGTGGCCGCGCATGCCATGAACACGCCCGATTTGCTCCACGTCTCCGGTCTTACATTGGTGAGGGCGAACCGCGCGCGGGCGAACAAGCGTGCAACTTCGGCGTCCGGCAATAATCCGTGGCGCACAACGACGGCGGGCTTCGGCCACCCATCTATCAACTCATTCGCCAGCACGGTGAATTTCTCGTCCTCCGGGCCAATCAAATGAAGGCTGGTCAGCCGCCCGCTGGCCTGCCAGTTGCGTATCTCCGCGTCGAACCATTCCAGAGTTTGCCAACGCCCAAAGGGCAGACCGAAGATGATGAACTCTGTCTCGACCCGCGGCTGCGACGAGCTCGCGACCGGTTCGATATTCGACCCAATGGGGATGAAATGGATATCGTCGCGACCCGACAGTTTTCGAAGTATCGCCACGTGATTCTCCGTGTTCGTGACCAGGACGTCGGCGACGGCGGCAAGCTGGCGAATGATTCGCGCGCCTATTTTTCCCAGAAGAAAATGACGCGAGAGTCGCGGTAATTTGCCGGGTGCTTCGTGGAAGAAGACCGTGAGACGTCCCGCCGGGAATTTCGCCTTCCACTTCGATAGGACGCCAGGCATCCAGGTCGGGCATCCGAAACGTTGATAGGCCCGGCCGGCATAATGGACGAGAACACGTGCCGGACCCGCTCGATCGAGCGCGTGCCCGAGTTTCCCCGGATCACCATTGAAATCGGTGATCGCGTCCCAGCCCAGCAGAGCACGCGACTCGGCCGCGCCCTCCATGACGAGAAACTCAGCGGGCGACGAATCGCCAGGCCGATGTTTGTGCGCGAGCCAGCTGTACGCGCCGATTCCGCAAATCCGCGGCGGCAGGCGTGTGGTGATGACAACGGCCGGAGGCGCGCTCATGTGGGAGAAAGCACACTTGAAAACGCGTCCCAGAACTTGCGTGTCTGATCGACGAGCATGAACTCGCGCTCCGCGAGCGCGAGGGCGTTTGCGGCGACTTCCGCTCGCTTTTGCTGGGTTAATCCGGAAAGCGCTTGGGCGATTTCCTCTGGCTCCAGAGTGGGAAGCAAGAATGCCGCGTTGTTTTTGCTCAACAAATCGTACGCCGCGGAGGCGGCCGGGCCGTGATACAAAATCGGAACGCCGCTGCCGGCATAGGTCACCATTTTTGTGGAGAGACTATAGCGCGCGAACTTCTCGTACGCCTCGCCGAAAGGGATCGGCATGTAAAGCAGGTCCGCGCTTTCCATGTCCCGTTTGACCTGCGTTTCGCTTGCGAATGGCAAAACCGACACGACCTTCGCGCCGGCCAGGACCTGCGGCCGAATGTGTTCGCAGCGGCACGTCAGCTGAACGCTGATTGACGGATGTTGGCCCTCAAAAATCTTGAGACCATCGAGCAGAGCGCGGAGATTGCGCTCATACACCATGTGGAAAAGGCCCATGAAGTAGATTCTTAACTCGTTGGGATCGGCGCCAGCGCGAGGCTGCGTGAGATCGGTGAGTCCGTCAGTCACCACATGGTAATCGCGGGCGCCATATCGTTCGCAGTATTCGCGCCCCAGCGCTTCGGAGATAACGAAGCGGGCCGAAGCTTCGCGCCAGGTGCTACGGATGGCGGCGTTGATTTTTTCGTATTGCGCCGCACCAACTGCCGTGTAGGCGAGATCATCGTGCATGCTAACAAAAAAAGGCAGCTCCAACTCGCGCGCGACTATGTGGGCTTGCGCAAAATCGAGGACGGCATGCGGCACCACATGGATGGCGCGCGCATGCAGCGTGAGGCACAGCTGTTTCAATCGCCTGCGAAATAGCGGCGCGAAGAATGGCGCCGTGGCATTGGGAATGGCGGCGAACCGGCTGCGCTCGATCCGTCCCCACCATGGACGAGTGCGCAGATAGGTTTCATCCGATCTGACTCCCGGCCTCTGGGGTGACGCGCAAACGCTCTGCCAGGCAAACGGGGCGCGCTCGAGCAATGCGCGCAGAATGCGGGCGCCGCCGCCCGGCGATCCGAGGCTGAAGGGTTGCACGAACAGGATCTTTGCCGCGGAGCGGGCTGTCACCGCGTCGCGGTAGTTGCCGAGCGTTGCTTGCGCAATCGCGGGCCAGGAAAACTCCGCCGCCACTTTCGTGCTGCGCGCGGAGTGTTGCTGATAAACATCGAGAGGCGACTCGAGGACCCCGCAGACTTTCTCGGCGAACGCATCGAGATCGCCTTTCGGGACGAGAAGTTCGGGCAAACGCTCACCCAGCAGGTCGCGCGGCCCCGCCGTGTCGTAGGCAATTGTAGGGATGCCGGCCGCGAGTTGCTCCAAGACGGCCAGGCCAAATCCTTCGGCATAACTCGGAAATGCACCAACGGTGCAATCAGCCAACAGACCTGGCAGATCATCCGGTTGATAGTCGGAAATAAATTCCACGCCTTCGAGCGTAGCGAGCCGCAGATCGCGCAGGATCGCTTTCGAATCGACCATCGTCCCGAGAAAACGAAATTGGGCCGGGGGAATGCGCGCGCGAATTCGCCGGATGATCCCCGACCAGTCGCGCGCGCCCTTTCTCGCCCCCCACATTCCGATGAAACAAATCCTCTGTTGCGCCTGACGGATCTCCGCGGACGCCGCGGCCTGGACAAAGGCCTCACGGCGTTCAGCGGTCAATCCGTACGGTTGCACCAGGATCGGAAGATCCGCTTTTGTTTCCTGGCGCAAACAAACCGCTTCCTCCTCATTTGGAACGTTGATCAGGTCGGCATGACGAACCGCTCGGTCAGAAGCATGGAGTAACCGCCGCCGCGTGAACGCGTAGAAAATTCGCCCAAGAAATTTGCCCTTCGGCCGGCCCGGCCATCGCCTTTCGACGCTCCGGTCGAATTGCTCATAGAGCCGGTACAAACCGACTGAACGCGCGACGAGCAAACCGTGGAATCCGAGTTTGCTCTTGGAAAATGGAAGCACACCAATCAGCGCGTCGATCACGTCAAAACGCGCGCTATTCTTCCTGACGAAAGCCGCCGCCTTGTAGGAAAAGAGAAGCTGTCGAAGCGCAAAAATTGCCGAAGAGGCGCGCGCACCGGGAAAGGCGTCGGAAAGACTGTAGTGCTCAACCAGATGGCCGGAGGTCCGCCATTGCTCGGCGAGTTCCATGTAAATGCGCACTGCGCCGAGGCGCGAATCCCACGGGAGATTGACGACCAGCAAGAGGCGAAGCGGATTGTCCTGGTTCTCCATAATCAGCGGATCCGTCGAGCGATCGTTGTCCAAAACTTGTGCCGCACAGGATTGACGTAGTGACGAAGCGCGAGGTCGCGGCTGGCGTAACGATCCGGGTAAACGAACTGATCGTCCAGCCGCAGAACGTACTTCCGATCATCAAGAGGCGACGCCCCGTTCGCGTGCATCGCAAGGTGCGTCATCGTTTGGTTCGTGAAGAAATTTGGCAATCCCTCAAGCTCCAGGAACCGGCGGATCGCCAGCGTCCAGTCGAGTTTTTCGAAAAGAAGCAGAGCGCCGGTATTCACCGGATGCGCTTTTTCTGCGTCGGCGCGGAAGAGACGTTCGTCAGCCGAAAGCCGGCAATCGGCGAGATAGAACGCCGGTGCGCCGCCGGTTTCCGCGAGGCCAACAAGATCCCGCGCGCCGGGGAAAAAGAGAACGTCGGAATCAACATATAAAGTTGGTCCATCGTCGGGCAGAGACATGACCAGGGCCAATTGCTTGCCTGTTGGATGGGTGGTCAGATAGGAATAAATTTTCGCGGGAAGGTCTTTGGGCAGCCATTGCGCCGAACTAGAAACTGAGACCACAGAATCGAGACTCTGCAGGATGCGACTGCTGCGGACGGACAACGTTCCATCGGAAACCACGGTGAACCGTCTGGGCCGTCCGGCATGTCTGAGGAAGGAGCGAATGGAGGCGACCTGCTCCGGCAAAGCGCTCTCGCCGGAATAGGCGAACACGTTGAGCGGACCTGTGGCGCCACTGGGAAGACGACGCCGTGCGATCGAGGGCAGCAGAGTCCGATAAATCGTTCGGACCGCGTTTCCCTTGGCCCGGGCCAGGTGATAGCCGTAATTTGGCATCATCAATTGCCTGACAAACGCACACTGCGAAAACCGCGGCAGTTCAGGACAAAGTTGCTTGTCCGCTCGAGATCGGCCCGGAAATCTGGGCGCGCGCTACGAGGTTTGAATCTGTTTCGGCTGAACGTGATGCGATGCAGCGATCGCATGTTCCTCAACCGGTGCCGGCGTGTTGTAGTACTCCGAATACTGGTAGTAATAATATTCCGGCAGCGACGTATCGACGTAGTTCAGAATGACGCCGGCCACATTGACCTGACGATTGTAAAGCAGCTCGAGCGATTTTCTCGTCAGGCGCGCGGAAGTATAGGAAAGCCGGACAACGAAAAGTGTCGCATCAATCTTCGGTGCGAGACTGGTGGAATCATCCGCCGCCAAAATCGGTGAACTATCAATGATGATGTAGTCAAAGTAGTTGTATAGCTCCTTCAAAAGCTGATCCGTGGAATCCCGCAGAAGATGCTCACTCGGCTGCCCCAGCGTCTTGCCGCGCGGAAGCAGGGCTAGGCTCGGGTAGGAAGTCGGCACCACCACTTCGCGCCAGTTCACCTCTTGTTTCAAGACTTCTGAGAAACCGATCGTCGATGAGATGCCGAAAGCTTCCCGAAGCGCGCCCCGGCGGAGATCGCCGTCAATGAGCAAGGTGCGCGCGCCCGACAACGCCATCGTGATCGCCAGATTGGAGGAGATAGTCGATTTGCCTTCGTTCGGAACAGAGCTGGTGATCAGAAGGGTCTTAGGCCGCGGTCCCTCGTAAGGCATGAAGAAAATCGAGGAACGGATGTTGCGATAAGATTCGGCGAAAACGTGGCGGGCATCGTCGGGCTGAAGCAGGGTGACTCTGCCCTTCGTCTTTTCCTTCGGGATCTGGCCGAGAACGTTCTCGGAGAACTGATGCTGGAATTCGCCAAAGGAAGCCATCCGATCGTCGATCCGGTCGAGCAGCAGCAGGATACCGATACCGGCGAGCGCCCCGCAGGCAAGACCGATGAGAAGACTCTTGAGCAGGCCGGGCCGCACGGAAATCGGGGGACCCGCCATTTCCATGATGGAGATCTGATCACTGCCATCGACGGTCTGGGAAACATTCACTTCCTTGAGGTTGTTCGTCAGGCGGTCATAAAGAGTTTTCAGCCGATCGACTTTTCCCTTAACGCGATTGAACTGCGCGAGCCGCTGACTTAAATCGAGGGCTTTGCTCTCCCACTCCTTGATGTTGCTCTGCAAGTTCTCCATCTGTTTGCCGATGGACTTGCGGCGGGTCTCAAGTTTTTCCACGGTGTCCGCCCGGTAAAGTTTGATCAGATTTTCTGACTTCGCGATCTCATCGTTGAGCTTGATGATTTTCGGGTGCTTGGGGCGAAGGTCCTTCGAAAGGGTGTCCTTTTCCGCCTTGAGCAACTGCAGCGCCTGCTTCGCTTTCAGGTAATCGCCTTCGGGCCCCACGTCGGAAAAAGGCATTCCGCCGCTTTGATCTTCCGCCGGTTGCGTCCCAGCGGAGGAATCCGGTCGGGTCTTTTGCGTCCGATCCAAATTCTGATCGAGATCAAGCAGACTAAGGAGGTCGTATTCCGTCTTGAGGGCGGCGAACTGCTGATTTAGCCGTACGAGATATGCGGCCGCGCTGTTCCCTTCTTCCTGAATGAAGCCAATATTATTGGCCTTTTGAAATTCGAGCATTTCGTCTTCGCCGTTCCGCAAATCTTTTTCCACCGAGATGAGCTGCTCGGTAATCGCGGTCGTGACGTTGTGCCCCTGGTCTTCGCGCATGCCCTTCTTGAAATCGAGGTACTTCTGCATGACCGCGTTGAGATAGGCCTGGGTGTATTCCGCTGTGCTGCCGATCGCTTGCAGGTCGAAAATCGAAGTGCGCGGCTTCTGCGTGACCGTGATCTCGACTGGCACCGGTTGTAATTCCGGATGGGTCGAGCGGACGAGCGCTTCGGCGGTGCGCCGCACTTCCGCGCTTTGCATGAGCTGGATCTGGGTGCCGTAAAAATTCACGTTGTCTTCGCTGTAGACGGCGCTCTGGGTCAGGTTCAATTTTCCGGCGAGCATCATTTTGCTCGCGGAAAGGAACAAAGGCGCCGTCTGGTAAATCAGCCAGGCCTGCACGAAGAGCCCGAGGCAAATCGTCAGGACCGGGATCCACCAGCGTCGCTGCAGTAACGATTTGTAACGGTAGAGCCGCGTGATGAACGCAGTGCTCCAGGAGGCGGAGGAAGGACGATCCGGGGCCGGGGCTCGCATAAATTACATGTTGATCAAACGCTGCGGGACATAGATCTGATCATCCGGTTGCAGGACCACATCTTCTTCCGTGTGGCCTTCCTCGATCACCCGCTTCAAATCGACGACAAAATCCTTGCCGCCCTTGCGCGTTAGTTTCACTTTTCGCTTGTTGGCAAAATCGCCGAAACCGCCCGCACGGATGATTGCTTTGCTCACGGTGTACGATTCGTCGGCCGGAATTTCCTGCGGCCCCTGCCCTTTTACGGAGCCATACACGTAGATTCGCCCGCGAGACTTTTCGCTGATGTGATCGACTGCGATGATGACAGTGGCGTGGTAGTAGTATTCACGCTCGAGGGCGGCTTTAACGGTATAAGCCAGCTCCTTGCAACTCCTGCCCGCTGCCTGGACGAGCCCGACATAAGGAACCTCCAGCTCGCCGCTGTCGTTGACGCGCAAATGCTGGGATTCGTTGTCGCGATCCTCGACAACGCGGAAGCTGACGAAATCGTTAGACCCGAGTTTCTTTTTGTCGTCGAGCACCGTCATGGAATTGGTTCGCATGACTGTGCTGGTGGTTGCCGGTTCGACCGCGGCGGCTTTGGGAATCGGAGGCGGCATCGTTCCCGGGCTGGTTTCCTGAGCCGAAAGCGGCATAGGCGCCGCGATGGAGGCAGCGGCGAGGAAGGTGAAAGCCCAGGTTCTCATGCAATTGCAATTGTCTCCTTAGAAGCTGTAGGTGCCATCAAGCGAGACGCGATTCTGGCGGTAATCGCGCAGGACCTGATCCGAATCCTTCTGAGTGTATTGATAACGAAGCCCAAGCGTGACGTGCTGCGTCAGCTGATAGCCAAGAGTCAAAGCGCCGCCATATCGGTGGATGTGCTCCGCGACAAAAGGATTGAACAGAAAAACCCCGGGCGGGGGAACAAAGAGGGGCCCGTTGCCACCGGAATCTTTCGCATTCTCGTAAAATAATTCCGTCGAAAGCAGGGTGTGATACAGAATGTTCCAGTTCGCGGTGTGCCGAACGTAGTTCAATTTTATGTAGTTTGAATTGATGCCCAGCTGCGTTTCATGCCCCGCGGAAAGGCTGTGGGTGAGCACGGAATTGACGCGGTGGGAAAGAAGCGCGTTCGCATAATAATCCTTGAGGTCATGCGGATCATTGACCAAACCCGTATTATCGAAATTGATATTCTGATAGCCGCCTGCGACCCGCAATTTCACAAAGCTGGTGATCTGCGTCTCGAGGAAAACGCCTGCGCTGTATGTCTGAGAATCGTTCAGGATATTCTGGTCGTAGTAGGTGTCGACGTAGGCTCCCTCGAGGCCGACGCTTATCGTCGAACTCGGGGTGAAAGCAATCGAGCCGTTAAACATCTCCGCATTGCGATCGAGGTAGTCGAAGGTTGAAGTGGTCGAGATGAAATTGTAGTGGTCGTAACCCACGGTCACGACGGCTGCATTCAAATCCCAGAGGACCGAGACGCCTGCAGTGTTCTGAAAGCGGCCGTAATCGGCCACATTACTCAGGGCCACTTCCGCCACGGGATCCTGTTCGAGTGAAAAACGATCGTGGAGATTAATCCGAAAATCGCTCACGAAAATGTCGAACGCAATCTGGGAGCCCGGGTTCACCAGCACGCCGTTGGTGTCGTAATTCGAGTGATCCAGAT
>JBEEHC010000142.1:0-16516 GCA_041167205.1 Verrucomicrobiota bacterium
AAGAAGAAAAGAAAGCCTTCACCCCCGCCGGCCCCGGACTCTTCGCCGAGCGCTTCGCCGAAGAAGAAACGCAAGTCGCCGTCGCCAACTCCGAGGGAATCTCCAGAACCTTCGTCGAGTCCGACGGCTACACCCGGAGCAAACGAAACGCCCAGTGTCACGCCGTCGCCTTCGCCCTCGCCCAAGAAAAAAGGAGCGCCGGCCACCATCGCAGCCAGAGACATAGCCGGTTACGAGAACTACCAGCCGCACGTGCGCCAGATCATTGATACCGCGCTCGAGCTGACAACACGGAATCTGGATTACAAATACGGCTCGGCCGATCCGGCAGCCGGCGGGATGGATTGCTCCGGTTTTGTTTTTTACGTGCTCACGCAGAACGGCGTGCCTGAGGTGCCGCGCGATTCCAGCCAGCAATATGTTTGGGTGCGCAAGGCGGGGAATTTCAAAGCGGTCAACAGCCGGCATGAGGACACCTTCGAACTCGACGAACTCGTTCCCGGCGATCTTCTTTTCTGGACGGGGACCTACACCATCGAGCGAGATCCGCCGATCACCCACGCGATGATTTATCTCGGCCGCGAAAAGGGAACCAATCAGCGCATCATGGTGGGCGCGAGTGATGGCCGAACTTACAAGGGTGAGTCACGTTACGGGGTCAGCGTTTTCGATTTCAAGATCCCGCGTCCAGGCAAGACGGACGAAGGCAGGATGAGCCCGTCATTCATCGGTTACGGTCACATTCCGGGGCTTTGAAATGCAGAAGCGCTCGCTGCGGCGAGGGCCTCTAAATTATTGTTCGTTAGGCGTTGGCGACACGAGTGGCGCGAGCGAGGGTTCCGAGCTAACTCTCGGCCCCTCGTTCACGCTCATATCCCGGTGATGCTTGATCGAAAGTCCGATAACGAGCGCGAGCACAACGAAAATAACGAGGCGCTGTTCGCGTGGCGTGAGCACAAACACCGCGAACAGCCGTTTCATTTTGTGGCGTATGGAATCGGGTCCTTCAGCCCGGCTTCGCGGAAGCCTTCCAGTCTGATGCGGCACGAATCACAGGTGCCGCAGGCGAGCATATCCTCGGTGGGATCGTAGCAACTATGCGTCAGAGAAAAATCGACGCCCAGTTCGATTCCTCTCTGAATGATTTGCGCTTTCGACATCGCGAGGAGCGGCGCGTGCACGTGGAAACGCGTGCCCTCCACTCCGGCTTTCGTTGCAAGATTTGCCAGGTCTTCAAACGCTGCGATGAAGGCCGGCCGGCAATCGGGATACCCGCTGTAATCGATCGCGTTCGCGCCGATGAAGATATCGGCGGCCCCGAGCGCTTCAGACCAGGCCAGCGCATAGGAAAGAAATATGGTGTTCCGCGCGGGCACGTAGGTGATCGGAATGTCCGCGCCGGCGGCTTGGTCTTTCGGTACCGGGATTTCATCGGTCAGCGCCGATCCACCGAAAATGCGCAAATCGATCTCGGCGATTCGATGTCCGCGCGCCCCGAGAGACGCCGCGACGCGTTTTGCCGCCAGAACTTCGATGTCATGCCGCTGTCCGTACTCGAATGACAGCGCGTACGGCTCGAATCCTTCGCGAATGCAAATGGCAAGCGTGGTGGCGGAATCGAGCCCGCCGCTCAGAAGCACGACCGCGCGCTTCATCGGCTGGGCACGGACGCTGCGCCGTCCTTACCTGGATGGTTTCGCATCGGGGTATTCCGCGCGAACGGTCAAGGCGATCCCGCCGCGAGCGGAAAATTCCGCAGTCACGACCGCTTCGCGCGGCGAGCACGCGCGCACAAAATCATCGAGAATCCCGTTCGTGACCGCCTCGTTGAAAGCGCGTTCGTTGCGGTAGGAAGCGAGGTAGAACTTCAGCGACTTGCTCTCGATGCAATCCGCATCCGGCACGTACTCGATGGTGATTTGGGCGAAATCCACCTGGCCGGTGACCGGACAGAGCGAAGTGAAGTCCGCGGTCTCGAATCGGATCCGATAATTTCGGCGCGCAGGATTTGGGAATGTTTCGAGCCGCGCCTCCGCGGGCGACGAGGGCAGTTGTGCCTCGCTCTTGCCGAGTAACGTCAGTCCTGCGGATTTGCGTCGTTTTGCCACGGACAAGATTAAACGCGGTCGCTGCCTTTGCTTCAATCGCTTTCGATCACGGGCTCGCCACGGCGAGTTCGTCCAAAGGCGAACAGGAGCACGAGCACGATGACGAGGAACCCGGTCAATCCGGCTGGCGCAACATCGGATTCGCGAACGCGCGCTCCCGGTCGCCCGGCTTGTTGTAGTTCCAATAATCGACCTTCAGATTGCGTTTCATCTTCAAATGGCTTCCGTCGGCCGCAGTCCATTCGCGCAGGAGATGAGGACCGTCGCGGTCCAGCACGAATTTGTCGGCACCCGCGGCGTGCTGCACGGCCACCTCGATGGTCCGCTCTGTCGATCTGAATGAGATCTTTGCCGGCTTGAACACGATGGTGTCTTTCTTCGAGTTGATGATTGAGCCCGCCAGCTGCACTTCGAATTCTCCGGTCGATTTGGTAAAGTCGAGCGTCCGCACCAGCCAGGGCAGCTCGTCGTAAAAGTAGCCGTTGGCCGGCAGAGCGATGTTCTCTTTTCCTTCCGCCATCCCATCCCAGTAGGTGTGGTAGACGTAGCTGAGTTGATCACCGGTGCGGCGCGCTTCCTTGTAGGTGTTGCCGCAGCTGTCATTGCTCGTGAGCGAAAACTTCAGGAGCTTCGCATCGTCCACCCGCCAGAAGTTCGAGTGCATTTGTTGGTAGACGTAGAGGCCGGTCGGAACGTGAAGAATCTGATTGAGCTTCAGGACCGCGATCGTATCGGGCCGCGGCGAACCCTCCGGCTTCACCAATTGTTTCGAATCGAACGGTTCGCGCACGAGAATGTGCAGGACTTCGCATGGACGCGGAACGCCATACCGGGCGATCTGCGCGTCGTAGATATTGAACTCGGCCTTGCCGTCGCCCCAGTAACTGTTGTTTTGCAGCAAGGCCGCCGTGAATTGCGCGGGAGCAATCTTCGCGGAGAAAAAGAGCGCGGAGCAGATAAGACAAAGCGACCTCACCATCGCCGAGCTTACACCAACGGACCTGTCCTTGTCATTCCGAGCGAAGTCGAGGAACCTCTCGCTGTGACAAGTTCTTCGCATGGCAGTCCCGTGAGCGAACCGCCGCGCGGCGGAGTCGAGCGGGCCGGCGTGATCGACCTTTTCGCGCTCAACCCAAAAACCGATGAAATTCTTCTCGCGATGCACGAGTCGCGGCCATGGGATGACTCAGATGAGCGGTTACATGAGCTCCAGGAAAAATTCAATGCTTACGTCTCCTTCCTGCTCGACGGAGAGATGATCGCGGCGCATCCGGAGCTGGCCGGCAAACCGGCGCGCATCGAACTGCGCTGCGATTACATGCCGGACGATCGCGCGCTTGCTTTACTTAATCTGATTCACGATCAGCTCGCGCTTCAGGAAATTAAGATGGAAGTGATCGTGGCGGACCGTGGCTGTGGCGACAGTTGCTCGTGTCACGACAATTGAAGAGCATTTTGCTGTCATCCGGAGCCGCGCAGACGGCGAGGGACGTCGCCGGCGCTCAACCGCTTTCGCGATCCTTTATGCATTCACGGCAGCGAGGCGTGACATCTCTTGTGTGATGGAAATTGCGGTGTGAGGTCCCTCGCCGTCTGCGCAACTCGGGATGACAGTTAAACCGCGCAAGATCATGCGCTCAGTATTTCAGAAACGAAACGACCGGAATCGGCGCCAGCTTTTCGCGGCCGTGGAGGAACTCCAACTCGATCAGGAACTGCGCTTCCAAGAGAACGCCCCCGACTTTTTGAATCAGCGTGGCAGCCGAAGCGGAGGTGCCGCCCGTTGCGAGCAAATCATCGATCAGGACAATTTTCTCTCCGCGCTCAATGGCGTCGATGTGCAGCTCCATTTCAGCCTCGCCATATTCGAGCGAATATTTCGCGCTTTCAGTCTTGTAGGGCAGGCGGCCTTTTTTTCGGAGCGGCACAAAACCGACCCCCAACTCATAGGCCACCGCAGAGCCGAAAAGAAATCCGCGGGCATCGATCCCGACAATCTTGTCGATCTCTTTGCCGCGGCATTGCTCGAGAAAGACATCGATCGACGACCGGAAGAGTCTTCCGCTGCTCAGGATCGGCGTGATGTCCTTGAAAACGATGCCGGCCTTCGGAAAATCGGGCACATCGCGCACCGCGGCGCGCAGTTCATCAATCACGTCGGCAACCATGGCGCGACGCTACTGTTTCGCCTGAAACAGGTCAACGCCCGCGCCAAGACCGAGGTGAGCGCAGGTTTGCCAAGAGGAGGCCCTGTCTTTACACTGGGCACTCCCGATGGATCGCCCGCTTCTGATTGCCTCGACGCTTTGTTATCTCACGGCGGTTGTACGCACGCTGCTCGCGGTGCGCGACCGGGTTGCGCTACATGGCCGCTTCAATTTTTTCGCGATCGGGGCCGGCTTCCTTTTCCAGACGGCCTTTCTTTCGGTGCGGGGTCATGCGCTGGGCCGGTGTCCGCTGACGAATCTGTTCGAAGTATTCGTGTTTCTCGCGTGGTCGGTCGCGCTCATTTATCTGATGGTCGGGCCCACCTATCGGCTCTCGCTCATGGGTGCGTTCACTGCGCCGCTGGTTTTCGCTCTGCAAACTTTCGCTCTCGTCGCGCCGATCGATGTTCCGCACCAGGCCCGTCTGCCCGCGAATCCCTGGCTGGAATTTCACGCTTCGGTTTCGATGATTGCCTACGGCGCCTTCGCTCTCTCGTGCGTGGCCGGCGTGATGTACCTCGTGCAGGAGCGGCAGCTCAAGACGCATCAGTTGCATTCCATTTTTTATCATCTGCCGCCGCTGACGAATCTCTTCACCGCGCTCACGCGCCTGCTCTGGCTTGGTTTTGCCCTCTATACCGCCGGCCTCGTCAGCGGATTTCTCACCGGCGGGCCGTTGCCCAGGGTGAAGATGATTTGCGCAATCGGCGTCTGGCTTTTTTACGGTGCGATCCTGCAGGGCCGGCATCTTCACTGGTTCGCGCCGAAGCGTGTGGCGGCGCTTTGCGTGCTGGCGTTTAGTGTGGCGATCTCGGTTTTGTGGGCTATCAATTTCGTATCGCAGAATCCCCCGATGTAATGAGCCTGTTCTGCGTCGGAATCAGCCATCACACCGCGAGCGTCGAAACACGCGAGCGCTACGCTCTGCAACGCTCGGAGGAAGCGTTGCGAACGGAAACCGGCTGCGCGGAAGCGCTCATCCTCGCGACTTGCAATCGAGTGGAGGTCTACCTCTCGAGTCCGAGTCCCATCACAACTGATCAGGTCACGCGTTGCCTCGTTCGCGGTGCGGTGGGAGCACTCGAGGATGCCAATGCTTTTTATCGCTACGAGGAAGAAGAGTGCGTGCGGCACCTTTTCCGCGTGGCGGCTGGCCTCGACTCAATGGTAATCGGCGAAACGGAAATCCTGGGGCAGGTGAAAAAAGCTTACGCGCAAGCCCGCGAATCGGGGAGCGCCGGGCCTTTGCTCCACCGTCTTTTTCAGCGCGCGTTTCGCGTGGCCAAACAAGTCCGAAGCCGGACGGACATCACGCGAGGAGCGGTTTCCGTCGGATCAGTCGCGGTGGATCTAGCGGTCAAGATTTTCGGCAATCTGAGCGATCGGAAGGTTCTCCTCCTGGGCGCGGGCGAAACCAGTGAGCGGACCGCGCGAGCGTTGAGCTCGCGGGGCGTCACCGACATCCGGGTGAGCAACCGATCGTTTGAGCGTGCGGAAAGTTTGGCTGCGCTCGTGCGGGGCCGCGCAGTCTCGTTTCACGAGTGGACGAATCAGTGCCGGGAGATCGACATTTTGATTTCGTCCACTTCAGCCGACGAGCCTCTGTTAACCCCAGATATTTTGGACCCGCTCATTCGAGAGCGTTCCGACCAACCGCTTTTTATCATCGATATCGCAGTGCCGCGCGACGTCGCGCCCGAGGTGAATGACATGGATGGCGTATTTCTTTACGACATCGATTCATTGCAATCGATCGCCGAGCAATCCCTCACACTCCGGCGCCAGCAGATCGCCGCGGGCGAGGGGATCATCGCGGAACACGTTGCGGATTTTCGCGCGTGGTGCGGTCACGATACTCCCGCTCGGAGTCCCGTCGTTTCGACCGCGTTGGATGAAGCGACGCTGCGCGCTTCCCAACCGTAGCGGCGCGTCATGAGCGCCGACGTTTCGAAGATTATTCTGGGCTCGCGCGGCAGCGAACTCGCCCGCGCGCAAACGGCGATGGTGGCGGCGGCGTTGCGGCGGGTTTGGCCCGCTCTCGAAGTCAAGGTTGAGATTATCAAGACTCGCGGCGACCAGGAGAGCGCCCAGTCCAGTGAGGTCGTCGATCCGCGCGCCGGCCGCAAAGGGCTTTTCACGGGGGAAATCGAGCGCGTCCTGGCGGCAGGTGAGATCGATGTCGCCGTGCACAGCGCGAAAGACTTGCCGAGCGAAGCGACCCGGGGATTGAAAGTAGCCGGCGTGTTGCCTCGCGCTGCGGTGGATGACGTTTTGATCGGCAAGATTCCCGGAGGTCTGGCCTCGCTGGGAGCGGAGGCGATTGTCGCGACGGGCAGTGTCCGGCGACAGTATCAGCTTCACTGGAAACATCCGGAGATCCGGATTGTCGATCTTCGCGGGAACGTCCCGACGCGCTTGCGCAAGCTGGCAACAAACGACTGGGACGCGATTGTGCTGGCCCGCGCTGGCGTTGAACGGCTGGGCTACGATTTGTCGGGCGGTTCATTTTCTTTTGAAGACGCGGTATTCCACGCGGAAATCTTGCCGCGGGATGAATTTCTTCCGGCCGGCGGCCAGGGCGTGATCGCAATTCAGCTGAGAAGCGACGATGAAAGGACGAAGGCAATCGTTGACCCGATAAACCAAATGGAAACGCTTCTTTGTTTGCAGGCGGAACGCGAATTCTTGCGGCTACTGCAGGGTGATTGTGGTTCGCCGGTCGGCGTGCTGGCGGCGATCGAAGCGAACTTGCTGAGAATGCGCGCCCAGGTTTTCGAGCCGGGAAAAGCGGAACCGCGTGCGGGAGAAGTAGAAGGATCAATCGCCAAAGGGGTAGAACCGTTGGCCGCCGAGTTATTGGAGCAAATCAATGGGGGATAAGAAATCGAAGGGGAAATGTTTCCTGGTCGGTGCGGGGCCGGGTGATCTGGGGCTCGTCACGCTCCGGGCGAAGGAATGCATCGAGCAGGCCGACGTGATTGTTTACGATTACCTCTCCAATCCGGAGCTGTTGAAATGGGCGCCGGAAAGCGCCGAAATCATCTACGCTGGAAAGAAGGCGGGCGCTCACACGCTGACGCAGGATGAAATCAGCGCGCTGCTGGTCGAGAAGGCGCAGGCGGGCAAACAAGTCGTCCGGCTCAAGGGCGGTGATCCGTTCGTGTTCGGCCGCGGTGGAGAGGAGGCGCAATTTTTGGCGGCCGCCAAGGTTCCATTCATCATCGTTCCGGGAATTACTTCGGCGATTGCCGGACCGGCCTACGCCGGAATTCCGATTACCCACCGCGGAAAGAATTCGCACGTCACCTTTTTCACGGGGCATGAAGATCCGGAAAAATCCGGGACTTCGATCGACTTTGCTGCGCTCGCCAAACTCGGAGGCACACAGGTAATGCTGATGGGCGTGGAACGCATCGAATCGATCGCGCGCGAAATGCTGGCGAACGGAATGCGAAACGATCTGCCGGTGGCGCTCATCCGCTGGGCAACGACGGGCCGGCAGGAGACGCTCGTGGGCAACTTGGGAAACATCGCGCAGAGGGTTGCGGAGAAAGCGTTCACCGCGCCTGCGGTGGCCGTTTTTGGCGACGTCGTCGCCCTGCGTGACAAATTGAATTGGTTCGAAAATCGGCCGCTTTCCGGCAAACGAATCGTGGTGACCCGCACGCGCTCGCAAGCGGGCATCTTGAGCGACCAATTACGCGCGCTCGGCGCGGATGTGATCGAGCTGCCGACCATTAAGATCGAACCGCCGAGTGACCTGCGCGCGTTCGCAGAGCTAGTGCAGGACGCGCACGCTTACGACTGGATTGTATTCACCAGTCCGAACGGGGTGACGGCTTTTTTCGATCTGTTTTACAAGCTCTACGGCGACGCGCGGGAAATCGGCGGCGCGCGCATTGCCGCGATCGGTCCGGCCACCGCGCAGCGGATTAAGGACTTCCATCTCAAGGTGGATTTGCAACCGGAGGAATTTGTCGCGGAATCGATCGTGCGCGAGTTCCGCAAACAGGGGGGCGTCGAAAACTTGCGCATTCTTCTCGCCCGGGCGGAAAAGGCGCGGGATTTGCTACCCAAGGAGCTATCGGCTTTGGGAGCTATTGTGGACGAAGGTTTCGCCTACCGCACGGTGCCCGAAACGCGCGACGACAGCGGCGCGCGCCGACGTTTATTGGAGGAGGGCGCGGATTTGATCACTTTTACCAGTTCATCGACGGTCGAGAATTTTCTGGCGCTTGGACTCCCGTGGCCGGAGAAAATGCAGGTCGCCAGCATCGGGCCGGTGACTTCGCAGACTGCCCGCGATCACGGGTTAACCGTCGGCGTCGAAGCGCGACGGCATGATATCCCGGGATTGGTCGACGCCGTCCGTAAATTTTTCCTTGGCAAAATTGACGACGAAAAACGCTGATGGAGATCAAGATCAGCGACGAATTTGCGTCCACCATGCAGCAGCTGAGCGCCGAAGCGGAGAAAGCGCTTCCGGAGGATGCCTTGGAGGAGGGTCACAATAGCGAGCAGTTCGCGCAAATCTTGCGGGAATTCAGCGCCCTGAATGGGCGCTTGCAAAGTCTCGAAGAGAGGGTGGCCGACCGGCTCGGGAAGACCGCGGCCACGGACCAAACCGATCTCGCGGAGCAATTCCGAAAAATGGACGAGCATATGGTCGCGCTCCGCAATACCGAGACCGTAAACCAGCGGCTCTTCGATTCGCTCCACCAGGAACTGATAAAGTATCGGGACAACTTTCTCCATGAATCGTTACAGAAGCCGTTCATTCGCGACCTCCTGATCCTGTTCGATGACTTGAGTGCTCTTTCCTCCCAGCTCCAGACGGCGGAGGAGGGAGGAGAAACCAAGCGTGGCAAGCTCGGGCAGTGGCGGGATAATCTCGAAAACTCAATCCACTCTCTGACCGAGATCCTGCACCGGATGGAGGTCAGCGAAATCGAGCCCAAGGAGATGGTGGACCGTGCGTTTCATCGGGTGGTGAGCTACGAGCCCTCGGATTTCGCCGAAGACGAAGGGCGAATCGTAATGCGCGTAAAGCGCGGTTTCCTCTGGCGGGATCAAGTTTTGCGGCCCGAAGAAGTGGTCGCGAAGCGCTTTGGCTAGGCTGGGAACGCACGCCGCGTTTCTCTCGGAAACCCCGCATTTTCCCCGTCGGCGCGGGCATGGAAATTGCACCTGTACCAGGTGCGGAAATATCTCTCGCCAACTCTAACGTTTACTCACAAGACATGACTCCAAGAAAAGCAGTCGGAATTGATCTCGGTACCACCTTTTGCGCCGTTTCACACATCGACATGTACGGAAAGCCGCAGATTATCCCCAATTCGGAGAACGAGCGCATCACGCCGTCCGTGATCCTCTTCGATGGAGCGAGCGTGATCGTCGGCACAGTGGCGAAGAACAATTCTGTCGCCGAAGCGGAGCGGATTGTCGATTTCGTGAAACGTGAGATGGGCAAGCCGAAGGACCAGTTTCATCGCGAGTTCAACGGGAAGATTTATTCGGCCGAGGAGCTCTCGGCGCTGATTCTGCGAAAGCTGAAAGCTGACGCGGAAAAATACCTCAAAGTGCCGGTCACAGATGCTGTGATTACCGTTCCAGCCTATTTCAACGACGCGGAACGCACGGCCACCATCACCGCGGGTCAGCTCGCGGGGCTGAACGTTCTGCAAATTATCAACGAGCCGACTGCCGCGGCCGTGGCATACGGCCTCGACAAGCTCGATGAAGATCAGACCGTTTTCGTATTCGACCTCGGTGGCGGAACGTTCGACGTCACGATCATGCGGATCCAGGGCCATGGGATCGAGATGATTGCCACGAATGGAGATCATCGCCTGGGCGGCAAGGACTGGGACGATGTGATCGTCAATCATGTCGCGGAAGAATTCGACCGCTCCCACGGCGAGAACCCGCTGCTCGATCTGCAAAGCTACCAGGATCTGCAGAGCCGTGCGCTCGCGGCCAAAATTCAGCTCTCGAGCCGGCCGCGCACCGCGATCGTGCATAGTCACAACGGCAAGAGCGTGAAGGTCGAGCTGAGCCGGGAAGAATTCGAGCTCAAGACACGCCACTTGGTGGAGAAGTGCAAAACGATTTGCGAGATGGTTTTGCAGGAGGCGAAGATGACCTGGGACGACATGGATAAGGTCCTTCTCGTAGGCGGGATGACACGGATGCCGATGGTGCGCGAAATGATCTCACAGCTTTCATCCGTTCCGGTGGTGGATGACGTGAACCCAGACGAAGCGGTCGCGGTGGGCGCGGCCGTTCAGGCGATCCTGTCTCTCCTGCAGGAGGAAGAAAAGACCGGCGTGAAGACGCTTTCGGAAGATACCCGCCAGCAATTTTCGTCGCGTGAAGGCGGTCTTATTCAGGTGACCAACATCACTTCGCATACGCTTGGCGTGGTGCTTTGGGATGAAGGCCACCTCGAGGAATACGTTTTCCCGATGATCCGAAAAATGACACCCATGCCGGCGGCGGCGAATAATTCCTTCGGCACCGCCAGCGCGAACATGCAGCGCGTCTCGGTGCGAATTGTGGAAGGCGAAAGCACATTGCCGGCGGAGTGCACTCCACTCGGCCTTTGCGATGTCGAGTTGCCGGCCTTCCTGCCGAAGGGTTCGCCCGTCGAGCTGACTTACGAGTATAATGCCAACCAGGTGCTCCAGGTGGCGGTCAATGCCTGCGGGAACCAGGCGAAGGTGACGATCGAACGCAATACGGGCCTCGCGCCGGATGAAGTCGAGCGCGCCACGGCGGGCGTCGGCGCGATCATGGTCGCGTGAGATGATGCAATACGAGGGCAATTTTCCCGTGCCGCTTCCGGACGACCCGAAGAAGTGGGACGGCTGGAGCAAGTACAAGTCGCCGAATTTTTACGAGCGGCTCTGCCTTGATCCCAACGCGAATCCGAGCAACGAAATCATCGAGGAGCATTGTCGTGAACTAATGCGGTGGTGGCAGAAGAAGCTGCCACTCAAGAATCAGCCGAGCAATCCGCTAGCGCAATTGCTGCGGCCTGGACTCGATGAGTCGTCGCGTTACCTGACCGAAGCCCGCGTCGAGCTGCTCGATCCGGCCCGGCGCCGGCAAGTGGATACCGAGCTGGCCGTGCAAGCGAACGAGCAAGCGGTGGTCGAATTGCACAAGTATCTTACTTTTGCCCTGGCCGATGGAACCTTGACCGCGGAGGAAGAGAAAAGCCTTCATCGATTTGGAGCCGAACACGGCCTGACGGCGGAGCAGATTGTCGCATATATCGAGGCGGAGTTGAAGGACAGCGGGGCGCAGCGCGCCGTTCCAAACGCCGCGCCGCCGTCCCCTGCCGTTTCGACCGAAGCCAGAAGGGAAGCGAGGGCTCGCAGGCAGAAATCCCTGGATCCGAAAGAGGATTTTCTCCGGATGCTTCGGCTCAGCGGCCTCGATAGCGACGGAATGGCGGACGAAACGCGGGATGCGTTCGTTAACATGGCGGAAAATCTTGGCATCGAGCTCGATGAAGCAGAGGAGCTGGTCGATCTCTACCTCGATGAAGCTGACAAGTTGTCGGATCCCGGGGCATTGCCGCCGCCTCGTGTCACAGTAGTTGAGCCAGCTTCCAAACCGGCCGCCGACCCGAGCGCGGGCGTGACCGCGCCGGGGGCCCCGGTGCCCGAGACGGACCGCATCCGCTTCGCGAATTATGTCAATTCGGTTGAGTCCCAAATGTTGTTCGTCCCCTCCGGTGAATTTCTCATGGGGAGCGAAGCGATTGATGCCGGACCCAACGAACGGCCGCTCACCAAAGTAACCTTGAGCAGATTTTACATGTCACGCTTCCTGATCACGAACGCCGAATACGAGCAGTTCGACCCCAGCCACGCGCGAAAGCGGGCGGCGGGCGCGGGTGACCGTCACCCGGTGGTCTATGTCAGTAGCCTGGAGGCGATCAAGTTTTGCCAATCGCTTTCCACCCGTGAGCGGAAGAAGTATCGTTTGCCCACGGAAGCGGAATGGGAGTATGCGGCCCGCGGCACGGACGGCCGGAAATACCCATGGGGAAACCATGATGGCCGTGGCGATCTCGCAAACTTCGCGGACCGAAACACGGTTTTTGCCTGGAGCGACCGCGAGATTGATGACGGATATCCGGAGAGTTCGCCCGTTGGCGCGTTTCCCTTCGGAGCGAGCCCCTTTGGCATGGAAGACATGGCGGGAAATGTCTGGGAGTGGTGCCTGGATTATCTGGAGCCCTATCGAGGGACCCCGAAAGTAAATCCCCGCGGGCCAGCCAATGGAACGAAGCGCATTTATCGGGGAGGCAGCTGGAAGTCGCGTTTCAACAGCCTGCGCGCGACCGCGCGCAGCTCCAACATGCCAAACTATTCCTGCAACGATCTCGGATTCCGAATCGTCTGCGAATGCGACTGATTCGCCCTGCTCGTGCTCCTGATCTGCAGTTCGATAAAAGGTTTCGTAGGATCAGGATCAAGAGCAAGAGTGCTACCGTTGCGCGGCCAACAAAAAAGGCGCTCGCGTTAACGAGCGCCTCTGGAAATGTTTGCCGGTAGGCAGCTTACGAGGGATTAAAGCGGAACTTCGTTCGTCCCCGCTTCGCGTTCGCCTTGGCCTTGCGCCGGCTTTTTTGATTCGGCGTTTCGAACGCCCGCAGGCGACGGACCTCCTCAAGAATTCCCTCGGCGTCCAGCTTGTTCTTCAGCCGCTTTAACGCCCGGTCGACCGGCTCACCTTTGCGAACGATAACTTCTGGCATGGTAGTTCCTCAGTTTGAAAAATGTTCCCGGTTTGACCGGTGCAGCCGAGCCTACTCGGGCGGACGAGGGGCGTCAACTATTGTGAATAACTTTCGCTTCCCGTAGCCGCCCCCGGTGGGCGCGATGGAATACCCTGTAGCCGCTGCCCTCTGGGCAGTGCGGCGATGCCGTCAAAGCGGCGCTTCGCGCAGCGAAGCGGCTACAGCTACGAGCCAGCGGGTCCAGTGGCCGCCGCTGCCTTCTGGGTGACTTCCCGTCGCAGCGTCGAGGCGCTGCCGCCACGAGCGCGTGTCCACCAGAGCACAATGGGCGCTGCGATGAAGATGGATGAATACGTTCCCACTACCACGCCGACGATGATCGCCAGCGAAAAATCGCGCAAGACCGAGCCGCCGAGGAAAAACAGACAAAGGATCGGGATCAAGGTGACGGTACTCGTCAGGATGGTGCGGCTGAGTGTCTGATTGATGCTGTCGTTCATGATTTGTTCGATCGTGCCGCGCTTGCCGCTGGCGAGGCCTTCCCGAATCCGATCGTAAACGACGATCGTGTCATTGATTGAATAGCCGGCGATCGTGAGCACCGCGCCCACCATGGTGAGAGTCAGCTCCCGGCCAAGCAGCGAAAAAATGCCGACGGTAATAATTACGTCGTGGAGCACCGCGACGATGGCGCCGACGGCGAACGAGAGCTCGAAACGGAACGTAACGAAAATGAGGATGCCGAGAATACCGAGGGCCAAAGCCCAAAGCGATGTCTTGGCCAGCTCGCCGCCGACGAGTGCGCCGACACGTTCCGAGCGTTCTACCTTGAACTGCGCTTGCGGCAGGTCCCTCGCCACCTGCTTTTCGATCGCCTCGCTTGTATTCACAGCGCTACGGATCGTGATGTAATTCTTGCCGCCTTGCGCCGATTGCTGGATCAGCGCATCGCCGAGATGAATCGGCTCCAGCGCCTGGCGCACGTCGTGGACGGAGACCGGCTGCGTGGTGCTGAGCGTGATCAGATCGCCACCTCTGAAGTCCACGCCGAAGTTCTTATCGCCGCGGACATAGAACGCCGTCGCGCCCGCGATGATCAAGGCGAGCGAACACATGCACGCGATGAAACCTTTGCCGAGAAAGTTGAAATTGTGCGACGAAATCAGGTGCAGCATCGAAATGCGTTTGACGCGGCCGGTATCGACAAACCAGCCCAACAAATTCCGTCCTACGATCAGCGCCGTGAAGAGCGAGGCCAGGATGCCGAGCGAGAGAGAAATCGCGAAGCCTTTCACGGGTCCGCTCGCTTTCCAGAACAGGATCGCCGCGGTGATGAGGGTCGTGACATTAGCGTCAAAGATCGAGCTGAACGCTTTGTCGTAGGCGGATTGGACGGCGATCTTGAGCGACTTCCCGAGCGCCAGCTCCTCGCGCAGCCGTTCGTAAATCAGAACGCTGGCGTCGACCGCGATGCCGATCGTCAAAATGATGCCCGCGATGCCCGGCAACGTGAGCACGAAGTTGAACATCGTGAGCGCGCCGATGAGCAGGATGATGTTGACCAGCAAGGCCAGGTTCGCGATCAGGCCGGCAAATTTGTAGTAGATCATCACGCAGATGAGCGTGAGCGCGAGGCCGATCAGACCGGCAATGATGCTCGCGCGGATCGAGTCCTGGCCGAGGGTGGGGGAAACGCTTCGTTCCTCTTCGATGCTCACCGGTGTTTGCAGCGGATTCTCCAGCACGCTCGCGAGGCTGCGCGCTTCGTTTTCGCCAAACTTCCCGGAAATACGGGCGCTGCCTCCGTAAATGGGCTCCCTGATATTGGGCGCCGATTGAATCACACCATCGAGGACGACCGCGAAACGATGGTTGACGTGCGCCTCGGTGATCTTGCCGAATGTCTTGGCGCCTTCGCTGTCGAAATTGAGCGAGACTTCCCAGCCTTCGTTGCCATATCCGGCGTGCGCTTCCGTGACGTGCTCCCCGCCAAGATCGGCCTTTTTCTTTACGAGCAACCGTTCCTCCACCGGTTTCTTCCCCGGGTCCGCATGCGGTTTGTAGACTTCGATCTTGTACTCCGGCGGAATCACTTCCGTCCCGGCGTCGATGGCCTGGAGACGCTGGCCATTATCGGGATAAACGATGCGGAATTCGAGCTTGGCCACGCGCGAGAGCTGCTGGCGCGCCTCTTCGATTTTCTCAGTGCTCAGTCCCGGGATTTGCACCAGGATCCGGTCTTTCCCGACCGGGCTGATGATCGGCTCGCCGCCGCCGAAATAGTCGACCCGTTTCCGAATTACTTCCACGGCCTGCTCGAGCATCTGGGGCGTGATCTCCTTGTCCCCTCCCACGAGCCGGATGAGAAACGAGGTGCCGCCCTGGATGTCGAGTCCGAGCTGGATCTTCTTATCGGGAGGATAAATCGTGAAGAGGCTGAAGGTGACGAGCAGCACCATCAAAGCCAGCGCGAGCGTCCGCTTCCGCGCTCCATGATCGGTAGCGAAATACCAGCCGAAAAGAATCAGCAGGCCCAGGAGGCAGAGAAAGGTGTAGGCGGGACTCATTTGGGAAAGTTGAGAGTGGAAAGTTGAGAGTTGAGTGACATCGAGTTGGGCTTCCGTTGCATTTTCTCTCAACTCTCAGCTAAGAACCCTCAGCTGATTTAACCACATTCGTCACCGCGGTTTTCTCCATTTCGAGCTTCACGTTATCGGCAACTTTTACGATGACCGTCGTGTCTTTTACGTTCGAGATCAGGCCATGAATGCCCGACGAAGTGATGACGTGGTCTCCGGTTTTCAACGCGGAGACGAGCTTCGCCGCCTCCTTTTGGCGCCGCATCTGCGGCCGCAGCATCACGTAATACATGATGACGAAAATGAAGACGAACGGGAGGATGCTGAGCAATCCCCCTCCCGCTCCGGGTGATGCTGGAGCTGGCGCTTGGGCAAGAAAAAGGGCAAACATAAGAATGAAGTTTTGCGTTTCAGGCCTTGCGGCTGGTCACAAGCAAGGCGGAAGAGCGGCCTCTTATTGAGCACAACGCCCGGCAAAATGCAAATGCGCTCCGAAGCGCCTCTGTCATCCCAAGGTGGCCGCGGCGACAACGGATGCCCTCCGAACGCGACCCAGTCGGACGAATCACGCGCGACGAGAACTCACTTATGGAAGCGCTGCAACGTATCGGCCAACGCTCGCCCGCCACCTAGCGCTTCTTCATGGCTGACAGCTCATTGGCCGCGGCCAGCGCTTGGTCGATGTCAGCGCAGAAACGGTCGAGACCGATTCGTTCGGCCAGACCGGCTTCGAACATCACCTTCATCGGTTGGGGACGCACAGCGGTGAGAAAAATCTCGATGCCGTCGCGGCGCAGCTTTTCAATTGCGCCCTCGAAGGCATGCAGACCGCTCGCGTCCATGGCCGGGACGCTTCGCATTCTGAAAATG
>JBEEHC010000143.1:0-27333 GCA_041167205.1 Verrucomicrobiota bacterium
CGGCGACCAGATAAACACCAATGCCATGCTCGGCCCGCTCCAAGACAATGGTGGCCCGACCTTCACCCATGTGCTGTTGACCGGCAGCCCGGCCATCAATACCGGCGACCCGAACTTCACTCCGCCACCTTTGTTTGATCAGCGCGGGCCAGGCTACAATCGCGTCTTTAACGGCCGCATCGATATCGGCTCCTTAGAGGTGCAGCTAATACTGCCCACACCCACGCCAACCGCCACGGGCACTCCTACAGCGACACCTACACCTATTCCTTCGCCAGCCCAGGTGTTGAACATCTCGACTCGGTTGCGGGTTGAAACAGGCAACAACGTGCTCATTGGCGGATTCATCATCGCTGGGAACGCGCCCAAGAACGTAGCCGTGCGAGGCATTGGACCATCACTTACTGCCTTAGGCATCAGCGACGCGCTGGCTGATCCCACTCTCGAGCTGCGGGCAGCTAACGGCTCGCTGATCGCCCAAAACGACAACTGGCAGGACAATCCCGCGCAAGCCGCCCAACTTGCTGCCATGGGCCTCGCGCTCCAGCATCCCAACGAGTCGGGGATTGTCGCGACGCTCCCGCCCGGTGCTTCCTACACCGCCATCCTGGCGGGGAAGAACGGCAGCACCGGCGTCGGTTTGGTGGAACTCTACGACACCAACCAGGCTGCCGACTCGCAACTGGCTAACATCAGCACGCGTGGTTTTGTTCGGATCGCGAACAATGTCATGATCGGAGGATTCATCCTCGGCGGAAACTCCAACACCGGGGTCGTGGTGCGCGGGATCGGACCGTCGCTGGCCCAGTTCGGCCTCAGTCCCGTGCTGGCCGATCCAACCCTGGAACTGCGCGATGGCAATGGCGCTCTCTTGATTTCAAACGACAACTGGCAGGACGATCCGTCCTCAGCATCCCAGCTCCTCTTCCATAACCTCGCTCCCCAGAATCCCAACGAGTCCGGCATCTTCGCCTCATTGCCGCCAGGCGCCTTCACCGCAATCCTGGCAGGAAAGAACGGCCGCACAGGAATCGGTCTCGTCGAAATCTATAACGTGCATTAGCGCTGTAGCGGCGGCCTATGACGTTGTCTGTCCCACCGCTTCGGCGGTCATAGACCGCCGCTACAAAAAGCATTGCGGCCGTTTCTGCGGAAACCGCCGCCACAAGAATTGGATTTCTCTTGCGGTGCAGGAGCGCAACTCTAGTGTTTCCGCGATGCGTGAAGTACGGTCCGCGGCTTACGATTCGAAAATCGAAGGCAACGTCATTTTCACTCGCCTGGACGCGGCGATGAATTGGACGCGCAAGAACTCGCTCTGGCCGATGCCGATGGGTCTGGCCTGTTGCGCAATCGAACTGATGGCGGCGGCGGCGGCCCGTTTCGATATCTCCCGCTTTGGCGCGGAGGTGATGCGGTTCTCGCCGCGCCAGTGTGATGTCATGATCGTGGCCGGCACGGTCACCTACAAAATGGCGCTGGCCGTAAAGCGGATTTACGAACAGATGCCGGAACCGAAATGGGTGATCGCCATGGGGGCGTGCGCTTCAACCGGCGGAATGTATCGGTCGTACGCGGTCTTGCAGGGGATCGATCAACTCCTGCCGGTCGACGTTTATGTTTCGGGATGTCCACCGCGGCCGGAGGCGTTGCTCGAAGGTCTCATGAAGTTGCAGGCGAAGATCTCGGGAGCGAGTTCGTTCCGGGAACAGAAGCGCGGGTTGATCGAAGAGCTCGATAGTGTCCTGGCATGACGGGGCCGGAACTTCTTGCGTCGCTCGGCCAACTGCTCGGTGCAAAGATCCGGGAGAAGGTTGAATTTCGAGGGGAAACCACTTTCACGATTCTCGCGAGCGACCTGCGTGAGGTGGCGAGATTTTGCAAGGACGAGCTCTCGTTCGATTACCTCCTCGATATTACGAGCGTGGACAATTTTGGTGAAGAGCCACGCTTCGAGATCGTCTACGAGCTCTATTCAATGACGCTGACCATTCATTTGCGTCTGAAGCTGCGACTATCCGAGGACGAAGGCGAGGTCGCGACAATCTCCGATATTTGGCCCACGGCCAACTGGCACGAACGCGAGATTTACGACATGATGGGTCTTCGTTTTGCCGGCCATCCAGACCTGCGCCGGATCCTGATGTGGGAGGGTTATCCTTACTTTCCACTCCGAAAGGAATTTCCCTTGGAAGGTTTGCCGAGTGACATGCCCGATGTGGCGTTCTCCTCGGCTGCTCCGCTGGAAGGCGGCCCTTTTGTGACATCCCCCAGCACCGCGACGACAAAGGACCGCGAACCCCGTGCACGCAGGCCGATGGACACTTAGTGATCTTTGACAAGGAGGGGCGCTTGCCAACCTCCAACAAAGACGGCGGTTTGCAACCCGCTGCTCCCTGGAAAGAAAATCGCCACACGCTCTCGGAACTCGATGTTGAAGGTGGTTCTGCTCATTCTCCTCCTTTGTTGCCTGGCCGCCGTAGGTCTTCTGATCGGCGCACACCTGAATCTTCATCCCCTGCCCTCGAACATCAGCGCCGACCGCGTTCTTGTGGAAAAGGCTGCTCGCCGTTTGACCTTGTTGCGCAGCGGCAAGCCGCTCAAGAGCTATCGCGTAGCGTTAGGCCGCGCACCGGTCGGGCCGAAGGAGCAGGAAGGTGATCAACGAACGCCGGAAGGACTTTATCTGATCGACTTCCACAAGGAAGACAGCGACTACCACCGCGCTTTGCATGTCTCCTATCCGGAGCAGCGAGATATCGAGCGTGCGGCCGCCGCCGGGGTTCCGCCGGGATGCGACATCATGATTCACGGAATCCGCAACGGAAAGGGCTGGATCGGCGCCTTTCATCGCCGAACCGATTGGACCGCCGGGTGCATCGCGGTGGCCGATTTCGAGATAGAGGAAATCGGGCGAGTGGTGCCGGACGGAACCCCGATCGAAATCCGGCCGTAGAAATTACCGGCTCGCTTCGATCACAATCACGCCGCCGAGACTGGTGGAGCGGAGTCGGGCTTTCTCGTCTCGGCCATCACGTCCGGCTGCGCGCCGTCGTCCCGCAGCATCGTGATCTTTGCGTCCTGTTTGGGATACGCAATGCGGGTGTGCAGCATCGTCATCAGCGTAAAACGAAAGCGCTCCGCGATCATATTCAAGTCCGCCAGAGTCAGGTCGCATTCGACCAGCTGGCCATCCGCGATCCGCTGGCCGATCAACTCGCTGACCAGCTGCTCGATTTTCTGCGGCGTCGGTTTCTCCAGACTGCGGGAAGCGCTTTCCACCATGTCGGCCAGGCTGATGATTGCGCTCTCCTTGCTCTGCGGTTTCGGGCCGCTGTATCGGAACGTCTCCTCCCGCACTTCCGGAACATCCCCTTCGCGCAAGTTCATGATCTTGCCTCCGGTGCGGGCATCGTCCTGCTGCTGCAACGCGCGTTTGTAAAAATAGTAGACCAGCGAAGTGCCGTGGTGTTCCTGAATGATGTCGATGATTCGCCGATTCAGGCCGTGCTTCAGCGCGAGATCGATCCCTTCTTTCACGTGCGCAATGATGATGAGCGCGCTCATCGTGGGCGCGAGATCGTCGTGGGGATTGCGCTCGAAGTTCATGTTCTCCGTGTAGTACTCCGGCTTCACCAGTTTTCCCACGTCGTGGAAGTAAGAGCAGACGCGGCAAAGCGTGGCGTTCGCGCCGATGGCTTCCGCGGCCGATTCCGCGAGATTCGCGACGACCAAACTGTGATGATAGGTGCCCGGCGCCTCAATCGTCATGCGCCGCAGCAGCGGGTGATTGAGATCCGAAGCTTCGAGCCACGAGATGTCCGTCGTAATCTGAAACAAGTGTTCGAGGATCGGGAGAATGCCGCCCACAATCGTGGCGGTCAGGATGCCGTTTCCGATCGCGAGGGCGCTTTGAATGCCGATCATTTTCCAGTCGTTTCCGTTTTGGGAAAAGAAATCGATCGGACCGATGATGCCGAAAGTGAGTGACAACAGCCAGATGGCGAGGCCCACACCGAAACCCGCCCGAATCAAGCGGCTCCGCCGGCGAACTTGCAGAGTGAGGTACACCGCGGTGAATCCGCTGATCAATCCGCAAACCAGTAAAGGCGCGTCCACTTTCCCGAAGAGAATGCTGCTCCAAAGGCTGACGAAAACAGAAGCGTAAAGTCCGTGGTTGCGACCGAGAAGCACGCTGAGCGTGAGCGGCGCAAACGCATAAGGTGCGATCAGCCCTACTGTCTCCGGCCGCAGAAAAGAATAGGTTCCGCTATTGCACAGGATGAGGACGAGCTTTGTCGCGGCGAGCTGGACGAAGATCACCCCAAAGACCAGGAGAAGCCGCGAGCTGCGCAGAAAAGTTGTCGGTTGGTTGATCCAAAGCTGGGTCAGGGCCGTGGCGAAAAAGAGAAGGGCGATGACGAAATTTTTTGTCGGCTCCGGCTGCTGGCCGCTGAAGATCAGAAACGCAATGCCAGTGATAAAGGCAGCGAAAATCAGCCACTTGATGTAGGACGCGTATTCCAGGCTGTGGAGTAACTCGTTGGTCGAGCGGCGGCGTCGCGTCTTGCGCGAGGCGAGCCCGCGCTTCACGAGTTGGCTGCGTTTGAGGAAGTCGAACATGACGTTACTTGCGCGGCGAAGTTCCGGCGGCGATCGCGGGCGACCGGTGCAGTTGGTAAGCGTTGATCACCGCGCGAACCAACTCATGCCGGACAACATCCCGCTCACTGAAATAGACAAACGAAATGCCCGGAACGTTTTTCAGGGCCTGGAGCGCCTCGACCAATCCCGAGCGTTTGTTCGAGGGAAGATCGATTTGAGTCACGTCTCCAGTCACGACGCATTTCGAGTTCGGTCCAATGCGCGTCAGAAGCATGAACATTTGCTCAGTCGTCGTGTTTTGCGCTTCGTCCAGAATAACGAAGGCGTTGCTGAGCGTGCGTCCTCGCATGTACGCGAGCGGCGCGACCTCGATGGTTTGGCGCGCCACGGCCCGCTCGATTTCTTCGGGATCGAGCATGTCGCGCAGCGAATCGTAAAGTGGCCGGAGATAAGGCGTAATTTTTTCCTGCAGGTCACCTGGCAGGAATCCGAGGGCCTCGCCCGCCTCGACTGCCGGGCGGGTCAAAATAATCCGGCTGACCTGTTCTTTCTTCAACGCCGCTACCGCCATCGCCACGGCAAGATAGGTTTTCCCCGTGCCGGCGGGACCGATCCCGAAGACGATGTCGTGTTTTTGAATCGCCTCGACATAATTGCGCTGACCGATCGTGCGCGCCATGATCGGCGGCTTGCGCGAAGACGTTGAAATCTTCACGTCCACCACATCATTCAAATTGTCGGGACGCGACTCGGTCACGGAACTGAGCGCGTACGTGAATTCATGCTTATGAATGTCCACGCCCTTCTGCCGGGCCTGTTCCAGTTGTTCGAAGACGCGCTGAGCGCGGTCTACTTGCTCGGCTTCGCCTTCCAATTTCACCCACCCATCGCGGGTGGTAACCTTTACCCCGAGTGAGTCTTCGAGCGTTTTCAAGAGTTTGAGATCGTTCGCGTAAAGAGACTGCACGGCACGTGCGCTCTCGAACTGCAGCGTGCGGGTTTCAGTCATTTCGGTGCGACCCAAGGGGCGCTGATGATACCGCGAAGGCCCCGGGTGTCAAACCACGGGCACGTGCCCATGGGCACGAGACGCAAGATTAGCGAAATCCGTAAACCAGCGCCCAGTGGGTCCGTTCCTCGGGGGATTGCTCAATCTCCACGATAACAAAATAGCTGCCCGTGTTCTTCGGGATGACGTGCGCAGCGGCGAAGTGGCCCTTTTGCCAGCCGTCGGGCTGTTCCACCAGTTTGCCTTCCGAGTCGTAAACGTGGACGGAGACTTTGGCGGCCTCCACCTCGGTCCCGAGCCAAAACCAATATTCGTTTCCCTTGAACAATTGCTGACGCACCGCCTTTTTCTCCCCGGCCGCGAGGTCGCCGCCCCAGTAATCTTCGCGAACTTGGAATCCCTCTTTGACGTAGGGCTCCGCGGCTTGGAGCGCAAAGGACTGCGCGTCGTCCACCGAGGCCCGCGCCGCTAGAGCAAGCGCAGCAACGCCTGCGATCAACAAGCTCAGGCGCCAGGCTGATTTCAAGGAAGCGGTCATCGGTCGGTTAAGGGGATTTCTTGGTGATCGCATCGCCCAGCCGGGTCGTGATCTCGTTGATTTTCTTGACCGAAGCCGGAGAAATGTGCGCCTCGCCGACATCGATCAAAGGGCGCACTTCAATCAGCGCTTTGTGAATATCCTGGAGCAGTTTCAGATTGAATTCCGGCATCGATTGCAGCCGGGTTTCGAAGTAGGTGAGCAAATCCGGCTGATGGAGCAGCTCCGCGCCATCCTCCGAATAGCGCTTGTTTACGACTGCGGTGAGAATCTCCGTCCCGCGGAGCCAACCGCCGAGGCTGACCAGCTGCGAGAGCTTTTCATCGTGCACCTCATTCATCGCATTTTGGACGCTGTTCTGGGTGCGATCGAGCTCCTGACGCACGCTGACCCAATTCCGCTTGTCGGCCGCTTCCGTGATCGCCTTGGCGTGGGGCGTGATCGAGTTGCCAACCCCAATGCCCTTGGCGAGTGCGAGAACGCGCTGGCCGATCTCCTTCACCGTCGGCGCATCCTCAGCCTGCACGGCGATGAAGCCATCGGCGATCACGGCGCCCAGCAAAAGAGCGATGCGGGGACGTTCCGTGAAATTGCTGCCCTTGTCATTCCGCACGTATTCGCGCCAGTTCACTCCACCCAGTTTGTTCAGCGCACCGAAAACCTCATTCGGCAACGGCACCACCACGTCATCGACCTTTTTCGATAATTGTTTTACGTCGACGTGTTTCGGAGTCTCCGCGGCATGCGCGCAGAGCGGCAGGCCTGCCAGGAGCACGACGGTTAGTTTGCAAATTTTAGCGAATGGGATCATCGGGAAGCTTCGACTGTTGATTTCGCCTTCGTATTCAGGATTAATGAGTCAATCTAGGCAGAAGTCTGTAACGCACAAATTGACCCGCTCAAGATTTTGACTCTGAATCGAACGAACCTCGCAAGCTGGCGGCATCAGCCGGTATTTCTTTTCCTTCGGCGAAATTGGCAATCATGAATGTCCGACGCTTACGAGAGATTTTGGCCGGAGCCAAGACCAAACGCATCCTGGTGATCGGGGATCTCATGCTGGACGAATTTGTCTGGGGCAAAGTCGGCCGGATTTCTCCCGAGGCGCCAGTGCCGGTGGTCGAGGTCACGGGCGAGAGTTTCTATCCCGGCGGCGCGGCAAATGTCGCGCGCAATCTGCGCGAATTCATTGACGGCGTTGCGGTCGTGGGCCTGATCGGATCCGATCGGGGCGGCCGGCAGCTGCTCGGGCTTTTGGCTGAACAGAAAATCGACACGGCAGACGCAATCGAGGATGCCGAATTCCGGACCATCGTGAAAACGCGCATAATCGCCCGCAATCAACAGATTGTTCGCGTGGACCGGGAACAGATTCGCTCCCCTTCCCCGGCGCAGGTCTCGCGCATCGTCGACAACGTCCGCCGCCGTCTTGCCGAAACCGACGCCCTCATTTTTGAAGATTACGGCAAAGGTTTGCTCACCGCTGACCTCGTTGGGCAGATATGCGAAGACGCACTCGCTGCCGGGAAGATCGTTTCGGGAGATCCGAACCCTCGACACCTGCTGGAATGGAAGAACATGACGGCGGTGAAACCGAATCGGAACGAAGCGTTTCTCGCCGCGGGGTTGCCCTGGAGCGATCCGGTCGATCCGGCGGACAAGGACGAAGCGCTCTTGAGAGCCGGCGAAACCCTGCTGGAGAAATGGGACACCAAATTCCTGCTAATCACCCTGGGCGAACAAGGCATGATGCTTTTTCAGAAAGGAAATCGTCCGCATCACATTCCCACGAAAGCGAGACAGGTTTTCGACGTTTCGGGCGCCGGGGATACCGCCATCGCTCTATTTACCCTGGCGCTTTGCTGTGACGCCACACCAGCCGAAGCCGCGGAAATTGCCAATCATGCCAGCGCTGTAGTCGTGGGCAAACTTGGAACGGCTACGGTCACGCACGAAGAATTGGTCACCAGCTTTCAAAATGACAGTCTCGTCTAACGAGACCTGCCCCGCTGTTTTTTTGGATCGTGATGGAACGCTGATGCGCGATGTCGATTATTGCGGCGACCCGGGGCAGGTCGAAGTTTTTCCAGGAGCGGCCGAGGCTTTGCGGCAACTGAAGAAATCAGGCTACAAATTGATCATCATCACAAATCAAAGCGGAATCGCGCGCGGTTATTTCAACGAGAACGATTATCGTGCGGTTGAGCGGGAATTTCTCCGCCAACTGGGAGACGATTTGATCGACGGAAGTTATTATTGTGCCGACCTTCCCGAGACGAGTTCGGCGCGCCGAAAGCCGGCGCCGGGAATGATCTTCGAAGCGCAACGCGACCATCACCTCGATCTTGCGCGGTCTTATTTCATTGGCGACAAGACCAGCGATATCGGGTGCGGCCGAAACGCCGGTGTGCGAACGATTCTCGTGCAAACGGGATATGGCGCGCGCGCGCTCGACTGCCGCGCGGATTGGATCGCGCGCGATCTCGCCCATGCCGCGGAGATCATTCTCGGAGCCATGCCATGAAAAGCGGCGTTGTCATCCCGAGTCGCGCAGGCAGGGAGGGACCCTTTAATTGCAAGTTGGGTTACGCTCTAAAGAAGGAGGCGACCATTGCAGGGGCGAGGTTCCTCGCCGTCTGCGCGGCTCGGGATGACATGCGTTTCCTTCGGCCTGTCCCCCTTCATCCGCGGTCATGAGCAAGACCGTTGGCATCATTCCGGCGCGCTGGGGATCGACGCGTTTCCCCGGCAAACCTCTTCATTCCATCGCGGGAAAGCCGTTGCTCCAGCACGTTTGGGAACGCTGCCGGCGCGCGAAGAAACTGGATCATGTGATCGTGGCGACGGACGATTTCCGCATTGCCGAAGCGGCGTTCGATTGGGGCGCCGAAGTTGCCCTGACTTCGGCGAACCACGCGAGCGGAACGGACCGCATCGCTGAAGTCGCATCGAAGGCGAAGCAATTCGGGTATATCGTTAACATTCAAGGCGACGAGCCGATGATCGATCCGAAGCTGATCGATCGACTGGTGCGCGAATTGCAGCGGGATCGCAAACTCGAGATGATCACCGCGGCGCACCCGTTCGCCGATCCACGCGAAGCGGACTCGCCCCACCAGGTGAAGGTGGTCGTGAACGTGAGACACGAGGCGCTCTATTTCTCGCGCGGCATCATCCCTTTCGCGCGCGACGCGGCGGAGCCACCGCATTACTTTCGCCACCAAGGCATTTACGGTTACACACGCGACCTCTTGCTTCGCTTTGTCCACTGGAAGAGTTCGCCGCTCGAGCAGGCGGAATCGCTCGAGCAATTGCGCGCACTGGAGAATGGAGTAAGAATCAAGGTAGTCATGACTGACAGCGGATCGCCCGGCATCGACACGCCGGAGGACGTTCGAATGATTGAGCGGCTGATGATTTCCGAGGGCAAGCGATCCTCTGGCCGCAAGCGACGGAAGCAGCGATGAAATATATTTTTATTACAGGCGGAGTGGTGAGTTCGTTAGGCAAAGGCCTGGCGGCGGCTTCGCTTGGGACGCTGCTCGAGTTGCGCGGATTGCGCGTCGTCTTCCAAAAGTTCGATCCGTATTTGAATGTCGATCCGGGAACGATGAATCCGTTCCAGCATGGCGAGGTCTACGTGCTGAACGACGGTGCGGAAACCGACCTCGATCTCGGGCACTACGAACGCTTCACCAATTGCATTCTTTCGCGTCACAACAATCTGACCAGCGGCCAGGTTTACGAAAACGTCATCCTGAAGGAACGGCGCGGCGATTACCTGGGCAAAACGGTGCAGGTGATTCCTCACGTGACCGACGAAATCAAGAATCGCATTCGCGAGGTGTCGGAGGAAAGCAAGGCGGATGTGGTCATCACCGAAATCGGTGGGACGACCGGAGACATCGAAGGGCTGCCATTTTTGGAAGCAATCCGGCAGTTCATTCTCGAGGTCGGCGCGCAAAACGTCGTGAATGTGCACGTCACCCTGGTGCCTTATATCAAGGCGGCGGGCGAACTGAAAACGAAACCAACACAGCAAAGCGTCTCGAAACTGCGCGAGATCGGCTTGCAACCCCAGGTTCTACTTTGCCGCACGGAACATCCGCTTGAGACCGAACTGCGGCAGAAGCTTTCGATGTTCTGCAACGTTTCTTTGCGGGGTGTGATCGAAGCCCGCGATGTGAAGCATACGATTTATGAGATGCCCCTGATGTTGCATGAGGAGGGGCTCGACGATCTTGTCTGCGACCTGCTGCACGTCGAGGCGCCGCCGCCAAACCTGACGAACTGGAGAAAATTCGTTGAACGCGTCGTGAGCCCGAAGAAACAGGTCAAGATCGCGGTGGTTGGAAAATACATCGACCTGCAGGATGCGTACAAAAGCATCTACGAATCGCTGACTCACGCGGCGGCGAGCCAGGATTGCGGGATCGATCTCAAACTGATCGATGCGGAATCCCTTCAAGGGGGTGTGGACGGTCACTTGAAAGACGTCGCAGGCGTTTTGATTCCGGGCGGATTCGGTGAACGCGGCGTCGAAGGGAAAATCAGCGCCGCGCGTTTTGCCCGGGAAAACAAAGTGCCCTATCTCGGCCTCTGCCTCGGCATGCAGGTGGCGACGATTGAATTTGCCCGCAACGTTTGCGGCCTCGAGAAGGCCAACAGCACGGAGTTCGATGAAAACGCGCCCGACCCGGTCATTTGCCTGCTGGATGAGCAGCGCGAAGTCAAAACCAAAGGCGCGAGCATGCGACTCGGGACCTGGCCAACAAAGATTGCGAAGGGGACGGTGGCGGAAAAAATTTACGGTGATGGTGAAGTGCTCGAGCGGCATCGGCATCGCTACGAGTTCAATATGAAATATCGCGATCAGATGGGCGAAAAAGGATTCACCATTTCGGGAACTTCTCCGGATGGAGCGCTCGCGGAACTAATTGAGCTGCGGGACCACCCATACTTTCTCGCCTGCCAATATCACCCTGAGTTTCAGAGCAAGCCGAACAAACCGCACCCGCTTTTCAAGGCTTTCGTCCAGGCCTGTCTGGCGCACCAAGGTTAAGGTAGCTCCCGCTACTTTGCCGCCCGACGCAACCGATCCATGATTGCGGCACCCAGACCTTCGTCCGGCAAATTTTCGGCGGCGAGCAGATCGAGATTCAGCGCATCCAATTCGCGCAGATAGCGAAATAGATTTGCGGCGGCTTCCCGCAGATCTTGATGGGAACTGAGTTGTCGAACCTCCGCAAACTGTGTTGCCCCGGCGAGGGGACGCCAGGCAAGCAGTCCACACTTCTTGTTCGCCGGTACCGCGAATGCGGATGGATCGTCCACGAGAACGAGCGGAGTAGACGGAGCATAATGCGATGGAAGCTGACCGGGTGCTTCAGGACGCTCGACAACTTGTGCGGAAACAACCTCACCGAACATCTCGAGCTGTTCGTTCGTAATTGGTCCCCGTCGCAGCACTTCCATCCGACCCTTCCGCACGGCGATGATTGTGGATTCAATTCCATGCAGGGTTGCTCCTGCATCGACGATAAGCGGAACTCGTCCCTCGAGTTCATCCAGTACATGCTGAGCGGTCGTGGGGCTGACGCGGCCAAATCGATTCGCGCTCGGCGCGGCCAAAGGCGAATCGAAGGTGCGAATGATCTCGGAGAATACAGGATGCGCGCTGATTCGAACGGCTACCGTGTCGAGACCGGCAGTGACGATTTCGGGAAGGATTTCCTGCCGCGGCAAGACAAGCGTGAACGGTCCTGGCCAAAATTGGGAGACCAGCTTCTCGATCAGACCGCGCGACTCATTGTCGATCCGGGCGACGCGTTCGAGCCATTCGCGGTCGGGCAGATGAACGATCAGGGGATCGAAGCGCGGTCGTTCCTTCGCCTCGAAAATCTTGATGACGGCTTCAGTCTTAAGCGCATCGGCTGCGAGTCCATAAACCGTTTCCGTGGGCAACGCGACGATATTGCCGCTTCGCAGCAGATCGGTTGCGCTGGCCGCGGCCTTCGCGCGCCCCCCGGGCGTGCGCGAAGGAAGAACTTGCGTCATGGAACGCGCTGCGCGAGCACCGCGTCGGTCTGCTTCTTTCGAAAGGCCTGAAGATTCTGGCGAATCTTCTCGTCGCTAATTCCAATAATACTGGCTGCGAGAAGCGCGGCGTTTTTGGCTCCGGCACTTCCGATGGCAAGCGTTCCGACCGGAATGCCCCCGGGCATTTGTGCAATCGACAGAAGCGAATCTAACCCATGGAGCGCCTGCGATTGAATCGGCACACCGAGTACCGGAAGCCACGTGTAAGCTGAGATCACTCCCGCTAAATGCGCGGCACCGCCCGCGCCGGCGATGATCACGCGAAGCCCGCGGTCCGCGGCCTTGCGCGCAAAATCCACGGTCGCGTCCGGGGTGCGATGCGCGGACAAAACATGTGATTCGTTAGGCACGCCAAGCTCATCAAGCATTTCAGCCGACTGGCGCATCGTTTCCCAATCCGACTTGCTGCCCATGATGATGGCCACGAGCGCGTTGGAAGATTTTGATTCAGGCATGGCTCCCAGTTCCCCATAACCGGTGGTATTGTAAAGAGGTTTTTGTAGAGGCGTTTGTGCCAAGCCCCCTCTACATTTTGCCATGACCGGGCGTGGCCAGTCTATTGTGCTCATCGGGTTTATGGGGGCGGGAAAGTCTTCGACCGGCAAAGCGCTGGCGCGGAAGACGGGACTGCCGCGTTTCGACACGGATGAAATGGTCTCAACGCGGTTTGGTCTCTCGGTCACGGAGATTTTCGTCCAGTTCGGGGAGGAGGAATTTCGCGACGCGGAAACAAAGACGCTGGAGCAATTGGCGACGGCTGCGCCTGCCATCATCGTGACGGGTGGAGGAATCGTGCTTCGACCGGAAAACGTGAAAATCCTCCGGGAACTTGGACGAGTGGTGAGCCTCGAGGCAGACGCGGAAACACTTTTCGGCCGCATTTCTCGCCGTGCGACCCGGCCGCTCTTGCGGACGGAGAATCCGCGACAAACCCTGGTGGAATTGTTGCGGGTGCGCGACCCGCTTTACCGCGCGGCGGCGGACGTTCGATTGGACACGTCGCGCCTGACGCACGACGAGGTGGTAGAAGCAATCCTGAAGGGCATTGAAGCATTGTGACAGCGATACCATCAACGGCGGCGCCGCGGTGGGAGGGCGAAGATCCCGCTGAGCCGCCAGCTTCTTTCGAATGCGTCACAGCTCCGGCTCGGCGGAAGCCTAGCCCTCCCATGGAAGGGACTGCCGCCGAACTGAAGCGGGAAATCGTCACTCGGGCCAAAGCGTTTGGTTTCGATTCTTGCAAGATTGCCGCGGCGGCTCCGCCCCAACACGGCGAGGCCTTTCGTGGGTGGCTGCGCGAGGGAGCCGCGGGGGAAATGGAGTGGTTAGGCCGCGGCGAAGAGAAGCGGTGCGATCCGCAAAAAGTTCTCCCGGGAGCGCGTTCGGTAATCGCTGTCGCCCAGAACTACTGGCAAGGCGAGCTCCCCCCGCCCGCGACAAACGCCGCGACGGGCAGGATTGCTCGTTATGCCTGGGGTGATGATTATCACCAAGTCATGCTCCCGAAGCTGGAGCAGTTGAGCGCGTTTCTGGCTGAGCACGGCGGCATGCAAAAATGTTACGTCGATACTGGGCCGATCCTCGAACGCGATTACGCGGCGGAAGCCGGAATCGGATGGCACGGCAAGAGTACCATGCTGATCGACCCCCAACTGGGCACTTGGTTTTTCCTGGCTGAAATTCTGACTACCCTGGAATTACCCGAGGATGATCCTCAACCGTCCCGTTGCGGCACGTGTGCCCGCTGTATCACTGCCTGCCCAACCGGTGCGATCACGGAGGCTCATCGGCTGGATGCGCGGCGCTGCATCTCCTACTTAACGATCGAACTAAAAGGCTCGATCCCTCTTGAGCTACGGCCGCTTATTGGCGATCGCATTTATGGTTGCGATGACTGTTTGGATGCGTGCCCCTGGAACCGCTTCGCCGCGGTCTCTCGAGAAGCGGCATTCGCGGCGGGAGCAGCCACTCGGATGCCATTGCGCGACTACCTGGCACTCGACGATGCTCAATTTCGTGCCCTTTTCCGCCATTCGCCGATCAAACGGATCAAGCGCCGCGGGTTCTTGCGGAATGTCTGCGTCGCTCTGGGAAATGTGGGGACCCGTGCCGACCTGCCAGCGCTCCGAAGCGCGGCCCTGAACCCAGAACCGCTCATCGCCGAGCATGCGACTTGGGCGACAACCCGTATTCTGGAGCGTTTTCCCCTTCCCGATCAGGGCCGCGAGCTCGCGCCGTAAAATCTTGAATCTAGTGAGGGGCTTGGCCGCATCCTATCCAATGAGCGGTTCAGCCAAAGGAAGACCCCTCGGTTCCGCTCGCGCCAAACCGATTTGTGAACGAGATTTACTTTCAAACGTCTAAAAAGTCGCTATCTATTTCGGCTCCAGGCACCCCCCACCGTAAGAATGCATCAAGTCGCTACTAGTCCGGCCCCGCCGAAAAAGAAGAAAAAGCCTCTTTGGCGCAGGTGGTATTTCATCCTCGGAGTGCTCCTCCTGCTCTGGATCGTCGTCTCATCGATCCTTGGGAAGCGAGAGAAGCCGATCCCTGTGACCACCGAGAAGGCGATTCGCAAAACCATCCTGCAGACGGTGTCGGCGACGGGCAAAGTCCAGCCCGAAGTAGAAGTAAAAATTTCGCCGGAGGTCGCCGGGGAAATAATCGAATTACCGGTGGTGGACGGCATGGCGGTCAAAAAGGGCGATCTGTTGATCAAGATCAAGCCCGATTCGTACAAAGCCCTGGTCGAGGGACAGGAAGCGGCGATTAGCGGCGCGCGGGCCGTGAATTTACAGCAAAAAGCGACGCTCGCGAAAACGGAATCGGATTTGAAGCGCGCCCAGGATTTGTTTAGCAAGAAGATGATTTCCGAGTCGGAATTCTCGGTCGCGCAAACGGCGCGGGACGTGGCGAAATCGACCTACGAAAGCTCCCAGCACGAAATTGAGCGGGCCGAGGCAGGCTCAAGTCAGGCGCGCGATCAGCTTTCCAAGACGACCATTTATTCGCCGATCGAGGGGACCGTGACCGTGCTTAATAGCAAGCTTGGCGAACGGGTGGTCGCGACAAATCAGTTCGCCGGAACCGAAGTGATGCGCGTGGCGGACCTCGGCCATATGGAAGCACGCGTGGACGTAAATGAGAACGATGTCGTCAATGTAAAGATCGGCCAGAGGGCGACGATAGCGATCGATGCCTACAGCGACCGCAAATTCAAAGGCACGGTGCAGCAGATCGCGAATACGGGGAAGACCACCGGGGCCGGGACGCAGGAGGAGGTCACGAACTTCGAGGTGAAGATCCGGATTGACGAACGCGACGTGGCACTCCGTCCCAGCCTAAGCTGCACCGCCGACATCGAGACGAACATGGTAAAGAACGCGGTGGCCGTGCCGATGCAGAGCGTGACGATTCGCACGGGCGACAGCAATCTCAGCCCGGAGGAAATCGAGAAGCGGAAGCAGAAGATAGCTGCGCGCGACCAGGGCGACAACAATGCTGAGGTATCGAACGACCGCCAGGAAAAAACGGCGCTAAAGCTCGATCGCGAGAAACTGTCGAAGGTCGTGTTCGTGAAGGACGGAGGCAAAGCGAAGATGGTCAAAGTGACCACGGGGATTGCCGACGATACTTCCATGGAAATCAAGAGCGGCATCAAGGAGGGCGACGAAGTGATCTCCGGAAGCTACAGTGCGATCAGCCGAAAGCTTAAGGACGGAGCGAAGGTCATGATCGATAAGGAACCGACGAAGTAGGCTGCGCTCAGGCGTGAGCTTGCGCCGGCTCTTCTGGCTGAACCGACGAATATGCTGAACACCGATACGATGCGACCGCGCGGCCCGCTCGTCATCGACATCGAAAACATCACCAAGCATTACGTCATGGGCGAGGAAACCGTCCACGCTTTACGCGGCGTGACGCTTCAGATTCATCGCAACGAATATCTCGCGATCATGGGCCCTAGCGGCAGCGGAAAATCCACGCTCATGAACATGCTCGGATGCCTGGATACTCCGAGCTCCGGTCGCTACGAATTCGCTGGCAGGGATGTCTCCGCGATGGATGACGATGAGCTGGCCGCCATCCGCAATCGCGAGATTGGTTTCGTCTTTCAAACATTCAACCTCCTCCCCCGCTCCACCAGTCTGCGTAACGTCGAGCTGCCCCTGATCTACGCCGGGGTTGATCCGGCGACGCGAGAGGAACGAGCCGCGCAAACGCTGCGCGATGTCGGACTGGGCGACCGCCTCTATCATAAACCTAACGAGTTGTCCGGCGGGCAACGCCAGCGCGTGGCGATCGCACGGGCCCTCGTCAATAACCCTTCGATTATCCTGGCTGACGAGCCCACGGGTAATCTGGACTCAAAGACCGGCGAAGAGATCATGTCGCTGCTCGAGAACCTGTATCAGGGCGGCAACACCATCATCCTCGTGACGCACGAGGCCGATATCGCGCACCATGCCCGCCGCACCGTTTTCCTCCGTGATGGGTTGGTCGAGAGCGACGCATTGTCGGAAGCAACGGAGATTCAGACGCTCGCGTTCACCTAGACTGGGTGGTTTCAATGAAGCGTTTTCTCTACGAGCTTACGGAAAGCTGGAAAATCGCGGCTGCTCAAATGCACGCGAACAAAACCCGCTCCATGCTCACCGCGCTCGGTGTGATCATCGGCATCGTCGCCGTCACTCTGATGGGCACCGCGATAAGCGGCATTTCCACCGGCTTTGACAAAAGCATGGCCGTCCTCGGCGATGACGTGCTCTACGTCGACCAACAGCCATGGATACGGAAGGACGACTGGTGGAATTTTCGGAGCCGCAAGAAGATAAAAACAGAGTACGCGGACTCGATCAACCGCATGATCAGCGCGAGCCAAAACTCGAATTTGTTGCTGGCCGTTCCGGTCTGCAGCTGGTTTCGCAGCGTCAAGTACAACGAGAACCAGGTGAACAATGTCTACACGATGGGCACCACGTCGGATTTCATCGCGATCTCGACGGTCGATTGCGTCAAGGGCCGTTTCTTCAACGAAATCGAATCGCGCGGCGGCGCGAACGTTATCGTGATCGGGTACGATGTGGCAGACGCTCTTTTTCCTTCGGATGATCCAATCGACAAATCCGTGCTGATCAATGGCCAGCCGTTCAAAGTGATTGGCGTAAACACGCGGCAGGGCACGTTTCTGGGATTGTTCAGCTGGGACTCGATGGTGGCCATTCCGCTGCCAGCGTTTAAAAGATACTTCAGCGCGAAGAGTGAATCGGAAATCCGGGTGAAGGTGAAGGACAAGACCAAACTCCCGGAAGCCAAGGATGAGTTGACCGGATACGTGCGGCGCGTGCGCGGTTTGCCGCCCGAGAAGGAGAATGACTTTGCGCTGAACGAACAGCAGGCCTTCAAGAGCACACTCGATCCGGTCAAGAACTCGATCGCCATCGCGGGCCTATTCATCACCGGTCTCTCACTTTTCGTTGGGGCGATCGGAATCATGAACATCACTTTTGTCAGCGTAAAAGAGCGAACCAAAGAGATCGGCACGCGGAAAGCGCTTGGCGCGCGGCGTCGGACCATCCTTCTGCAATTCCTGATCGAATCGACCGCGCTCTGCCTGGTCGGCGGACTGATCGGGCTGACCTTTGCTTTCTTCATGTGTCTTGGGATTGGGGCGGCGTTGCCCTCGTTCCCGATTCAAATCTCTTTCGGCCTCGTCGTGACCAGCATGATCGTTTCGGTCCTGACCGGATTGATCTCGGGATTCGCCCCGGCGTGGACCGCCTCTCGCCTCGATCCCGTGACGGCGCTGAGGTACGAATGAGCAATCGGGCGAAACTAAGGAAATAAATGCGCTTTCGAGAAATCATCGCCATGGCGCTCACCTCCCTGGGAGCGAACAAGCTGCGATCGGCCCTCACCATGACAGGTATCACGATCGGCGTTTTTTCCGTGATCTCGGTCATGACTGCAATCGGAGCGCTTCAGGCATCAATCGAGAGCGGCATCAGCTTTCTCGGCTCGAACATTTTCCAATTCGCCAAGTACCCGGCGAACGTCAACGCCGGCGGACATAACCAAAAGAAATACGAAAACCGGCACAACATCACGTACCGGCAGGCGCTGAGATATTACCAATTAATGGAGGGCGAGGCGCGCGAGATCTGCCTGAAAAGTTTCGATTTCAAGGGGCAGGCCGTTTACAATGGAATGAAAACGACGCCGAGTCTCACCGTCGCCGGTTCCAACAAGAGTTTTCTCACGGCCAACTCCTACACGCTCGCCTACGGGCGCAATCTCAACGATGAAGACGTTGCCTTCGCCCGGAGCGTCATCGTCATCGGCAAGATGGTTGAGAAGCGTTTGTTTCCTCACGAATCGCCGATCGGCCGAACGATAAGACTCAATGGGCATACTTTTACAATCATCGGCACGCTCGGCGAAAAAGGGACGGCTTTCGGTCAGAGCCAGGACGATATCTGCGTCATTCCAATCACGCGATTTTTCGAAAATTTTGGCGAATCGAATCGCACGGTAAACATAGCGACACAATCGTTCTCGCAGGAAACTTACAACACCACTTTAGACAAAGGCATGGGAGCCATGCGGATCGCGCGGGGGCTTCGCGCGGAACAGGAAAATGATTTCGAACTTTACTCGAATGACTCGCTCAAGAGCGCTTTTACGGCCATCGCCGGCGTGGTCCGGATCGGGGCTTTCGTCATCAGTTTGATCGCGCTGGTCGCCGCTGGCATTGGGATCATGAACATCATGCTCGTGAGCGTCACGGAGCGGACCAAGGAGATCGGGATCCGCAAATCGATCGGCGCGCGAAGCCGCGATATCCTTCGCCAGTTCCTGACCGAGGCGGTTTTCATCTCGGAAGCGGGCGGAATTCTCGGAATCATCCTCGGCGTCATTGGCGGGGATTTGCTGGCGATGTGGCTTCAGGCGGACCTCATCTTTCCTTTCGGCTGGGCGCTGGCCGGGCTGATCGTATGCTCGGCGATCGGCATCGGTTTCGGGTTCTACCCGGCCTACCGGGCCGCCAGACTGGACCCTATCGACGCCCTCCGCTTCGAGTAACGGCGTAAACCGTTCCTGGCGGGGCCCGGAGGCACACAACTTGCGCTTGCATTGCTTTGACATGCGCAACGCTCCTTCTATCCTCGCGTTTCTCAGTCGTTACCGCCGTGCCTGCATCCCTAGAATCTCCTGCCGGGACAGCGCCTAGCGTTCTTCTCATCGAAGAGTACGACGCGCTGGCTGCGGCGATTACGTCCGCCTTGAAGAAATTTGCCCCGCAGCATCGCACGCGCGTGGTCGAATCCCTGAGCGAAGCTGAAGCGGCGGCGGCCGAAACGCAGCCGCAGCTCTTGATCATAGATTTCGATCCACCGCACGCAAAAGCGGTTGAATTCCTTAACCGGATTCGTCCGGCTCACCCCGGCGCCCGCGTCCTTGCCATCGCATCGGGCACGTCGCCGCAATTCGTTTCCGAACGCTACGGGCCGAACGCCATTCAATTTGTCGAGAAGCCGTTTGAGCTCGCCGATTTTGGCGCGGCGGTGCAGGCGCTTCTCGGTCCGTGGACCGAAGCCCGGTCGGGTGATTCCCGCGGAACACTGCGCGATCTTAATCTCCGCGATCTCGTGCCGCTCGAATGCGTCAGTGGGGCGACGGCGGTCTTGCAAGTCGAAGCAGCGGGCGAACGAACGGGCGAGATTCACTTCTTCGATGGTCACATCTGTCACGCGAGTGGGGCGGGCCTGAGCGGAGTCGACGCGTTGGATGAGATAATGCGTTGGAAAGACGCGCGCGGAACGGAAATCGAAAGACCCGTCGACGGGCCTCGCACCATTCAAGGCCCATGGCTGCACGTTTTTCTCGAAGCCCTTCGTAAAGCAAAATCCAGTGTCGAGGAGCCGACGATTCCATCGCCTTCGGCGCCTTCGCTCGAAGAGCCGAAGCCGGTGAAGATTAAGCCAAAGAGCGGAAAGAGGATCGTCGTGATCGACGATACCGAAATGCTGCTGATCTTCGTGGAAGATAGTCTGTTACTTGCGGATCCGAGCCTTGAGATCGTCACCGCTTTCACCGGCGGCGAAGGAGCGAGACGGGCGGAGGTGATGATTCCAGACTTGGTGTTACTCGATTACAGCCTGCCGGATCTGCGCGGCGACCAGATCTGCGAGCGACTCCTGCAAAACGAAGCAACCGCGCGGATTCCCGTCGTGATGATGTCCGGCCACGTCCCGGAAATGATGGCTACGGCCGAACGTTGCCCGAATGTAGTCGCGACCATTGCCAAGCCGTTCATGTCCGAGGCGCTGGTGAAACTGGTGAACGAGATGCTGGCCAAGGGACCCCTGCCGTTCGCTCCGCAACAAGAAACCAGAACCGCTTGGACCGTTGTCGATCATCCCGTCAGCGCCGCGAGCCCGGAATCGAAACCTGTGCGGCACGGAAATGGGAAGAAACCGGTTAAGAAAAGCGCTGCATCGAAGGGCGGAACGAAGGATCTGCCCGAAAAGCCGATCTCGTCCGCTCCCGCGCCAACCACAACGCCGCCAATTCCCCCGACGCCCCCCAGTTTGATCGAGGTCGTAGAACCAATCGCGACGCCAGCTCCTTCGCAAAGCTTGCCTACGCGCGATATCCGTCCTGCTGAACCGGCGCTTCTGGAGCCGCCACCATTGCTTGCTCCCAGACCCGCCAAGCTGGCGGGGCCGAACGGCGGCGCCGTCGTGGTTGGCTTGGGTATGGAAGTGATCTCCGTCCAATTCACTCCGCGGTTTCAGATCGGCACCATCCGCGCAAAGCCCTCTGCTCCGACGTTGTCACTGACCCAGCTGTTGACGCCCTCGGTTCCGGAAAATCGTTGGGGCGCCGGATTCGAACTTGGGACCGTGGAACTTGACTCCAACGGGCGCATCAGGACGATGCGCGTGCGGCCTACCCGAAGACCGGCCGAGTCGATTCGTACTCACGCCGGGTTTGCCATCAATGACGTGAAACTGGTCAATGAAGCCGCTTGCATTCAATTCACCGCTGGAACGTCCGTGCCGATGACCATGCAATTGGTCGCTGTTTTCAAGGTAGCGGGCGTCGAATTGTCCGACCGGTTCGAGGTGGCTCAACTGGTCCTGCAACCGGAAAACACCCGCGTCCGAATCACGCTCGATCCGCAAGCGCAGGGCGCTGGGGGTACGGAGTTCGAGACGGTTGGGGTGCGGCTCGATGCCTCGGGCCGAATTGCCGAATTCGTTTTGAGTTCACTCCAATCCGACCAATCGGAACGTCGAGTCCACGTGGCGTAAGTGAACGTCTAGTGAACAAAGCGCATCGATCTCCGATTCCGAAAGGCGCGCGGTAATTTCCGGTTCGCGTTTCGCATTTTCGGCAAACGACCCTTCGCCTTTCCAGGTTTGCATCGCCGCCCGCTGCACTGCTTCATAAGCGTTCTTCCGTTCGGCGCCTGCTCTTGTCAGCGCGAGCAAGACCGACTGGCTGAAATACAACCCTTTGCTCAACTCGAGATTTTGTTGCATGCGCTCGGGATAAACCTGCAGGCCTTCCACCAACTCCCGGAGCTTGACCAGCATGTAATCGAGCAGCGTGCAGGAATCGGGTAGAATGATCCGCTCGGCGCTGGAATGGCTAATGTCCCGTTCGTGCCAGAGGGCGACATTTTCCAGCGCAACAACCGCATTTCCGCGAAGAACGCGCGCCAGACCGCTCAAGCGTTCGCCCGTAATCGGATTCCGTTTGTGCGGCATGGCCGAGCTTCCCTTTTGGCCCACGGCGAAGAACTCCTCCACCTCGAGTACTTCGGTCCGCTGAAGGTGACGAAACTCGGTGGCCCAGCGATCAATGCTCGACGCAATCAGCGCGAGCGTGGTGCAAAACTCCGCGTGACGATCACGCTGAATGATTTGCGTGGAGATATTCGCGGCTTTCAGGCCGAGCTTCTCGCAAACAGCGCGTTCGATTGCCGGATCCAAGTGCGCATGCGTGCCGACCGCCCCGCTCAGTTTCCCCACGCGAATTCGTTCCTTTGTTTGCGCCAGCCGTTCCTCAGCCCGCCCGAATTCGTCGAACATCAGCGCAAGCTTGAGCCCGAAGGTGATCGGCTCCGCATGAATGCCATGGCTGCGGCCAATCATTGGCGTCATTTTAAATCGGCGCGCCTGCACCGCGACCGTGGTTCGCAAGTCAGCCAAATCCTGCGCCAGAATCACCGACGCCTCGGTCAGCTGGACGGCCAATGTTGTGTCGAGAATATCGGACGAGGTGAGACCCTGGTGCATCCAGCGAGCGGCAGGTCCGACCGAAGTGGCCACGTTCTCGAGAAAAGCGATGACGTCGTGGTTCGTGCGTCTCTCAATCTCGGCTATCTCCGAGATGGAAAAACGAGCCCGCTTCCGAATTTCCGCTGCGTCGGCTTTCGGGATCTGGCCCAGCTCGGCCATCGCTTCACAGGCCAGGATTTCGATCTCCAGCCAGATTTCGAACTTGCGCTGATCCGACCAAAGCTCACGCATCTGCGGTCGGGAATAACGATCGATCACTCTGGGAAGATAAAAGCGCCGCGCGAAACGGAAAGCGTTTTGTACGCAAAAAAGCGCCGCTTCGGCGGAACGGACCGCTGAAGCGACGCTTTTGAAAGCGTTAGAAAATCGTAATTAGCAAACCTGCGCGCGGGTGAAGCGGCCGTTGCTTTCAATGCGCACCTGGCCGCTACCCAGAAGATCGGCCACTGCTGCCACGGTTTCCTTGGTGTTCTTTGTGCAAGAACTCACGGCCAGAATTAGATCACCCAAGGACAGCCCCTGACGTGGTTTGAGGATTTGATTGGTTTTTTTCATAGAGGTTGTGTCTCTTTTTGAGCAATATGGATGCCACGGAGGTCTCCTAAGTTTCACCGCTGGGGGAATTTCCGCGTAGTGGCCGAATCGCGGCTAGGAATCCGCAAAACCTGTTACACTTGTGTCAAGTTTTCGAACACTCTGCGGTTGCGCCGAGGGTACGAACCGCCCTCTCACTCAACGGGCGCCGGCTTCGGGGCCGTGAGCTTCATCGCCAGGAAATAGAGCACGCAAACCAGCAACACCGCGCCGACGATCGGGAATGACTCGGATTTGGTCGCCTTGATAATCGCATCCGCGTCCTGCAACTGGGCGCTCGTCAGTCTTGCCCCGACACGCCCGCCGAGCCAGGCCAGCACGGTGCACCAGACACCGGCGCCGACGAGTGTCAGAACGCTAAATTTCACAAAACCCATCCGGATGATCCCGGCAGGGATGGAAATCAGATGGCGGATGACCGGCAGCAATCGCGCGAAGAAAATTCCGCCAGCCTCGTACCGGTGCATGAATGCCTCGGCGCGGGCGAACTTGTCCGGAGGCACAAGAACATACCTGCCCCAGCGGAGGATCGCCACCCGGCCAACCCACCGAGCCACCCAATACATGATTGCGGAGCCAAACCACGATCCAAGTGTCCCCGCAATGACGACACCGACGAGCGACATACCCGCACCTTGCTGCGTCGCCGCGACGATGGCGGCCGGTGGAATCACAACCTCGCTGGGAACTGGAAAGACCGTGCTTTCGAGGGCCATAAGCCAAAAGACCGCCGCGTATCCGCCGGTTTGCACCCAATGGAACCAAACTTCGATGAGATGACGCATGGGAAGGTATCAGATTTGGGATTTTGAAGTTTCGATTTCGCAACTAGCCTGAGCGATTCGGCTGCGCGCCGGTAGTTCAATCGGAAATGTCCAATCCGCAATCTTAATTTTTGCCATGTCGATCTACCGCCGCGCGCTTGATTACTACCGGCCGTTCCTGCCGCAGACCCTCCTCGGCCTGGTGCTTTCGCTTTGCGGCATCGCCTTGAATCTGCTCAAACCCTGGCCCTTCAAAATCATCGTGGACGACATCCTGCCGCGAAACCCCCACGCGTATTTCAGAACGTCGCCCGACCTCATTCCCCTGCTCTGCCTTGCGCTCGTCGGTCTTCAGCTTCTTTGGGGCTTAACCAACCTGGCCAGCAATTACATTTTCGTGAAAGTCGGCTTGCAGGCACTCCTCAAATTGCGCACCGATCTCTACGCTTATCTGCAATCGCTCTCGCTGAAATATCATGACGCGCGCCGCTCGAGCGATTCGAGCTTCCGCGTTGCCTACGATTCGCAATCGATCCAGACGATCTACAACAAAGGCTTCACGAACATTTTTGGCTCTGTCATCACGTTGATCGGGACTTTTCTCGTGATGGTTCGCATCGATTGGCAACTGACGCTGCTTTCCCTGGCGGTCGTACCAGCGATCGTAGCCGCGATTTACTTTTTCGCCCATCGCATTCGCCGCGAATCGACCTCGATCCAGGAGCAGGAGAGCGCTCTGCTTGCGCAAGCGCAGGAAGGTCTCAGCTCAGTCCGCATGGTGCACGCGTTTGGCCGTGAGGAATGGGAGGTGCGCCAGTTTCATTTGCAGGCACAGCAAAGCCTGCACGCAAATCTGCGGCTCACCCTGACGAACGTGAACAGCGCTCTCGTGATCAGCACTCTCATGGTTATCGGCACGGCCGCGATGTATTACCTCGGCACTCTGCATGTCCTCGCCGGCACGCTCACCCTCGGCTCGCTGCTCGTCTTTAGCGCCTATCTCCTTATGCTCTACCAACCGCTCGAATCTCTCACCTATACGGCGTGGGCGATGGAAGGCGCTACCGCCGGGGCCAAACGATGCTTCGAGGTGCTCGATCGGCAAGATGACGTAGTCGACGCTCCGGATGCGCAGGAAATCACCGAGACCGCGGGCGCCATCGGTTTTCAGAACGTCAGCTTTGGCTACGCGCTTGGTCAACCGGTTCTGCACGAGATCGATTTATCGATCGCGCCGAATCAAATCGTTGCGTTGGTCGGCGGCACCGGCGCTGGGAAAAGCACGCTCCTGAGCCTTGTGCCGCGATTTTACGATCCGAACCAAGGCAGCGTCACGCTCGACGGCTATGACCTGCGCCAGATCACAAAAAAGTCGCTGCGCGACAAGATTGCGATTGTCCTGCAGGACACGCTTCTTTTTTCCACGACGATTCGCGAAAACATCGCGTATGGCCGGCCGGACGCGACTGACGCCGAAATCCGCGAGGCCGCTCGTCGGGCCCAGGCGGATGAGTTCATCAGCCGCCTGCCGGCTGGTTATGACAGTCCAGTGGGAGAACGCGGCGGTCACCTCAGTGTGGGCCAGCGACAGCGGATTGGGATTGCGCGGGCGTTTCTAAAAAATGCTCCTATTCTGCTGCTCGACGAACCCACCTCCGCGCTCGATCCCACCACGGAAGCTGCCATCATGGAAACGATCAAAGATCTGATGCAAGGTCGCACTACTCTCATCGTCACCCACCGACTCGCGACCATTCACGGCGTGGACCGGATCGTCGTGCTCGAGCATGGCCGGATCGTCGAACAAGGCACGGGCGCGGATCTCCTGACGAAGCGCGGCGTTTACGCCACGCTGTACGCTGCCGGCAATTACCCTTCCCGCCCCAATGAGTAACATTAACAGCGAGCGCCGCGTGGAAGGCGATTGGTGGGCCAAACCAATTCCGCCGAACGTGATCTTTGGCGAAGGGTTTTATTGCGAGACGGCCCAAATTTTTCGACACATGCACACCACTGCGCCCGGAGCGGTGCGGATCGGCGATCACGTTTCCTGTTACGCCGGGTGCTCATTCGCCCTTGGCAAGAATGGAACGTGTTCGATCGGCGATTTCACGCTCGTGAACGGCGCGCTGATCATGGCGGAAGAACGCATCGAGATCGGCTCGCATTGTCTGATCTCATGGAATGTCGGCATCGCTGATTCCGATTTTCATCCGATCGAGCCTGCCCAGCGCCTCATCGATGCCCAGGCCCTGGCGCCTTTTTTCAAAGGCCGGCCGCCGCGGCCGAAGCTGCGCACGATACCCGTGATCATCGCGGACAATGTCTGGATCGGAATGAACGCGACGATTTTGAAAGGGGTAACAATCGGGGAAAATTCCGTCGTCGCTGCCGGCGCCGTTGTGACCAAGAGTGTCCCCGCGAATGTGGTGGTGGCCGGTAACCCAGCAATCATCATCAAGAAGTTCGACGACCGAGTGTGAACGGGCTTCCGCTTTTCTTCGTTGGACGTTGGATGTTGGGCGTTGGACATTGGACGTTCTCCCCTGCCCTCTCCCCATGAAACGAAAGCGTCTCATCGTTATGGGCTTCATGGGCTCGTGTCCGATCGCGGGCGTAATCTGGCAGCACATCCACTACATCGTCGGCCTGCAAAAGCTCGGCCACGACGTCTTCTACATCGAGGATTCCGCGCGGCTTCCCTACAACCCTCAGACCTTCGAGGTGAACAACGAATTCGATTACGCCGCGAAGACGCTGGAACACCTCGCGACGGAGTTCGATTTCAAAGGCCGCTGGAGTTTTTGCGCGCGTTATCTTCCGGGCAACCCAACGGCCGGTCTTCCGTTAAAACGAATTCGCGAACTTTACCGCGAAGCCGACGCCATCCTGAATGTCTGCGGCACGCAGGAATTTAACGACGACCTGCTCGCGAGCGATCGCATTCTCTATATCGAGAGCGACCCGGGTCTGGAACAGATCAAAGTCGATCAACGCGTTAAAGCGACCATCAAGTATCTCCGTCGCCACCACGCGCTTTTCACCTTCGGAGAAAATGTGGGCAGCGATGCTTTTCCGGTTCCGACCCACAACCTGAAATGGCTTCCGACCCGCCAACCGATCGTGACCGATCTTTGGAAAACCAGTCGCCGCCCTCTGCCCGCCGCCGTTTTCACCTCCGTCGCCAACTGGTCCACGAGCGGGCTGAAGGATATCGAGTGGCGCGGCGAAAAATATCTTTGGAGCAAATCGCGCGAGTTTCTCCGGTTCGTCGGCGCCCCGAAGAAATCCGGCGAGCCGTTCGAGCTCGCGACGGATATCAAGGATGCGCGAATACGGGAGAAATTCGAACGCAACGGCTGGCGTTTCCTCCCCCCGCACGATCTGAGCGCGAACTATTGGCTCTACCGGAAT
>JBEEHC010000144.1:0-5247 GCA_041167205.1 Verrucomicrobiota bacterium
AGCAAAGCCAGAACGGTGAACATGATCCCAACCGTATCCACGAGAATGAGGAGCGCGGTGAGCAATGCCGGCCCCGCGATCAGTGGCATCCCGAGAGGCACTACTCCAAAAGATTCGCCCGCGTACCGGTCACGCCCGCCCAAATCCAACAGCTCGCGGACCGCGATGCCAAGCAAGATCAGGCCACCCGCGACCTGAAAATCCGCGACGGTAATCCCGAGCGCGCGAAAGATTATCTTGCCGAGAAAAATGAAGCCGATCGAAACAGCGAGGCTCGTAATCAACCCGAGTGTGCCCTCGTGCTGCCGGCGTTTCGCCTCGGCGTGGCCGCCAAGGCCGAGGAAAATTGCGACGAGTCCAATCGGATCGATCGCCACAAAAAGCGGGATAAACGCGAGCAGGAATTTTTCGATGTAGAGTTGCATCTTCGCCACGATCTCCATCGCATGGCGCGCCGTTTTCCGCAAAAGCCTGTAACCCCCGCCCTGTGGGCGGCTTCATTGCGACTGGAGTGAGCCCAGGTCCACCGAATTCCGCTTTACCGGTTTCGTCTTCTCCAACATGTTCCCGTTCCGCTCTTCTTTATGAAACAACTCCTTGCCTCACTTCTTTTCTGCGCTCTCGCGATCACGGCCCGCGCTGAAGATCTCAAAACCACCGATTCCTTTCGCGACGCAGCCGCGAAAGCGAATTCAATCCTAACGCTGCCTGATTGGGAGCAGACACCGGAGGCCGTCGAGGCTTCGATGAAAAATGCGATCACTACGGCGAATAAGGCGCTGGACCAAATCGGCGCGCAGGACCTCGCGAAAGTTACCTTTAAGAGCACGATTGTCGCGCTCGACGATCTCGGTTACGAAGCTCGCCTCGCCGCGAACAAGGCATCGATAATCAAGGAAACCAATACTTCCGCGGCCATGCGCACCGCAGCGGAAAACGCGATCAAATTATTCCAGGATTGGGCGGTCGGGGTCGATTACCGGGAAGACGTTTATAAGGCGGTCAAGGCCTTGGAGAAAACGCAGCCAAAGCTGAGCGGCGAAGACGCCAAACTGCTGAAGGAAACATTGCGGGATTATCGGCGGGCCGGCCTCGATTTGCCGCCGGAGAAGAAGCAGGAAGTCGAGAAACTGCGCAAGGACCTCTCGAAACTCGGCACCGACTTCGACTCGAATATCGTCGAAGTGCAAGCACCCGTCGTTTTCACGAAAGCGGAACTGGATGGAGTGCCAGACAGTTTCCTCGCATCGCCCGGCATCAAGACAGGCGACGACGCCTACACGGTGAAAGCGAATGTCACCTGGCAAACCATCGCAGTGATGGAGAACGCGAAAAGCGAAGCGGTGCGCAGACGTTTCTACATTGTCCACGACAGCCTGGCCAAAGATAAGAATGTCGCGGTGTTGAACCAGATGCTCGCGCTTCGCAACAAGATCGCGCTCCGACTTGGCTACAAATCGTGGGCAGATTTTCAGACCGAAGTGAAAATGGCGAAATCGGCGGCGGGCGCGGAAAAATACATCAATGATCTTGTCAGCGGCACTCAGCCGAAATTCAGCGCCGAGGTGGAGGAGCTGCGCAAACTAAAGGCCGCGGAAACGAAGAACCCGAACGCCAACATTGGCGTCTGGGATTTTCGCTATTACCAAAACCAACTCAAAAAGCAGAAATACGCCGTCGATACGGAAGCGTTGCGCGTCTATTTCCCGTTCCAAAAGACGCTCGAAGGGATGTTCAATGTCTACCAGAGCATCTTCGGCCTGAAGTTTGAGAAAATTGCCGCCCCGCAAAAGTGGATCGATGATCTCCAGCTTTACGCCGTGACCGATGCCGCCACGGGCGAGCCGCTCGGGATGTTCTATCTCGATATGTTTCCGCGCGAGGGAAAGTACAATCACTTCGCCGAGTTTGAGATCATCGGCGGCAAACTCCTGCCCAGTGGAAAATATCAGCGGCCGACCGTGGCGCTGCTGTGCAATTTTCCACCGCCGAGCGAGGGCAAACCCTCACTCCTGACCCACAGCGACGTCGAAACACTCTTCCATGAGTTCGGTCATGCGCTGCACACGATTGTGACGCGTGCGAAATACTCCCGCTTCTCCGGAACGAACGTGCCGGGCGATTTCGTCGAGGCGCCTTCGCAAATGCTCCAAAATTGGGTCTGGGACAAAAAAGTGCTCGATACTTTTGCGGCCGATTACAGCGATCCCGCGAAAAAGATTCCCGCGGAAACCATCGGCAAAATGAAGGAAGCGAAGCTGGCCACCGTGGGCGTTTATTATCGGCGCCAGTTTGCCTTCGCGTCGCTCGATCTGGCCTTGCACGCTCCGCACCAGGAAGATCAACCTTACGATTGCGTCGCGATTTCAAATCCGATCCTGGAGAAAGTTTTCCTGCCGATCGCGCCGGAGACCACGTTCGTTTCGTACTTTGGACATTTGAATGGATACGACGCGGGTTATTACGGCTACGCCTGGGCCGATGCGATCGCGGCGGACATGGCGACAGTCTTCGAGTCGGCGAAAGATGGTTATCTGGATAAACAGGCAGGATTGCGTCTGCGCCACGATATTTACGAGCCCGGTGATTCGCGCGAGATCACCCAGTCGATCGAAAAATTTCTCGGGCGAAAGCAATCCGTCCAGCCGTTCCTGAGGAAAATAGGCATCGGCGGGGCGAAGAAAGAAGGTTCGATTCCCTCGAAGGAAAGCCGATAAATCATGCGACGATTCTCCTGCATTTGCTTGTGTATTTCCGCAGTCGTTGGGTCACTGACTGCCGCCGATCCTCCGGCACTTCTGCCGAAAGTGGCAAGCGATGCCATCAACGCCGGCGATCTGCTTAAACACATCAAGGTTCTCGCCTCCGACGAATTCGAAGGCCGGGCACCCGGCTCCAAGGGCGAAGAGCTTTCAGTCAAATACATCAGCGAACAATTCAAAGCCTTGGGATTGAAGCCGGGCAACCCGAACGGCTCTTACACGCAGGAAGTTCCGCTCGCCGGAATTACCACTATTCCATCGGCCTCGTTTACTGTGGGCGGCAAGACCACTGCGTTGAAATTCCCGGACGAGTACGTCGCCTCCTCAGCGCGCCTTCAACCGGAGGTGAAGGCGGAAAACACCGACGTCGTCTTTGTCGGTTACGGCATCGTCGCCCCAGAATACGGCTGGGACGATTACAAAGGTGTCGATGTCCGCGGCAAAACGATCCTGATGCTGATCAACGATCCCGCGATCCCCGATCCTGCGGATCCCACGAAACTGGATCCCAAAATGTTTAAGGGACGCGCCATGACTTACTACGGACGCTGGACCTACAAATATGAAATCGCCGCGCAAAAAGGCGCGGCGGCGGCTGTGATCATCCACGAAACCGAGCCGGCCGCTTATCCGTACTCTGTCGTGATGACAAGCTGGGCGAAAGAGAATTTCGAAATCGACGCGCCGAACAAGAATATGGACGCCGTCCCGGTCCGGTCTTGGATCGCCCTCGATGTCGCGAAAAAATTACTCGCCGACAGCGGTCAGGATTTCGACGCGCTGAAGAAAGCGGCGATCACGAAGGAGTTCCGTCCCGTCCCGCTCTCAGCGAAAGCGAACTTCGATTTGAAACAAACAGTGCGCTCGTTCAAGTCGCGCAACGTCGTGGGGAAAATCGACGGCAGTGATCCCGCGCTGAAGAGCGAATGGATCATGTACACCGCGCACTGGGACCATCTCGGACGGCACGACGAATTGAAGGGCGACCAGATTTTTAACGGCGCACTGGATAACGCCTCGGGCGTGGCGACCATTTTGGAAATCGCGCAGGCGCACATGAAGTTGCCCTTGCCGGCGAAGCGCTCGGTCCTTTTCATGGCCACGACCGCCGAGGAAGCGGGTCTGCTCGGGGCCAAGTATTACGCAAACAATCCGCTCTACCCGCTCGAGAAAACACTCGCCGATATCAACATCGATGGGGTTAATGCCTGGGGAAAAACGAAGGACATCGAAGATACAAGTGACGGCAACTCGACACTCGACGACATGCTCGGCGACGCTGCGTCACGACACGGCCGGGTGCTGAAACCGAACAGCCAGCCGGAAAAAGGCAGCTTTTACCGCGCCGATCACTTCGAATTTTCCAAGCTCGGAGTTCCATCGCTTTATCCTGGGAGTGGGAAAGATGTGATCGGAAAGCCGCCCGGATTTGGAATGGACAAGCGCAACGAATATATCGCGAAACATTATCACCAGCCTTCCGACGAAGTGAACCCGGCGTGGGATCTTTCGGGTGCGGCTGAGGACGCCGTGCTGTTATTCGAAGTCGGCTACCAGGTCGCGAACGGCGATAAATATCCTGAGTGGAAACCGGGGACGGAGTTCAAAGCGAAGCGAGACGAAATGATGAAGAAGAAATGAAGTTATGGGGACGCGTGTCATTGTCATCCCGAAGCTGGCGCAGCGGGCGAATGCGACCATGGGAGGAGCGCTGACCCCGCAACTGCCATGCCCCCTTCTTTTGAAATGAGGAGGCGCAGTTTGCAATTGGGAGGTCCCTCGCCGTCTGCGCGGCTCGGGATGACATAAGCTCGGGCGCAAAATAAGTTATGCGATGACTCTGCCTGCTAATCTTTCGGTTCCAATTATCGGCGTGATCGTCGGCGCGGCGATCCTGTTGTTCGGGCGCAAACTTTTCTGGCTCTTTGTCGCGGCGCTCGGGTTTGCGGTTGGAATTGAGTTAGCGACGTACTTCATGACCGATCCACCGGTCTGGATGACGCTGGTGATTGCTCTCGGGCTCGGCATTCTCGGCGCCCTGCTCGCGATCCTGTTGCAGAAACTTGCCATCGCCGTGGCCGGCTTTGTCGCAGGAGGACGCGCCGCTTTAGCGTTGCTGGCGGCATTCTACGCCGACTACTCGCATTATCGTGGCATCACTTTCGTCATTGGCGGAATCCTGGGTGCGCTTCTGCTGCTCGCTTTGTTTGATTGGGTGCTGATTCTCCTCTCTTCCGTGGAGGGCGCACATCTCATCGGCAACGGGATCGTCCTGCCGCAAAGCGGTGCGGTGATCCTGTTCGTCGCTCTCGTCGTTATCGGCGTGATCGTGCAGGGATCGATGCTGCGTGGATCACGAAGAGCAGCCGACTAGAGGGTGGATCGCGCGCTCCACTTTGTCCTTCACAGAAAGCGGTGCATCACGAATGCATCCACTTTCCGGCCGAGCCCCTGATGCCGAAAGGCTTGCGGGAGAGTCCCCACG
>JBEEHC010000145.1:0-26541 GCA_041167205.1 Verrucomicrobiota bacterium
AATCTTCAGCGTGCCCGTGCCGGCCTTGCCTACCGTGAGATCCCCGAGAACCCCACCGGGCATGAAGTTCCAAGTGGAGCCCAGCCCGCTGAGCAGCGCCATACCGACAGAACCGGCGTCGCGGCCGATGATAGCGATGCCGCGCGAGACCACCTGTCCACCTCCGGTAATATCAATTTTGCCGGAGGCGCCCGAAACTCCGCCGATCGTGAGCGAGCCGCGAACGTCAAACGTGGAGGGTATCCCATTTTGCGTGCCGTCCACTTTCACGTTGCCGTTGCCGCCATTGAGCGCGCCGAGGACGAGCGAAGCCACATCGAATTGGGCGCCGTTGAGCAGCTCCAGTGTACCCGTCCCGTGCCGGCCGATCTCCACGTTCGTGGAACCCAGGCCCATGAGCTTCGAGGCAAAGCCGTCGAGCGTGAGCACGCCGACGCTGTTCGACTCCTGTCCGATTATGACCTGCGGACCGTTTATCTCCAAGATCGCTCCAGAGCGCACGACTATCCCGGCAGTGGCAACGTTGTTCGTGTCGCCGGCCTGGCCGATGATGAGATTGCCGTCCACTTTCCATTTGGAACCTGGGTCCTGGAGCGTGACCGAGCCGTTGCCCCGAGGCGCCATCCCGATCACCGCTTGACCGCTCGTTTTGACCTGCGCGCCCGCCGTCACCACGAGGATGCCCGTGCTCGCCACACCGATGTGCGTGTCGCCTACGGCTTCGAGCACGGCGCCGCCATCGAGGCTCGCCAGCCCGAAGCCAGGGGCGGCTGGATCGAGAGCGCCGATCGTTACCGCCGCGATCGCGGGATTGCCGCTCGTCGCTTTCGCCATCACTCCCGGCGCCAGATTCAGCGTGCCGGCGCTGAAGTAACCGATGAACATCGGTCCCGAGTCGAGCGAAGAACCGGGAGCAAAAAAGGCAACTCCCGCTTCCGGTATCCCGCTCTGCGCCGCGACTAGAAAGGAAGGCCTGGAATGGTCGGTCGCCGTGACCGCCTGATTGAAGATCGTCGTGGTGTCGGCCATTCCGCTACCGGGATCCACACTGAGCACGCTGACCGCGCCGCCCGTTACCGTCCCATTGAAGGTGACGGTACCGGTCGCGCCTGCGCCGCCGGACGCCGTCACGTTCTGCGAAAAGGTCACATGGCTCTGCGCGTTCAGGCTGAGCACATTGATCGTGCCGGCCATCGTCAGCTCGGCACCGGGCAAGCCTCCGAGCAGGAGCAGGTCGCAAGAGGCATTGCCGATAATGGTCTGAGGCGTTGCCAGGTCGTTGCCCAGGACGGCGTTGGCCCCAGGGTGCGGCGGAGGGTCGAAGACCGGCCCATCGGCTCTCCAGTTTTTCGGGTCGTTGAACTGACCGTTCATCGCGTTGCCGACCCAGACGAAGTCGAACGGGGCGCCCCCGCTTTTCGGGATTAAGGCAAAGAAAAGCAGCGGGAGGAGGAATGCCGTCCGCCAGCTCCAGCAGGCCGCGGCACGAGAAGCCTGAGCGCGAAATCGCCGGCTAAATGCGGTGGGCCTTCTGAGGGAGTTCATAGCTTCACTGCTCCAGCCTATGAAATCTTAACCAAGACAGGCAATGGATTATTCTGCAAAGCGCCAGAGTGTGGGGTGTATTTCCCGGCAGGATCGCTTAGAGCACCAAGGCCGTGATCTTAATTGGAACAGGCAAGGCGAACTCTTCCAAGGAGAGATTCAGTCCTCGACCCTGGTTCTCAACTTCTTGAGCTTGGACCTGCGTCGTTTCCCTTCGAGGATCCGCTTTTTCAAAGCGCGGGGCCGCGGCGAGCGCTGGCGGCGAATCTTTTCACGGCGGCTGAGCTCAACCGCCCGCTCATCTTGCCGGCGACGCTCAATCGCATCAAGCAGCCTTTCCCGCGCGAGCTTGCGATTGAGAGCTTGCGATCGGGAATCCTGCACGGTAACACGCAAGCCGGAGGGCAAATGGCGCAGTGTTACCGCGGTCGATACCTTGTTAACGTTCTGACCGCCTGGTCCGCCCGATCGCGCGAAAATCTCCTCGAGCTCAGACTCAAGGACGCCGAGCTCTTTCATCCACTGCTCAACTGACCGGCCTGTCGACATGCGCGGCGCGACTATTGGGGCGCGATATTTTCGCGGCCGTGGCGTAACACCCGCGCCATCCAGACGAGCTCGTCGAGAAACGAGTTCACCCGGCGCACAAAACTCTGGTCGAGTAACTCCCCGCTTTCGTTGAAGAGCTGTTGCACATTACTGAAATTCACGTCCGTAAAGGTGGTCACGAGTCCCAACTCCCGCAGGACGGGGAGAAGATGTTCGATCACGCGCGCGCCACCGAAGGGCCCCGCGGAAACGCCACAAAGCCCGACGGCTTTGTGAATGTACTCCTTCAGGTTCATATCGAGCGCGTGTTTTAGAAGTCCCGGATAACCATGATTGTATTCCGGCACGACCAGGATGAGCGCGTCCGCCCGTTCGACCGTCGCAGAGAAAGCCGGATCCTTCATCTCCTCCCCGGCATCATCCATGCGCATGTGCAGCGACCGCACATCGATCAACTCCGTCTCGACACCTGCGCGTTTTTTCGTCTCCTCCAGGACCAAGTGCGCTGGATGTTCGCTGCGCCTCCCCTGCCGAGGTGTCCCGAGGATAACCGGAATAAAGAGGGGGCGTTCCGTCGCAGGCATGATGGGAGAGCAAAGGATTGAACCGGCCTTTGCAAGTTCATTCTCTCCCGTCACGAGAGCTATCCGCGCGATTCGCAGCTCGCCTGTTCCCTATCCGCCACCAGTCTCTACAAGTTCGCCCTCAAACCTCTCCTCCTGTTTGTCGTAATGGATCTCGTACTTATCGAGCGAACCGCCTCTGCCTCGATAATCGATCTCATACTTCCAAGACCCCGGGCTCGTTGGTTTCTTGCTGAATAAGTAATCCGTCCAATGATCTGTCGTAGAAGACCGCTTTTTCTTGATATCGCTCACGACCAAGTGAGTTTGATATTGAATGACCTTGTCCTGGCGTTGGCTATAGCCAATCAAGGTTGTCGCGAGTCCCATACACGCCTGGGCATCAAAGAGGGCGAATTCCAACGCTTTGCCGTCTCCGTTGTAATCTTTCAACCACATTATGGTAGGTTTTCCTTCAGTCTCCTTCCTCGCTTCTTCGACGTGATAGTAAAGGTCTGGTCGGATGTTGTAGGGCAGATCGAATTGATCCGTTCCCTCGCCAGGTTCTTGCGCGATTTTCAGGGTGTTGATGACTCGGCGCGTTTGAGGATCGACCAATGATACCCTCGTGGCGCCACTGTAGTAATTTCCCCTCGTGTATTCGGGACACGTGTAAGGCTCGGCCGGCGTATCACGCGGATGCCTCGTGGGGCGAACCATCCACAGAACGAGCGACCGGTTCGGCGTAACGGGCTGCGTTTCAATAACTGTCGCACCATCTCCCAGCTCATATTCTTCGGCCTTTGGTGCGGCAGGAAGGGACGTCGTCGAAAGGCAAGCGCAGGCCAGAAGCAACGTCGGTTTCATTTTCAACGAAATCACAGCCGCCCCTATCACGGATCGGACCGGCTGTCTTGCAGCTCGGCCACTGCCGCCACGATTATTTGGCAGCCCGCTCAACCCGTTATTCATTGCAATCCAAGCCCCCGGAGTCGTATTAGAAAAGTATGACCGAGGAAAATGAGAGCAGCGAAATCCCGGAGGAGGCTGCCGCGAAAAAGGGTGAGGTCGGCGGCCGGAGCACTCGAATGTTTTCGGTGTGCCCCAACTGCGGTGCACGCCACAATGCTGTCAACGACACGAAAGGCGTCTGGATTTGCCCAGACTGCGGCAAACCATACGATCCCTATTAGACCAGTGTTCAAAGGTGCCGATGGCCGGACTTGAACTGGCACGGACCGTTTAAGCCCAACGGATTTTAAGTCGGTAGGTCTACGACGTAGGATTTGTCGAGACACGAATGTCGCCGTCGGCCTCAACCGCCGGTCAACTTCAACGCGCGAAGTAGCACGCCAGGGCGATCGGCGGTTGCGCAGCGTCTACAAATGCGTGCCCGTTTGCGGGGCGGGTCGCGGGCGCAGGTTGCGCTCTCTTTCGGCGGCTTTCGCGGCGGCGCTGTTGGGGTCCGGCGTGGGCGTTGGCTTGATTTTCACAGAATTCAGAAGCGCCTTCGAAGGCGGCTTCGGTGGATGTTTGTGAGTTTGCGCGCCAGTGCGAATGACTTGGCCGTTCACATACTTGTAGCCGTCTGCATGAATCCATTCGCCCTTCACGTGGCTCCAACCTTCCGCTAACGGAAGCGCGGGAACAATTTTGGGGCCGACTTTGTTCGCGTTTTTGCTCGAAGCGCGTTCGGCGCTCGGGGTTGGTTCCGCGTTCAGCGAGACTCCCGCGGCGAGAGTTGTGAGCACAATGAGCGATAAAATATTTCGTGTCATAATTGCGGTTCCTTTTCTTCCCTGGTTCCGGGGGAACGTTTTTGTCCCGGGGCGCATTTGCCCGACGGCGCTCGCCATACAGACCAATTCGATGACGTGGGCACTTGCTTTCACATAGTTTTGGTTCTTTCTCCTGGTTCTTTTTCCCGTTTTGTTACTTTTGTCGTGAACGGAATGGGGTCTCGTTCGTTCATGACAGTTTTCCAGCAAACCGGTCTGAAAGTCCTTAGGATGCGACTGAATTTTTCTGAAACTTTGTGAAACTCGCGACAAATGGTCAGCCTGCGCCCGTTTACGAGTTCGGCGATTTCCGCCTGGACGCACGGAAACGCCTTTTGTGGCGGGCGGGCGCACCGGTACCGCTGACGCCCCGGGTTTTTGAGACGCTCCTATACCTGGTCGAACATCACGACGCCGTGCTCGACAAGGAGCGGTTAATGGAGGCCGTCTGGCCCGACTCCATTGTCGAAGAAAACAATCTCACCCAAAACATCTCCACCCTGCGCCGCGTTTTCGGGGAAACGCCTGGTTCGCATCACTACATCGTCACGGTGCCAGGCCGCGGCTACCGCTTTGTCGCCGACGTCAAAGTGCGCGAGGCCGACGACAGGGGGCCGCAGCCGCGGAGAGCACCGGAGGCTGCAATCGCGCCCGCCGAGAACAGGACAGAATATGTTGCTTCGGTTACTACGACGAATCACCGCCGAAGCCTCGGGCCAATCTTGCTGGCGGCCGCAGCCGCGCTGGTACTCAGCTTTGCCGCGCTCTTTTTCTGGCGCGGACGAACGCAAAATCTACGCGAAGCGCCGGCCAGGATTCCATCTGCAAAGATTGTCCTTTCCGAAAAAAGCGTCGCCGTGCTTCCGTTCGCCAATCTCAGCGACGACAAGGAGAATGCATTTTTCACTGAGGGAGTGCAGGACGACATTCTGACCGCGCTCGCCAAACTCGCCGATCTCAAGGTCATCTCGCGCACGAGCGTGGCGAGTTATGTCGCCGGTCCGCATCGGAATCTTCGCGAGATCGGCCAGGAGCTGGGGGTTGCTAATATTCTCGAAGGAAGTGTGCGGCGCGCCGGGGGTAAAGTGCGGGTGACGGCTCAATTGATAGAAACACGGACGAATACGCATGTGTGGGCCGAGACCTACGACCGCGAACTGGCGGATGTCTTCGCGATCCAGAGTGATATCGCCCAACAAATCGCGACCGCTCTGGAGGCGAGACTCGCGCCGGAAGAAAAGGCGCGCCTTGCTGCCAATCCTACTACTAACTCGGAGGCCTACGTGCTTTACCTAACCGCGCTTGGGACGGAAGATGATCTCGCGGCGGAGAAGATCTACCTGCAAGCCATCGCGCTTGATCCAGGGTTCGCCCTGGCTTACGCGCACGCCTCCATTCTCAATAGCCGGTTTTCCAGCGATTATCCGGAGCGTAAGGCGAAAGCGCGCGCCCAGGCGGAGGAAGCTCTGCGCTTATCACCAGGCTTGGGCGAAGCGCATCTGGCTTTAGGTGTTTGCCTCTTTTGGGGGGAGAAGAAGTACAACGCAGCGCTTAAGGAGTTCCAGATCGCCGCGGCGACTTCTCCCAATAACGCCGAGATCTACGTTTATGTTGGTGGCATCTATCGCCGGCAGGGACGCTGGCGCGAATCGATCGCAAGCTTCGAACGCGCTCTCTCCCTCGATCCTCGCAACCGCGCCATGGCTTTCATGGCGGCCAACAATTACCTTTTTGTGCGTGACTGGCCGGCCGCTACTGGTGGTTTCAATCGCGCGCTGGCGCTCAAGCCGGACTACGTCCTGCCCAAGATTGGCCTTGCTTACCTTGAAGTGTTTCGAAGCGGCAACGCCGCGGCGGGCAGAAAAATTTTAGAAAACATTTCTTCCAGCGGTGAGACCAATGCAATGGTGACTGTGGCACGCTGGGACTTGGCCATGCTGGAGCGAGATTATGCCGCAGCGGACGAGATCCTGACTGACTCTCCCTTGGAAAATTTTTCTCCAGCCGGAGACGCCTCGAAAACATATTACAAGGGCCGCATTGCCCTCGCTCGTGGCGACATTGAATCGGCCCAGCGCTATTTTGCCGAGGTGAGGTCAGATACCGAAAAGCGGGTGCGCGACAATCCTGACGCTGCCGAGCGTCATGCCATACTTGGAGTACTCTACGCCTACATGCAGAAAAAGGACGATGCCATTCGCGAAAGTCGTCGAGCCGTCGAGCTCGAGCCAGAAAGCCAAAACGCATTTCACGGCGCCGCCCACGCGGCCAATCTGGCGCTAGTGTATTCACTCGTTGGCGAGCCGGACCAGGCAATCACGTTAATTGAGCGTCTGCTCTCCACTCCCGGTCCGGTCGAGTGTTCGGATTTTCCGAATAACATCACGCTCGCTGATCTTCGTCTGCGGTGGGAATGGGATCCTCTGCGAAGCAATCCCCGTTTCCAGAAGATTCTTGCAGGACCCGAGCCCAAAACTGTTCTGACTACACGGTAAGACAGCCGTGCGTTTGGGTGCGCAACCATTTGCCGCGAGGTCTTTGCCAAATTTTGCCGCTTTGCCTTGGAAAAACACGTTTCAAAGGGTGCCGATGGCCGGACTCGAACCGGCACGGGCCGTTTAAGCCCAACGGATTTTAAGTCCGTTGCGTCTGCCATTTCGCCACATCGGCGCTGCGGAGGGCATCTTACCCAGCCTGATGCCCAGACCAAGAGGTTTTGGATGCGGCAGCTTGTTCATCTTGTTGTGATGGGCAGCTCTGTGGCAGTCATCCCGAGCCGCGCAGACGAATTCCGAAGCGCAATTCTACATCCGATGCGGTCGAGACGTTCGTAGTACTGGTGAAGGAAAAATCATATGGCGGGAAAACTATCAGGAAAGAAAGTGGCGATCTTGGCGGCAGACGGTTTTGAGCAGGTGGAGCTGACAAAGCCGCGCGCAGCCCTCGATGAGCAGGGCGCGAAAACTGTCGTGGTCTCGCTGAAATCGGGAACGATCCAGGGGATGAACCATGCCGACAAGGGCGATACGATCCCGGTAGATCAGACGCTGGACGAAGCGAAGCCCGAGGATTTCGACGCGCTCATGATCCCGGGCGGGTTGATGAATCCGGATACATTGCGTTCGTCCGAGGAGGCGCTCGAGTTCGTGCGTCATTTCTTTCGCGAGAGCAAACCGGTCGCCGCAATCTGTCACGCCCCCTGGGTCCTGATCGACGCCAGCGTTATCCGCGGCCGGACTGTCACCTCCTGGCCTGCGATCAAGACTGATGTGCGGAACGCGGGCGCGAATTGGGTCGATCAGGAAGTTGTCGTGGACAACGGTCTGGTCACGAGCCGGAAACCCGACGACATCCCGGCGTTCAACAAAAAGATGATCGAGGAATTTTGTGAGGGCCGGCACACTGGGACGTCCCGAACGCCTTCGGCGGAATTGGAAACCTAAGCCAAATTGCCTTGCAAGTTTTCGCGACAGTCTTGCAGAGTTTCATCAGCGCGACGCTTTCGCATGACAACCGCCAACAAAATCACCGTCGTCCGGATCCTGATGATCCCGATCTTCGTCACGCTGGCGATTTACTACGGGCAAAGCATCCAGGAGGGCAATCCGCAGGATTGGCAACGCTTCGCCGCCATCACGGTCTTTCTCCTCGCCGCCGTCAGCGACGGCCTCGATGGCTACGTCGCCCGGCGATACAATCAGCGCAGCTCGCTCGGAATGATCCTCGATCCGATCGCCGACAAGGGGCTCCTCCTCAGCGGGATCATTACGCTCAGCATCAGCAACTGGAGCACGGTTGATTTCCACTATGGAAAATTCCCGGCCTGGTTTCCTGTCCTCGTCATCACACGCGACGCGGTCATCCTGGTCGGCAGCGCGGTGCTTCATATTTTGAACGGCACCGTTCGCGTCAGGCCAAGTTGGACTGGGAAGGTGGCGACGGTTTTGCAGATGGCGGCGATCGCGTGGGTCATGTTGCAACTCCGGGTGCTGCCGTTGCTCTATGTGGTGGCGGCCGCCGGATTTTTCACTCTTGTTTCCGGCATGATCTACGTCAGGGACGGAGTGCGGCAGCTCACGGCACAAGGCCACGCCAACGCGAAGTTGGATTAACGCGTCCACAACCATGCAACGGAAAAACACGCCTGAAAGCGTGGGCAAAGTCGCCATCGTCGGCCGCCCGAATGTGGGCAAGTCGGCGCTCTTCAACCGGCTCGCCGGGCGGAACATCGCGATCGTTCATGATCAACCCGGGATCACTCGCGATCGGCTCGCTGCTCCCTGCGTGCGTGGGTCGCGTCCATTTACGGTCTGGGACACGGGAGGAATTGGAGGCGCCGGCGAAGCCGAGCTGCGCGTACAGGTTCGAAGCGCGGCGGACGCCGCCATGCGCGATAGCAGCGTGATTCTGTTTGTGGTGGACGCGCAAGATGGACTTACGCCGATTGATCAGGAGCTCGCGAGAGTCCTGCGCAAATCGAAGACACCGGTGGTCCTCGTAATCAATAAGATCGATCACCCGAAGCATGAAGATCTCGAAAGTGATTTCGCACGACTCGGTTTCGCCAATTCTGTTCCGATCAGCGCCGCGCATGGCCGCGGCATTTCCGGTCTCCTGGAAACGATCGATTCGCTCTTGCCAGCTTCCGGCGCCGGCGTCGATCAACGAGCACCCGCCAGCCATCCCCTGGCGCTCGCCATCGTCGGCCGTCCGAACGCGGGCAAATCATCGCTGATTAATTCGATTCTGCGCGATGCGCGGACCATCGTGAGCGAACTACCCGGGACAACACGCGATGCGGTCGACATTATGTATGAGCGTGACGGACAGCCGTTCCTCTTGATCGACACGGCCGGGATTCGCGCCCGCAGCAAACATTCCAGCTCCGTCGAAGTCTTTAGCGTGATGCGTGCCGAGCGGACGATCCGCCGCGCGGATCTTTGCATTCTCGTGATCGACCTAACGAGCGGTGTGACCGGCCAGGACAAAAAAATCGCAGGCCTGATTCAAAAAGCCGAGAAGCCGTGTTTGGTCGTCTTGAACAAATGGGACTTGGTGAAACCGAAGCGCGCTGCGAAAGCAGCCATGGAGCGGATCGCTTCCGAGACGCGGGAGGGTCTTTTCTTTCTGGACTACGCGCCTGTCTTGATTGCCTCGGCTTTGACGGGCGAGAACGTCGAGCAGCTCTTTCGCTTGATCGCGGACGTCCGCCGGGCCGCGCGCGTGCGCCTGGGGACGGGTGTGTTGAATCGCTTATTGCGGGCCGCTTTCGAGGAAAATCCACCGCCGACAATCGGAACGCGGCGCCTGAAATTATTCTACGCGGCGCAAGCGAGAGGCGATGAAGAACGGACGCTCGAAGCGTTGAAGTTTATCTTGTTCGTGAATCAACCCAAGCTGCTGAGCGAGACGTACGGACGTTATCTCGAGGGTCGTATTCGCGCGGCGGAGGCGTATCCCGGCTTGCCCGTGCTCCTGAGCTGTCGCGCCAGGGCTGAGAAAATGTAGCGGCGCTCGCCTAACCACTCGAACAGGCGCTTGACACAAGCGCCTCTCCATCGAAGGAACTCGCGGTCAGACGGCGCGGGGTAAAATCGAACGTTCTTCGTCTCTCGCGTGTCTCACCCTTTCTTATGAAATCGACGCAGGAAATCACGCAGCAGGTGCAGGAGATGGGCCAATGGATTCCGCCTCTGCGCGAACAGATCGGTCGCGTCGTGATCGGTCAGAAATATTTGGTGGATCGGCTGTTGCTCGGCTTGCTCGCAAACGGCCACATCCTGCTCGAAGGCGTTCCTGGCCTTGCCAAGACGCTCACGGTGAAAACGTTGGCGGCCTGCATCCAAACCGGCTTCCAGCGTTTGCAGTTCACTCCCGATTTGCTGCCGGCGGACCTGATCGGCACCCTCATCTACAATCCGCGCACCGGCGAATTCACGACGAAGCTCGGCCCGCTCTTTTCCAACTTGATTCTCGCCGATGAAATCAATCGCGCGCCCGCGAAGGTCCAGAGCGCGCTCCTCGAAGCGATGCAGGAACGGCAGGTGACGATCGGCGAAACAACCTATCCCCTTTCCGATCCGTTCCTCGTTCTCGCCACGCAAAATCCGCTCGAACAGGAGGGCACGTATCAACTGCCCGAAGCGCAGCTCGATCGCTTCATGTTGAAATTGCACGTCGGTTATCCGCAAAAATCCGAGGAGCGACAAATCCTTGATTTGATGGCGACTTCAGCGCCGAACCTGAGCGTGACGCCCGTCGTGGATCCACAACAAATCATCGCGGCGCGTTCGGTCGTGAACAGCATCTACATCGACGATCGCGTGAAAGATTATATCGTCGACGTCGTCTGGGCGACACGCGAGCAGGCCTCGTACAATTTGAATCTCGATGGCCTGATTCGCTATGGCGCATCGCCCCGCGCAACGATTTACCTGGCCCTGGCGGCGCGCGCTCACGCTTTCCTTAGTGGTCGCGGTTACGTCACACCTCAAGACGTCAAGAGCATCGGCACGGACGTGCTGCGTCACCGCATTATTGTCAGCTACGAAGCTGAAGCTGAGACAATCACGAGCGAAACCATCGTTGATCGGATCTTCGCGGGATTGCCCGTCCCCTAGTTTGCGAATGACAAATCTACCAGAGCGCAAGACCCCCGCGGAGATTCTTAAGAAAATCCGCGCCCTGGAGATCAAAACCAAGGGCCTCGTGCAAACGGTCTTCGCGGGCGATTACCACAGTGTCTTCAAGGGACGCGGGATGAACTTCGAGGACGTGCGCGAATATCAGCCCGGCGATGAGATCCGCGCGATTGATTGGAACGTAACCGCGCGACTTGGCACGGCCTTCGTCAAGAAGTTCACGGAAGAGCGCGAGCTGACCGTCGTGCTGGTGGTGGACGTCAGCGCTTCCGGCAAGTTTGGCAGCGTTTCACAATCCAAGCGCGAGCTCGCGGCCGAGGTGGCCTGTCTGCTGGCGTTCAGCGCCATCCGGAATAACGACAAGGTGGGTCTGCTTCTCTTCAGCGATCGCGTGGAGCTCTTCATACCACCGAAAAAAGGCCGGTCGCATACGCTGCGCATCATTCGCGAAATTCTCTTTTTTGAACCGGCCGGGCGCGGCACGGCGCCGGCCCTTGCGCTCGATTATCTGAACAAGGTGGTGACGCGGCGCGCCGTGGTCTTTTTCATTTCCGATTTTCAGACGGACGATTTTACGCGCGAGCTTTCGGTCAGCGGGCGGAGACATGATTTCATTGCCGTTCACATTCAGGATCAACGCGAGGAAATGCTACCAAACGTCGGCATCATTACGCTGGAAGACGCCGAAACCGGCGAGCAACTGGAGATCAATACCGCGGATCGGACCACTCGCGCACGCTTCAGCGCGCTGGCGGAGACACGACGCGCCGAACTGAATCGGACGCTGCGCCGCAATAGTATCGACGCCATTTCGCTTCGAACGGGCGAAGATTATCTGCCGGCACTCCGCTCGTTTTTCAAACAACGCGAGCGGCGTCTGGCCGTGCGATGAATTCCCTGGCTTTATGCTCTTTCTCGCCGCCGAAGAATTTCACGATATCGCGCCTCCAGTTGATTACTCACTGCTCCCTCCTTGGGTAATTTTCTGTGGAGCGCTCGTCGCGCTGCTGCTGGTCGGCTGGCTCGGATGGTGGATCCGGCGGCGGTGGCAACGCCCGAGACCAGAGCCGTCGCCGCGCGAGCGCACTCTCGCACTGCTCGACCGCATCAGTCGTGAAATAGAAATTTTGTCTCCCTACCAATTCAGCATCCGCGTCTCCGACATTCTGCGGAGCTATGTCACGGACCAGTATCAACTGCCGGTGACGCGTCAGACCTCCGTCGAATTCCTCGCCGCTCTCCCGAAGGCTTCGCCCTTCTCCGAGGATGAGAAATCGTTGCTCGAAGATTTTCTCAACCGTTGCGACCTGATCAAGTTCGCGCGTTACGACGCCACGACGGAGGACAGCCGGCTGCTCCTGGAAGAAGCAACGCGTTTTGTGCAAGGAGGAAAACTTGAACCTGCCTGATTGGCTGTCGGCAAATTCGGCGCTGACGTTTGTGCACCCGTGGCTGCTCTTGCTCCTCCTCGCGATTCCATTGCTGGCTTACTTGCGCGGAAAGAGCGGGCCCGCGGCCGCGCTCACCTTCTCGTCGACCAGTGCTCTCCGCTCGCTCGGAAAAACAAGTGCCGCCCGCGCCGGCAAATTCTTGCGAGCGCTCTTCTTGCTTGGCTTCGCGTTGTTTGCCATCGCCATGGCGCGACCGCAACTGGGTAAAAGTCTCACTCAGGTGGAGGCGAGCGGGATTGACATCATGCTGGTGCTCGACGTTTCACAATCGATGCTGACCAAGGACTTTTCGGTTGGCGGCGACCAGGCCACGCGTATCGAGGCGATCCGTGAAGTGACGCGCCAGTTCATCGAGGCCCGGCCTAACGACCGGATTGGCATCATTGCCTTCGCCGGCCACCCCTACGTCATCAGCCCAATGACACTCGATCACGATTGGCTTTTGCAGAATCTCGAACGCGTTCGCACCGGCATGGTCGAAGATGGCACCGCCATCGGTTCGGGCATCGCGTCCGCGGCGAATCGCTTGAAAGACAAGGCTTCCAAGAGTCGCGTGATTGTCCTTTTGACCGATGGCGAGAATAACGCGGGTAAAATTCCACCGACAACCGCGGCCGAGGCGGTTAAAGCGCTCAAGATTCATTTCTACGCGATCGGCGCGGGCATAAACGGGATTGCTCCGGCTCCCGTCTTTAATCCCCAAACCGGAAAGCCGTATACCGACATGCTCGGCAACATTATGTATCAGAATCAGCGCGTTCAATTCAACGAGGCCGGCTTGAAAGAAGTCGCCAGGATCGCGGACGGACAATTCTACCGGGCGACGGATACGAAATCGCTGGAGCAAATTTTCCGCGATATCGACAAGCTGGAAAAGACGACGGTCGCGGTAAAAAAATATCGACATTACCGCGATCTCTTTCCCGCCTGCGTCATGGCTGGATGCGCCCTGCTCGTAGCGCAGATTTTGTTGTCGCAAACCATTTGGAAGAAACTTCCGTGAGGGAAACAAAGGGGCTATGACTTTCGGCGCGCCATACTGGTTCTGGGCTCTGCTCATTATCCCGTTTCTCGTTGCGCTTTTTGTGCGCGCGGAACAACGAGCGGCGCTGCGGTTGCGAGAGTTCGTCTCGGAGCGATTGCTGCCAAGTCTCGCGCGCACCGTGGACCGCCGGCGGCGCAGCGTCCGGTTTGCGCTCGTCCTCTTGGGACTCGCTCTGGCGATCACGGCGCTGGCCCAACCGCGCTGGGGCTACACCTACGAGGACGCGAAGAGAAAGGGACTCGACCTCATCCTGGCGGTCGACACGTCGCGCAGCATGCTCTCAAACGACGTGCTCCCAAACCGTCTCCAGCGAGTGAAGCTGGCCACGCAGGATCTCATCAACGAGCTCCAGGGCGATCGCGTTGGCCTGGTCGCGTTTGCGGGGCGGGCGTTTCTGCAAGCCCCTCTGACGATTGACTACGACGCGGCGGTCGAGGCGATCAACGATCTCGACACCAATACGATTCCGGAAGGCGGAACAAATATTTCGGAAGCGATCGACCTGGCCACACACACCTTCGGTAAGAGCGCGATCGGCAATCGGGCGGTCATTATTTTCACGGATGGCGAGGAGCTGAGTGGTGACGCGTCGAAGACCGCGAAGGCCGCGGCGGATGCCGGCGTGAGAATTTTCACGGTCGGAGTTGGGACGCCGGAGGGCTCGCTCATTCCGATCGGCAACGGTCAAGGCGGCGGGACTGCCTTCGTCAAGGACAGCAAGGGGCAGGTTGTGAAATCGAAGCTGGACGAAAAGCGCTTGCGGGAAATCGCCGAAAGCACTGGCGGCTTCTACCTTCATCTGGAAGACGGACCGCGCACGATGAAGCAGCTCTTTGCGGAGGGGCTCGCGAAAATGCAGGCTGGTGACATTGATGCGCGGCTCTCCCGACGGCCGATCGAGCGCTATCAATGGCCCTTGGGCGCCGCGCTGTTTTTCCTCGCCGCGTCGTTCCTGATGCGCGAGCGAAGACGCCTGCGCAGCGTCGTGCCGCGGACAACTGCACCGAAAAAAACGCTCGCGATGGCCGCGATCCTCTTGCTTCTGGCGAACGTGTCCTTTGCCGCCGCGCCCGGTCTTGAGGCTTACCAGCAGAATAAGTTTCCCGAGGCCTACCAGGAATTCGAAAAGACGTTGAAAGAACATCCGCAGTCCCACGCCGCGGACAAAATCGAATTCGATGCCGGCGCCGCCGCCTACAAGATGAAAGATTATGGCAAGGCGCTGAATTCGTTCAGCCAGGCGTTGCTTTCACCCGATGCCGGCTTGCAAAGCAGGAGCCATTACAATCTCGGCAACACTCTCTACCAGCGTGGCGAGGCGCAAAAGAAGGATGACGAGAAGATGAAAGATTGGACGAACGCGCTTCAACATTACGAGCAAACCCTCAAGATCACGCCGGATAACAAAGAGGCGAAAGAGAACCTCGAATATGTGAAAAGGAAGATCGAGGAATTGAAGCGGAAGCGCGAACAGCAGCCCTCTCCTTCGCCGTCGCCGAAACCGCAGCAGGACAAAAAGGACGATTCCAAGAAGAACGACAAGGACCAACAAGATCAGTCGAAGCAGGACCAGCAAAAAAAGGAGGAGCAGAAGGACCAGTCGGGCAAAGGCGATCAGCAAAAGCCAGACAAGGGCGAAGATCAATCGCAGGCCAAGAATGATTCCGGGAAAGATAAGAAGGACGAATCCAAGACTGGCGAGACTCCATCGCCCTCGCCCGGAGGTAATGAGCAGTCAGAGCAGAATCAGGAAGGCTCGTCGCCATCGCCTTCCGCGCAAAACAAGGATGGGTCCGACAAGCGTGACAAACCGGATTCATCGGCCGGCGATCAGCAAAAACCCGAGCAATCACCCACGCCTTCCGACAAGGGGAACGAAGCGCCGTCTCCATCGCCCGGCGAAGGTGAAGGGCCCGGCACTTCACCGACACCGGGCCCGTCTCCCGGGAAAAAATTAGCGGGCGAGGTAAAAGGCGCCGGCGATAAAAAGCCAGAACAGAATGCGCAGGACGCGCAAATGGCAGAGGCAGAACCGGAGAAGGAAGGTCAGATGAGCGAGAAGCAAGCGGAGCTTCTCCTGCGGTCGATGAAGGACGAAGAGCGGCGTGTGCAGCTTGATGAACGCAAGGTTGCGCGTCATGTCTATAATGACTGGTAACCGGCAAAAAAATGCACCGCTCTCGTCTCAAACCTAGTCTGCTCGCTCGCGCGGCCGTCGCAGCCCTTGCGCTCGTTGCGCTGGCCGGCCCGGCCAGCGCGGAAGAGCCCTCGGTTACCGCCGTTCTAACAAGCTCCGAGGCCGCTGTCGGCCAGGCGGTCCAGCTTCAGATTCAGGTGAAGGGCGACCGGAATGCCGCTCCGCCTTCCGAGATTTCCGTGGATGGATTGGAGATCCATTCGACGGGCCAGATGCAGTCATTTGAAATGAGGAATTTCAACATGACTTCGAGCGTGACGTTCAACTACACGATTCTGCCGCTAAGAGCCGGCCGATTCGTCATACCGCCGCAATCGCTGCGCGTCGGGAACAATTCTCTGCGGACGCCAGAGTTGACTCTTCGCGTGACAGATTCTCCAAACCAGTCGTCCCAATCCAATCCCGGCGGCGGCGCAGCGGACCCGAAGAAGAGCACTTTCGCGGAGCTGATTGTCCCCAAGACGACTGCATACGTCGGAGAAATGATCCCGGTCGTCGTGCGTGTTGGTTTCGAAATCCAGACTCGCGTGAGAAACATCCCTCCAGAGCTCGATCTGCCGGGACAAGGGTTCACCAAGCAAAAGATGCGCGCCTCGGAAGGGCGGCAAACGATTGGGGGAAAAACCTACCAGATCTTCACCTATAAGACCGCAATCGCTGCCGTCCGCACCGGAACGATCGAGATCGGCCCGGTCGCGGTTCCCGCAGTTGTCCTGGTCCCGCAGTCGCGGAATCGTTCTTTCCCGCAAAATCCGCTCGGTTTGAGCGATCCAACCCTGGATAGTTTCTTTAATGATCCGTGGCTCGCTGGGAGTGTTCCGCGCGAGATCAAATTAACGACCGAGCGCGTTAACATCGAAGTAAAAGCGCTACCGCCCCACGCGCCGCCCACTTTTGGCGGCGCCGTCGGCAATTTCACGATGACCGCCGACGCAAACCCAAAGAGCGTGCAGGTCGGCGATCCGATCACCGTTACGGCCAGGGTCTCGGGCCGCGGGAATTTCGACCGGGTGACGGCCCCGGTCTTCGAGGATGAGCATGGTTGGCATAAATATCCGCCCTCCGCCGATTTCAAACAGGATGACGACGTTGGGATCAGCGGCGCGAAAACATTCGAGACCGTTCTCAGTCCGAATGAACGCAAAGACAAGATTCCGACGCAGCTTTTTACATACTTCGATTCGCTCAAGGAACAATACGTCACGCTGCGGGCGGAGCCGATTCCGGTTCGGGTCGAAGGCGGTAATGCCCCCGCTGCCGCCGCACCAGCGACTGCTGCTACCGCGCCCGCCGCGGCTGCGGCGCCTTCAACTGCTCCCCAACAGCACGACATTCTGCATCAACTCACAGACCTTCCCGTTGCGCCACAGTCGTTCACGCCCCTCTTCGCACGCCAGTCGTTCTGGCTCGCGCAACTTTTCCCACTCCTGGCGCTGCTCGGTTATGTCGGCTGGAAAATGCGCCGGGCGCACCTCGATAACCGCGAAGCGCAGCGTCGCGAGGCTTTGCAGCGCGAAGCCACGGAGTTGCAAAGAAGTTTGCGTCGCGACGACACGCCCCCGCAGGAATATTTTTCCCGGGCTTCGCGCGCGGTCCAGTTGAAAACGGCGCTGGCCAGGAACGTTGATCCGAACACGGTCGACGCTGAAATCGTTGCATCGGTTTTCCACGCCGACGAAGAAACGCGCCGGCGCCTTCGCCTTTTATTCGAGAAGAGCGACGAGGTCCGCTACAGCGGGTCCGGACAGAACGGGACGCGACTGGTCCCGCTGGAAACGCGGAAGGAAGTTCTCGATTTAATCGAAAGCCTTCGAGGATGAAACAGAGAACGAATCTATGCTGGGTGAGCGTTGCGGTGATCGCTTTGGGCTGCGCGACTGCCTACTCCGCTCGCGGAGATCAAAATCCAGCGTTCGCGAAGGCGAATCAGGATTACAGCGAAGGACATTTCCAGGAGGCGGTGGACGGTTATCAAGAACTGGTCAAATCCGGGCAATGGAGCGCCAATCTGTTTTACGATCTGGGCAATGCGTGGTTCCGCCTGGGAAATTTCGGCGAGGCGATCCTCAACTACGAACGCGCACTCGCGCTCGATCCACATCATCCGGAAGCGGCTGCGAACCTCGCTTTGGTTCGCAATGAGGCACGCGCCTTGGAGCTGAGGCGAGATGGCATTGAGCATTACATCGAAGCCGGAACTTCCACGCAGTATTCGATCGCTGCATCCATCGCGTTCTGGGTTGTGCTTTTCGGAGCAGCGCGCCTCTTTTTTTCGCGCCGGCGCTCGGCGGCCCTCGTTTCGCTGATTATTTTCTCGACCATTGTTTTCGTGGCTTCGATTTTCGCCCTTTATTCGCTGGAAACCGGCAGCAAAGGGCGAGATCTCGCGATCGTGACTGGGAAGAATATCGAAGCGCGACTCGCGACGGCGGACAATGCTAATAGCATCCTGGCCTTGCCCCCAGGCAGTGAGGTCAAGGTTCTAAGTCAACGCGGCGATTGGCTCTACGCGGCGTTACCAAACGATCTCCGCGGGTGGATCCGAGCAAACGGTGCCCAGCGAGTGCGGATGTAGCCAGACGGGCAGCCGTTACTGGGTATCATCCCGAGCCGCGCAGACGACGAGGGACCTCCCAACAGGATTTCATGTGTCTGCAACCCAGCCGGTTTAGAAACCGCCCTCCTTGGGTTGAGAAGCACGCAAATGTCCACATCTTGAGTGCGTATGAACGCGGAGATGGATGTCGGGACGAACAAGAAGGCGTTCCAGATTAATCTCGACGCGAAGAAGTACGGGACCTTCGCCGAGATCGGCGCCGGGCAGGAGGTCGCTCGCCGATTTTTTCATGTCGGCGGAGCATCCGGCACGGTGGCCAAAACCATGTCGGCGTACGACATGACCTTCAGCGACGCCATTTACGGAACAGCCGACCGCTATGTCAGCCGCAACCGGCTTCAGACGATGCTGGACCACGAGTACAAATTGTTGATTGAGCGGCTGGACCAGAAATTCGGAAACGAACGGACGTTTTTTGTTTTCGCCGATACCGTGGCGGCTCGCAGTTTCAAGCAGCACAACGAATCGCACGGCTGGCTGGGCGTGCGTTTTCAGGAGCAAACACGCGGCGAACCGAGCCAGATCATCATCCACATTCGGATGCTCGATGAGTCGAATGTCGATCAGCAGGAAGCGCTCGGCATTATCGGGGTGAATCTTCTCTACGGCGCATTCTACCATCGCCAGCCGGAGAAATTGATCGCGTCGCTCCAGGAGAACCTCGCGCCAGATCGCATCCGGGTGGACATGATCAAGTTTTCCGGCCCGGCCTTCCCGAACATCGACAATCGGCTCATGAGCCTGCAGCTGGTCAGCCAGGGTTTGACCAACGCCGTCATGTTCACTGCTGACGGCGAGACCGTTCAGCCGGCCGACATCCTCTACAAGAAGGCGATTCTGGTCGAACGCGGCAGTTTTCGCCCGGTGACGTACGCCACGAACGACATGCTGAATAGCGCGCGCACCGCCTTTCTCAAGCGATGCGGATGCTCCGAAGAGGACCTCGTTGTCCTGATGGAAATGACGCTCGAGAACCTGCTTTCCGAAGGCCAACTCAATCACGCCGACTTTCTCGCGCGCGTAGATATCCTGGGCGCACTCGGACGCCCCGTTATGGTCTCCAAATTCGGCGAGTACTTTCGGCTCGCCTCTTACCTGGCGCGTTACACCAACCGAATGATCGGTCTCGTCATGGGCGTGCCGAGTCTGATGGAGATTTTCGACGAGAAATACTATCTCCATCTCGAGGGCGGAATTCTCGAAGCGCTCGGGCGAATGTTTAAGAGCGGATTGAAACTTTATGTCTACCCGATGATCGATGAGAAAACAGGCGAGCTCGTGACAGCGACAAAGCTGGAAGTAGCGCCAAATTTGCGCTCGCTTTTCCGTTATCTGATCGACAATGAGTTCATCGAGGAAATTACCGAGTATAATCCGGAGTATCTGCGCATTTATCCGCCGGATGCGCTCGCGAAATTACAGTCGGGCGATCCGGCCTGGGAACGGATGGTCCCCCCGGAAGTGGCGGAAATCATTAAGAGCCGCCAGTTCTTTGGTTATCAAACGGCGCGGTAAATCAACCTGCCCAATTTTCGCCTCCCGTTCTAATCGCTTCGGGGTGCGAAGCGCGTAATTTCCCTGGCAGATCCACTCGCGGGCAAACGCCGCCCAAAGGGCGACGGCTACAGGGGCAAACAGGCCAGAAAACCGGGCTGTCGGCACGGTTCCCGCTACAGGGGATGGCAGCATCATGGCGAGACGTGGAAATTCTGTTTTTGGCATCGATCTGGGCAAGCATGTTTTCAAAGGAGTGTTGCTCCAACGAAAGGGTGACGACCGGTTTGTGCTTACCAGCTATGCGTCCCGGGAAGTGCCGGAGGAACTCACCACCCCGGAAGAACTCGCCCAGCAGCTCAAGCTTTTGTTGAAGGACCTCGGCGGAAGCGCCAAAGGCTGCGCGATCGCGGTTTCCGATCCCGAGTCGCTCCTCCGGATCATCGAACAGCCGAATACTCCCATCGATCTTCTGCGCAATGCCCTTCGGCTTAACGGCCTGATGGTCTTGAATCAGGAATGCAAGGATTTCATCCTCGATTGCGCGCCGCTTGCCCCCGAGACCACGAACGGCGCCGCGAATGGATCCGCGGAAGGGCCCGCGCTCGCCTTAAACGGTAACGCCAAAACCAAATATTTGGTCGGCGGAATGTTGCGGCCTGCGGTAAAGCAAATTTCCGAGGCCTGCAGTAAGTCGCGTGTTTCAGCCGACATCTTGCAGCTCGCCCCCGTCTGCTCGTTCAACGCTTTCGAGTTCGCTTACCCGGAAACCTTTGCGAAGGAAGCGTTCCTTCTTCTGGACATGGGACACTTGCAGAGCACGGTGATGATCGGCAGCCAAAGGGAACTTGTTCTCGTTCGCAGCATCGATTATGGCGGCAAAGCGCTGACACACGCCCTCACGGCCGACGGCGCCCTCGATGCGAGCGCCGCGCGCGTGATGATGCAGGAAGGCGATGCCGGCATGGCTGATATCTGCCGAACTTCGCTCGGCCGGTTGGCGACGGAAGTGCGCAACTCGATCGGCTTTTTCGAAGGACAACACGAACAAAGCATTCATCGGATTTTTGTTTCCGGCGGGCTCGCCCGCACGGAGACGATTCTGCAGACTCTGAGCGACGAACTGGGATTGCCCTGCGAAATTTGGGACCCGCTCGAAACCTGTGAGGTGGCGTTACCCCCGGCAAAGCGCCAGGCGTTGCCACATGAATTTGTCTCGCTCAATGTCGCCTGCGGCGCCGCGTTTGAATACCTGAGGAATTAGGGCGCGCATGGCACTCCACCTCAACCTCCTCCACGAGGAATTCCAGGAACAACGGCAACGTCAGCGCGATCCGCTCAAGATCGGCATGATGGTGTTGGGCGGGCTCGGCGCGCTCATGTTCCTTTACTACATGTGGAATGCCTACCAAACCCTGGGAATCCGAAACCGGCTCAACGCGATCCAGAGCGACTGGAGCAAGGTCGAACCCAAAGTGACCTCGGCCCAGAAGCGTTCCGCGGAATTGAACAGCATCATTAGCACAACAAAAGTCCTCGATGGAATGATCGATGGCCGATTTTACTGGGCGCCCTTCCTCGAGAAACTTTCGCGCTGCGTCGCTTTGAACGCCCAGATCACGAGCATTGACGGCATCGTTCTCGACGACAACAAAAGCGTGAGCGTAATGATTGAAGGTCTGGCTGCGGGCCGCGAACCGCGTGCCGCTGCCGAGGAGCTTCGTCAACTGCTCTTGGAGCAGCTCGGCCAGAGTTATCACAGCGTGAAGGTCGAGTTCAAAACGCTCGAAGACCTGGACACGCTCGTAAAGATCGGCGGTGCGAACACGGCGATGGCACGCTTCGGCTTGAGCGCGACTTTCGATCCATCCGCCACCGCCAAGGCCGATCCCTCACCCACCCGGCCGTCAAAGAAATGAAAAAACTTAACCTTAGCAAAGACCAGATCCAGAAGCTCGCGCTCAGCACGATCGGGTTCGTCGTCTTGCTTTACGTTTACTTCAGTTTCTTCCTCGGGCCTCTCAACCGGAGCCGCGATACGATGCAGGCGTCGATAAACGATCTTCAAAAGAAAGTCGGCAGTTCGAAGAACGAGATGGCCAAAGCGGCCAATCTCGAAAAGCAGGCCAGCGCGGCCACGACGCGCTACGCGGCGCTGACCAACTTAAGTCCGGAAGGCGCGCCCATCGCGTGGTTCCCGCCTCGGATGAAAATCTTTTTTTCCAACCAGCAGATCGACAAAACAACCGCGCGCCTCGAGAGCAATGCCTCTTACAAGGAGGCTGATCTCTCCGGTTGGACGCGATACAACTGGATGCTCGACTTGCCGCAGACAGATTTCTCTACCTTGGGCAAAGCGGTCGCCGAACTGGAAAACTCCGAACCACTCCTCTCGATCCGCCACATTAACATTCACGCCCTGGCGGAGGATCCTCAATTCCAGCAAGTCAATTTGAACGTCGCCACTGCGATTCTGAAACGATGAAAACGTTCCTGACGATTTCTGTTCTGGCGCTGCTCAGCCTGACCTGCGCACGGGCCGAAGAGGCCACCGCGATCGAGTTGAAAAACAAGTCGTCCTTCACCATGGACGCGAGCGGGCGCAATCCATTTTGGCCGATCGGCTGGAAACCAGTGGCCAAGGCAGCCACGACCGACCATGGCGGCCTCGAAATCCAACCTTCCGCCTTTGTCGTCAGTTCGATCACGGTCGATAAAGGCGGACGTTTCGCCATTATCAACGGAAAGGCGATGCAGGTCGGTCAGCAATTTGGATTGCAGCTCGGGAATCAGACCTATCAGCTTACGGTCAAGGCGATCGAGGATGGTCGCGTAATCCTGGCGCGCCGCGATGAGGAAATCATCGTCCCGCTCCGGCGTAAGTAGCGCCTCTACATCGGCCGGAAAAATGGCTGGTAGGCCGCGACTTTTTTCTCTAGCGCGGCGCGGAGCATCTTGATCGGATCTGGAGTTTTCATTGCGGCATTGGCCAGCGCGAAGCAAAGCCCGACCATATTCGCGTAATCGTCCACCGAGACGTATTCGCACTGAATGCTGCCGTCGGGAGCGCAGTTGTGATAATTGCCGAGCCCGATACTCGCGGCCACCGATCGGTAGCCGTAGAGCTGATAGGCGCTCGCTTCGCAAGCGCCGCCGTCCAGCAGGCAACGTTGCACGGGAATGCCGTTTTCTGCCGCGACGGTCATAACACGTGCTGTCTCGCCGCTGTCAAAAATCGATAACCGGTCGCCGACGCGGGCGATCGGGCCGCGGCCAATCTCCGCTCCACCCCGTGGCGTACTCGTTTCCAGTGACAAGACAGTAATGTCTTTCGGAAGTATCCCCGAGCGGGCGAGTTGAATCGCTCCCCAAAAACCGACTTCTTCGGCGCGGGTAAAAATGCCGAGGCAATGGACATCCACTTTCGCGGCCTCCAGTTCCCGGAAGAGGCAGACGATCTCCGCGCAGCCTAACAAGTCGTCACAAGCGCGCGAGTGGATTTGACCACCCTTCAACTCGAACGCCGGCAGATCCCACATCGCGAAACCTCGAAATTCCCGCTTGCGCGGATTGACCAGGAAACGCTCGGCCACAGAGCCAAGAAAGTGCCAGTCCCCGTCCTTGTTCCGGACCCAACCGGGATGATCCATGTGGGCCGCAAATGCCCATCGCGGCCGCCTTCGCGTCCCGCGCCGATAGCGCGCAATCATGTTGCCGTAGGTGTCGTGCTCGATTCGTACGTGCGGGCATTCCTGCAACTCCGCGACGATCGCGTCGCGCACCGCGTCCTCGTGAAATGGCGCCGTTGGCTGTTCGAGGAGCGCACGGACCACGCGCAGCAATTCCCGGCGTTGCATTAGTCAGGCGCTCGTCGATTCGACGCTGGCCAGCGGAACAAATTCGCTCTCATGCAGAATGACGCGCTTCGACCCTCGCAGGAGCCGCCACCATTCCCGGGCGCTGCCCGCGGCGATCAAAAATACCAGCGCTACGAATACGAGAGCCACCAAAGCATCGAAGCGCCAGATCGCCGCCTGCCGTGTCATCTCCGCCGCTTTGCTAACGTCAGTCATCGTGCTGGCTGTTCGGATCAATGCTTCGGCGCCGCTCAAGAATCCCAGCCTCGGATCCGGTGAGAGAATCTTCAGGTAGGCGGCGCTGAAGGTGACGACACACATGAAACAGAGCGGCACCAGCGTCACGAAAAGGTAACGCACCTTCCCCATTTTTATCAGGACGGTCGTGCCAAGACAGAGCGCGATGATCGAGAGCAGTTGGTTCGCGATGCCGAAGAGCGGCCAGAGGCTGTTGATGCCGCCAAGCGGATCGATCACCCCTTGATACAGAAACCATCCCCACGCCCCGACCAGCAGAACACTGGAAAAAAGATTGGCGGACCACGAACTCGTGTTCCCCAGCGGTTTCCACAAATTCCCCAAGAGATCCTGGAGCAAAAATCTGCCGACACGCGTCCCCGCGTCGAGCGTGGTTAAAATGAAAAGCGCTTCGAACATGATGGCGAAGTGATACCAGAGCGCCAGCGCCGTCGGATTCGACGAGATGCGCGAGAACATGTGCGCCATCCCAACGGCGAATGTCGGAGCTCCGCCCGCCCGGCCAAACATCGTCGTCTCGCCCAGACCGGTCGCGAGCTTCTGCATGTCCGCTTCACTCACGGGAAAGCCAGCCGCGCTGATCTTTGCGACCACTTCGGTTGGCGCGCCTTTGGTGTTGATCGCAAAGTATTCGCCAGGCTGGAGGACGCAGGCCGCGATCATCGCCATAAGCGCGACCATCATTTCGGTCACCATCGCGCCGTAACCGATGTCGCGGATCCGGGACTCGCGGGCGATCATCTTGCAGGTCGTTCCCGATGCGATCAACGAGTGGAAACCGGACACGGCGCCGCACGCGACGGTGATGCAGACGAAGGGGAAAACCGGGCCTGCGAAGATCGGTCCAGTCCCATCGATGAATTTGGTCAGCGACGGCATCAGAAGCATTGGCCGCAGCAGAACGACCGCGGCCGCCAGCGCCGCAACGGTGCCGAGTTTCAAAAAGGTGCTGAGATAATCGCGCGGCGTGAGCAATAGCCAGACCGGAAGAATTGACGCCGCCAGTCCGTAGATCATGACCGACCACGCGAGCCACTTTTCGTCCTGCCGGAACCAGCCTTCGATCGTCGGATAATGCGACAGGAATTGTCCACCCCAAACCGCGAAGGCCAATCCGGCGAGCCCAAAGACGGTGATCCAGAAAACGCTGACCTTGCCGGTGCGCAATCCGATCCCCATGAGGAGCGCGACCGGAATCGTCGTCGCGATCGTGAAGACGCCCCATGGGCTTTTGGCCAATGCCTGCACGACCACTAGGGCGAGCACCGCCATGATCATGATCATGATCAGGAGCACGCTGACCAGCGCGAGCGCGCCCACGCCGCGGCCAATTTCTTCCTTCACCATTTGCCCGAGCGTTTTGCCGCGGCGCCTGACCGAGCTGAAAAGGACGATCATATCGTGCACGCCGCCGCCCAGAGTCGCGCCGATCAAAATCCAAAGCGTGCCGGGAAGAAATCCAAACTGCGCCGCGAGCACCGGCCCTACGAGCGGACCCGGCCCGGCGATCGCGGCAAAGTGATGGCCGAAAACCATCCAGCGATTGGTCGGGACAAAATCCTTCCCATCTTCATGCGCGACCGCCGGCGTCGCCCGCTCGTCGTTCAACACGAGGACTTTCGCTGCCAGCCATTTGCTGTAGAAACGATAGCTGATCGCGAACGTGCAAAGACCGGCCGCGACAATCCATAACGCGCTGATTTGTTCGCCGCGGGAAAGCGCCAGCACGATAATCGCCAACAGGCCGAAGGCCGCGACGGCAATCCAAAGCAATTTTTTCCAGATATTCATCGATTGAATCTCATGCGCGCCAATGAGATTTTAGGCGAAACCAAGGTGTGCTGACAACAGGAACAGGTAGGGACGGCCCTGGAAGCCGTCCGACTTCTCCGGCCGGCACGCCTTGCGTGGATAGTCGGCCGCCCCGGAGGTGCGTCCCTGCCTGAGAAATTTTTCGTTTTATGCAGCTTTCCTACAAACTCAAAAAGGTGCTCACGGGCGATGCTTACGCGAGCGCCCGGCGTCGCGTGAAGCAAATGCTTCTCGGCCGCGCTCCCCTTCGTTTCGATGCCGCCCGCATCACCGGGACGGTCGACCCCGAAAAGTTCCGGCAGGTTTACCAGCGGCACGCCGTGAAAGATCCGGGAGATGCCTGGCCGAAATACCTCGACCTGGAACTCTGGATGGAAATCAATCTCCGCCGTGTCCGGGATTTGGGTCTCGATCTTGGCGGGCGCAAGCGGGTCCTCGATATCGGCTGTGGCACCGGCTATTTCCTCTACATCAACCAGTATCTCGGCCACGACGTCCTTGGACTGGATTTGGATGAGGAGCCCGGCTTCAGGGAGATGATCGAGCTCCTGGGCGTGAAGCGAAAGATTTGGCGGATCGAGGCGTTCCAGCCCCTGCCCGATCTGGGCCCGAAGTTCGACGTGATCGCCGCCCACATGATTTGCTTCAACGGTCACAAGAGCGACAAACTATGGCAGATCCCGGAATGGGAATTTTTCCTCGACAATTTAGCATCGCACCAGCTCAAGCCGGGC
>JBEEHC010000146.1:0-22919 GCA_041167205.1 Verrucomicrobiota bacterium
CCCAAGTTCCAATCAAAATCTCAATTCCCAATTGGCAAAAAGTTGCGCTCATGACCCGCTGCTCTTCGAGATGATGGCGGAGAAAATCAATGTGAGTTCGCGCGCCTCGGCCGCAAGTGCGCCGCAGCGATCGATACTCTTGGAATCGACCTCGATCAATCGGAGGAAAAGGCGGCTCTCCTTGGCTTCCTTCCGGCAGATTTTTGCACGCATCAAAAAATCTTTCTTACTCAACGCCTCATCCGCTTCTATCCAATTGGCGGCGACGGAGCCTGACGCGCGAACCAACTGCCGACCATCTTCCGTGTTGCCGACTGTCCGCGGCAGCGTCTTCACGAATGCTCGAACAGATTGCGCGAAGAGAAACGTTCGCTCTTCGAGATCGCGCGGTTTGGGGGAACCATCGTTCACGGTTGGTTTGGGTATTTGAGTTTGGATATTACTTGGGATTTGGGTTTTGGGCTTTGGAACTTGCCGCCGCGACCGCTTTCTGGGCGGCATCGGCCAGGTCATCTGCCGTAATCACCGCCAGATCCGACTCAGCCAGGAGCTTCTTGCCCGCTTCCATATTCGTGCCTTCCAGCCTAACGACCAGTGGAACGGCCAAATTCACTGTCTTCACGGCATCGATAATTCCCTGGGCGATCACGTCGCATTTCATGATGCCGCCAAAAATGTTGACCAGTATGACTTTGACCTTGTCATCTGAGATCAGGATCTTGAATGCCTCGGTGACCTGTTCTCCCGTCGCGCCGCCACCGACATCCAGAAAGTTCGCGGGACTGCCGCCATAAAACTTGATGATGTCCATCGTCGCCATGGCCAGGCCGGCGCCATTCACGAGGCAGGCGATATTTCCATCGAGGCCGATGTAGTTCAGTCCGTGCTTCGAAGCTTCGACTTCGCGCGGATCCTCCTCCGCGATATCGCGCAAGGCGGCGAGCTCCGGATGCCGATAAAGCGCGTTGTCATCGAAGTTGAACTTCGCGTCGAGCGCCAGCACCTCGTTCTTGGGCGTGACGACGAGCGGATTCACTTCCACCATCGAGCAATCGCAGGCCATGAAGGTGCGATACAAACCGTCGAACAATGTCGCCGCGGCTTTCAATTGAGACGTTTCGAAGCCAAGCTGCTTCGCCAGTTTGCGCGTTTGATGAGCCTGCAACGCCGCGAGCGGATCGATTTTTTCCCGCAAAATTTTCTCAGGTGATTTCTCCGCCACCGCCTCGATCTCGACTCCGCCTTCCGTGCTCGCCACGATGATCGGCGCCGCGGTCGCTCGATCGAGGAGAATGGCGAAATAAATTTCGCGCGCGATTTCCACCGACTCCGCGACCAGGACCTTGTTGACGACGCGACCCGCTGGCCCGGTCTGATGCGTAACCAAAGTCTGACCGAGCATCTTTGACGCAATCTCGCGCGCTTCCTCGGACGATTTGCACAGATGCACGCCCCCCTTGAATCCATTCGCGAATGTTCCCTTCCCTCGTCCGCCCGCGTGGATCTGAGCCTTAACCACGAGATCGTCCGTGCCCAAATCACGGGCCGCCTGCTCAGCTTCATCGGGTGTGGAGGCAGCCTTGCCGCGCGGGGTCGCGACACCGAATTTTTGGAGCAGTTCTTTCGCCTGATATTCGTGGATGTTCATCGGGCTGGTCGCTGACCACTAAGCCTTTGAACCACGCGCCCGGCAATCGAAAAGAACAATTGCAATGGCAGAACGCCACCGCAAAGTTCGCGTCGCATGGCCGCGGCCGACTTTGATTTTGCGTCTCTGTTAGAGGAGGCCACTCGAGCGGGCAAGCTCCGTGGTTCGGCAGCAGAAAACATCCGGCGATTGCTCGGGGCTTCGGCGTCCCCGGTCTATGCCGCGGCTGTTTCGGAACTCGCGCAAGCCGGAGAGTGGGCGGAGCTCAACGATCGTTTTTATCGCACGCTCGCCTTCGGCACCGGCGGACTGCGCGGGCGAACAATCGGCAAGATCGTGACCAAGGCGGAGCGCGGCGATGCCGCCGAAGGCGAGCCGCCGCAATTCCCTTGCGTCGGGACGAACGCGATGAATTTTTACAACGTCAGCCGCGCGACGCAGGGGCTTGTCGCCTATCTGCACGAATGGCGCGCCCAGGAAAAAATCGAGGGAAAGCCAAAGATCGTGATTGCGCACGACTCCCGGCATTTCTCGAAGGAATTTACGGAGCTGGCCGCGAAGACGGCGGCGGAAAACGGTTGTGACGCCTGCGTTTTCGAAGGGCCGCGCTCAACGCCGGAACTATCTTTCGCCGTCCGCCAACTGCGTGCGAGCGCAGGCATAGTGATCACGGCCAGCCACAACCCGCCGCACGACAATGGCTTCAAAGTTTATTTCAACGACGGCGCGCAAGTAGTCGAGCCGCACGCCAGCGGGATCATCGGCAGGGTCAACAGCATCAAAAGCGAGACGCCGGCTGCCCGGCCCAAGGAGAAGCGCGGTGAAGTGAGCATTCTCGGGCGAGAAATCGATGAGGCTTACATGGACCGCCTCGAGAGTTTGATCTTGAACAAGGAACTCGTTCGCTTCGCTAAATCGCTCCGCATTGTTTTCACCCCGTTGCACGGCACGGGCGGCGTTATCATCAAGCCGATGCTCGAGCGACTCGGTTTTGATTTCCGGATCGTCGAGGAGCAGGACCGCCTCGACGGAAATTTTCCGACGGTCGATTCTCCGAACCCGGAGAATGCCGCCGCGTTACGGCTCGGCGTGGAGTTGGCAGAAAAGGAAGGCGCCGATCTGGTCATCGCGACTGATCCTGATTGCGATCGAATGGGAGTCGCAGTCCAGACCGCGGCCGGCCAGATGGAACTTCTCTCGGGCAATCAGATCGGTTCGCTCCTCGCTTACTACCGAACGAAGACGCTTTTCGACCTTGGTGTGCTCGACAAGGAGAACGCATCCCGCGCTGTCATCATCAAGACCTTTGTCACCACCGATCTGCAAAAAGCGATCGCGGAACATTACGGAGTTCGCTGTGTCGAAACATTGACTGGCTTCAAATATATTGGCGCGAAACTGGGCAAGTACGAGAAGGCCCTGCCGACCGATGTGCAGCAAAAGTACCGCGACTTGCCCGAGGAAGAGACACGCCGGCTCCGCCTCGAAAAATCGTCCTACTACGTCTTTGGCGGCGAAGAGAGTTACGGCTACAGCGGCGGCGATTTCGTGCGGGACAAGGATGGGAACGGCGCAGCGATCATGTTTTGCGAGGTGGCCGCTTACGCAAAATCGCTTGGGCTAACGGTCGACACGCTCCTCGACGAAATTTTCGCCGAGTTTGGCTATTTCCATGAATTCACTGGCGCACTGACTTTCGAAGGAGCCGAGGGCGCGGAGACTATCAGGCGTTTGCTGGCTTCGTATGTCAGCAGACCGCCGAACGAAATGCTCGGAGCGAAACTCGTTCACGCCAAAAATTTCGAGACAGACACGTATCGCGACATTGAAGGCGACGAAATCCCCAAGGAGAAAATGCTGATCTTCGAGTTTGGAGACCACACGCGAATCGCGGTGCGCGCGTCCGGCACCGAGCCCAAAATTAAATATTATCTATTCGCGCAACGCCGTCCCGGAGAGTCGAAGTTTAGTGCGGCGGAGTTGGAGGCGATAAAGCGTGAAGTGAGCGAGCATCTTAAGCGGGTCTGGGGCTGGTTGCGCGAGGACGCGTCGACCCGAGTGGGCTCATAACCTGCTCGACAACCCAGCCAGGAAGCGGACACTTTTTTTATGGCTCGTGAAATCAATCTGGACGGGGGTGAAATTTCGCTCCTGAAAAAGATCGGCCTTTCCGGCGCGCAAGTGTACGGCAAGATGCTGATTGATCGGGTCGAGGGGATGGAAACCGTGGAGTTTCTCGAGACACTCACGAACCTGATCGATCAGGGCTACGTCCTCTCGAACAAAGTGAACATTCGCCTGATCGAGGATGCCGAGAAGGCCTTCTTCCGGGTCAATGCCGTTTACGCAAAAGATTTGCGCGACGCGGTGAACCCCGGCCGGAAGCGGGACCGCGAACGCACGGAACGCCAGCGGCGCCGCTGAGGAACGGTGGTCTGGCTCTCAAAGATCCTGCGGCTCTGGCCGTGGCTGGCGGCGATCTCAAGCGGATTGCTCTATGCCGGATGCTTCGCGCCCTTTGACCAGGCCTGGCTCTGCTGGATCGCGCTGATGCCGCTGCTCGCGGTCCTCTGGTTTACCGGCACGAATTCGAAACGCCGCTGGCTCCGGGATTTGTCGCTCGGTTACGTCGCGGGTCTCGCGTTTTTCTGGACGGTCTTTTCCTGGCTCAGGACTGTTACGGTCCCCGGTCTCGTGCTCGTCGGTTTATACATGGCGCTTTACTTCGCGCTCTGGAGTTGGATTTGCGGTTTGTTGCGCCCATCGTTGCGAGCGCCCGCGGTGGTGAACCGTTGGACACAACCGCCGCCTAACGAGTCGCCTTTGAGCCGATCGCCCTGGTTGCGCTCGACGAACAATCTCCGTCTCGCCTTTCTCCTCGCGTCCGTCTGGGTCGCCCAGGAATGGCTGCGCAGCCTCGTCTTTTCCGGCTGGGGTTGGAACACTCTGGGAACCGCTTTGCACGGGCAGCTGGCCATGATTCAAGTCACGGAGTTTACCGGCGTCGCCGGCCTTTCCTTCCTGGTCGCTTTCACCAATGTCATTCTGCTGGCCACGGCGCGGCGGTTCATTCTTGAAACTCAGGTGCGCCCGATGCGGCCGCATTACGATCTGACGCTTACGATGGCGGCGATCGTCGGCGTGATGGGCTTCGGTATCCGTTCTCTCCAGGTTCAGCGGCCGGCAAAGACCCTGAACGTCGCCGTGGTGCAGCCGAACATTCCGCGAGAACAAAAATTCTCCCCGGAGTTCGCCCAGCAAACCTTCAATCAATTCACCCGCTTGAGCACTCCCGCCCTCGGCGCCAGCGTCCGGCCGGATTTGCTTGTGTGGCCGGAGAGTTCAATGCCCGGTCCCGTGCTGCAAGACGACCTGAGCTACCGCTTCGTCATGGACTTTTCCGCGTCGGCCAAAACCGATCTGCTCCTGGGCACGATCGATCTGGATGAAACGCACGATTACAACGCTGCGTTGCTGGTCTCGGACGGTGGCAAACGCATTCAAGTATATCGAAAGGTCCATCTCGTGCCGTTTGGCGAGTACGTTCCAGGCCGGCATACAATCCCTTTGCTCGCGCGCGTGGTGGGCGATCAAGTGCCGGGCGATTTCGGCTTCGGGAAAGAGTACACGGTCTTTCACCTGACGAATGACAAGGCGCTGGTCGCGCCGCTGATTTGCTTCGAAGATACGATTGGAGATTTGACGAGGCAATTTGTCCTCGGCGGCGCGAATCTCCTCGCCAACGTGACCAATGACGGGTGGTTCCTGCGCTCCGCGGGATCGCAGCAGCATCTCGCAAACGCGGTCTTCCGCTGCGTCGAAACGCGACTCCCGATGGTGCGAGCCGCGAATACGGGTGTGACCTGTTTCGTCAATGAATTCGGGCGCATAACGCAAATGCTGATGGATGAGCATGGCAGCCAGTTCACCGAGGGCGTGCTGACCGGCGAAATATCCATCCCGACCGAACGCGAGCTCACCTTTTACGTCCGCCACGGCGAGCTGTTCGCGGAATGTTGTGTTGGCTTTTCGGTTGTGCTACTCATGTTCCTCGTCGCTCGACTCGTTAGGCGGCGAAAATCTTTGCAGGCACGCCCCGGCGCTGCTGCCGCGTCCGCTTAGATTTTTCGTGCGCATCGCAGGGCATGCGTTAATCGTCTTGCCAACACGCATGGCCACGAACTCCGAATTTGCCATTTACGTGCGTGGACTTCGCAAGTCGTACGGAAGCTTCGAAGCAGTGAAAGGCATCGACTTCGAGGTCCGTCCCGGTGAAGTCTTCGGGTTGCTTGGACCAAACGGCGCCGGCAAGACGACGACGGTCGAGATCCTGGAAGGCTTGCGGCCACGTTCCGCGGGCGAAGTGACCGTGCTCGATTTCGATCCGGATCGACAAAAGAAGCAACTGAAAGATCGGATCGGCGCTTGTCTCCAGGCGACGAATCTTCCCGACAAGATCACCGTCCGCGAAGCCCTGGATTTTTTTGGGTCGCTTTACTCTCGTAAGGCGGATACCGATGCGCTCCTCAAGCGTCTGCAACTTTGGGACAAGAAGGATGCCGGTTACGCCACGCTTTCGGGCGGACAAAAACAGCGGGTCGCTCTCGCCCTCGCCTTGATCAACGATCCGCAGATGCTCTTTCTCGACGAGCCGACCACTGGCCTTGACCCGCAAGTTCGCCTGGAAATTCGCGATCTCATTGAAGAATTACGCGCGGAGAAGCGCACGATCCTGATGACGACGCATTATATCGAGGAAGCGGAGCGTCTGTGTGACCGGGTTGCAATTCTCGATGCAGGCCAAATCATTGCCATCGGAACACCGCGCGAATTGCAGGAGCGGAGCGCGAACCAGTCGAGCATTGAGATCAAACTGGTCCAGCCGCTCAAAGAGGCGAACCTGCCCCAGTGGACGGAGTCCATTCGCAGCGTTGTCAGCGAAGACCGTCGGTCCATCACAGTTTACTCGACGCGTCCTGCGCGAACGCTGGTTGAAATTGTGAAATGGATCGATACCAATGGATTCGAACTGGAGGACGTCCGCCTTTCGCGTCCGACGCTCGAAGACGTTTTCATTGAATTGACCGGCAAGAAGCTGCGCGATTGAGATGAAAGCCTTTCTCGCCTTCCTCAAGATCGATCTGAAGCTCGCGCGCCGGAACCGTGCCGTGCTCTTCTTCAATTACCTCTTTCCGCTCATCTTCTTTTTCGCTTTCGGCTTCGCCTTTGGTCGATTCGGGAGCGGAATTCTGCTGGTTGTTACCATGGTAACAACGATCGGGATCCTGGGGACCGGTTTCTTCGGCGCCGGCATGCGCGCGGTCCAGGAAAGGGAAGAGGATATTTTGCGGCGTTATAAGGTTACTCCCATAACTCCGGTGCCACTTTTATGCGCTTCAATCGCCATGGGAGTGATCCTCTATATTCCGACCGTCGGTCTAATGTTGTTTTTGGCGCACAACATTTTCGGCATGGCCTATCCGGCAAATTGGTTTTCGCTTCTTGTTTTTGTTTGTCTCGGGGTGGCAGCGTTTCGTGCCTTCGGTTTGATCATCGCCGCAGTGGTTAACTCCTCCCAGGAAGGCAACATCCTCATTCAGATTGTTTACATGCCGATGCTTTTCCTGAGCGGCGCGAGCTTTCCCCTCTCCTTCATGCCGGACTGGCTGAAGCTGGTGACGCAATTTATTCCGGCCAGCTATCTGGTGACTGGAATGTCGGGAATTTTGCAGCGCGGCGAAACGATCGCGCAGAATTCAAAATCGGTTTTCGCCCTGGTCGTTACCCTGCTGGTCGCGCTTTTCATTGCCACTAAACTTTTCCGCTGGGAAAAGGAAGAGAAACTGCGGCCCTCGGCGAAACTCTGGGTGCTCGTTGTTTTGTTGCCGTTCTTTCTGCTCGGAGGTTACCAGGTCTGGAGCCGGCAGGAATTAACGAAATCCAAGATCATCGAGCGGGACCTCAGGCGCGGCCATAACTGGCTGATCCAGAATGCGCGCATTTTCGTCGGGAACGGGAAGGTGATCGAGTCCGGCTCGGTCCTGATCAAGCAAGGCAAGATCGCCGAGATTTATGAGGGCGCTCCGCCTGACGCCAAGATTCTCAACGCCGACGCGATAGAGGCTGCTGGCAAGACGATCCTGCCTGGTTTGATCGACGTCCATGTCCACCTCGGGGCTAGTGGCGGTTTCCCGGAGGACTTCATGAAGTTCGATCCAGCTAAAGCATCCGAGCGCGCCCTCGAGTCGTACCTGTATTGCGGCACCACGGCCGTCCGAAGCGTGGGCGATCGCCTCGATGATATGCTGAAGCTGAGGGCGAAATTTGGCACAGGTGAAAAACTCGGCGCTGAATTGATCTTGTGCGGTCCGCTCTTCACCGCCGAGGGCGGACACGGAACCGAATACGCGAGATTCATGCCGGAGGCGATGCGCGCTTCATTCAACGCGCAGTTTGTCCGGACGCCCAAGAGTCCTCAGGAGGCGCGCGAGCAAGTGGACGATCTTGCCGGACAGCATGTCGATTCCATCAAGGGTGTCCTCGAAGCGGGTGTGCCGGGATATTCATTCAACCGGATGGAGCTGGAGATTCTGCGTGCGGTGGTCGATGAAGCGCATGCCAAGAACCTTCCCGTGGCGATTCATACCGGCAGCAGCAAGGATGTTGTCGATGCCGTGGCGCTCGGGACCGACTCGGTCGAGCACGGTTCATTTATCGATGAGATTCCGGATGCCACGATCGCAGAGATGAAAGCGAAGAATATTGCCTATGATCCGACTTTGAGCGTGGTGGAAGGGTTCACGAATTTCGCGAAGGGCGATACCACTTTGCTCAAACGTTCGCTCGTTCAGCAGGTGACACCGAAAGATTTGCTGAGCGGGACGGAAAAGGCTGCGACGAGCGATCAATTCAAGAATGTGCGCGAAGGCTTGAGCCATTACCCGATGTCGATGGAAATCGGCGGCCGGAACTTGCTGAAGGCGTGGCATGCGGGCGTGGTGCTCGTGACCGGGTCGGATGCCGGAAATTTTATGGTAATGCACGGAGCCACCGTGCAACACGAAATCGAGCTGTGGGTGGCCGCCGGTATTCCGATCGAGGTCGCGCTCCAGGCGGCAACTTCCAATGCCGCGAAACTGCTGCGGGCAGATTCCCGCATCGGGACGATTGAAAAGGGCAAAGAAGCGACCTTGCTTCTGGTGGATGGCAATCCGCTTCAGGATGTTCGCGCGCTCTCATCGATCTCGGCGGTCTTCCTGAAGGGCGAACGAGTGATCCGGAGCGAGCTCTTTGAGCAGCGGTAAGTCCGTCGCCATTACGGCCCGACCTAATCATTACCTAGCAGCACTTTCCGCTACTTTTTGCGTCTATATAGTTTGCACCCGCCTGTCGCTAGAAAGCAAAACGGCGATCCGGATTTCTCCGGATCGCCATCTAAATTTCGCGTTGCGCTAAACCTTACGCCTTGGCGTCCTTCTTGTGCATCTTGGAGCACTCCGCCTTCAGCGTCACGAATTGCTCCTTGGAAAGAATGCCTTCCGCGGACTTCATGAATTTGTCCATGCTCTCCTTGGTGCAACCCGCTTTGTCGTAATCGGCGTGCAGAGCATCGAGTTTCGCCTTCTGCTCGCTGGAAAGGTTGAGTTTCGCGTAAGTCTCCGACATGCACATCTTGCTGTCGTTCTTGGCGTGCGAAGCGCAGCAACCCTTATCGCCGGCATAGGCCGAAGTCGCCGCGAACACAGCCACCGCTACAAAAGCTAGTCCCTTAAGTTTTATCATGGCGGGGAATGTGAGACAGGAAGTCGGCACGTGCAACCTGCAATTCTTGAAGACTCGCCGTCGACGAGAGCTAGTGGTCAAGGATCGACTGCCAGCGCTGGGGATTCGACGCGCCAAATGGCATGCGCATAACCTGGTTGGCCGACGACTTATGCGTGGTTTGCCAGTTGAGCGCCGAATTATGCAGGAAATAACGATCGACGGCCGGGTTTCCCGTGGTCAGGGTCACAATTGACTCCACTGCGTATCCTCCCCCCGGGGGAAAAATCACCACTAATTCGCCCTCGCGCGATGTCGTTTCATTTTGATTGGGCCCGAAAAAGAATGTCTTGGAGAGCGGGGTGTAAAGCTCCTTGCCCGGCGGCGGTGGACGTAGCCCCTCCTTGCTTCGCATTTTGACGTCCAGCATCGGCGGAGTGACGACGAACTGAAAGTAGAGTTCCTTCGATTTGGCCAGGGCCTTCAATGCACCATTGTTCTGGATTGCTACCAAGGCGTAATCCGCGGCGAGCTCATCCACCGCGCTGTTACCAGATGGCTTTGCCACTCTCGCCTTGTTCGCCCCCGGCGGCACTACAAGCGCGATCCGATACGTATGGGCGGGAGCGCTCGAAGGGCGCACGAATCGGTGGAGGAGCCACTTGCTTGGAATTCTCACCCATTCACCTTCTTTGGCTGCCGCATCAACATTCCGAACTAAACCGAAAGAAAGAAAGGCGAGGAAGACAACAAGGAGGCGGATTTTGTGTTTCATGTCCCGAGGAGTTGGTTATTGCGTTGTTAATTCGTGGCAAAGGTGAGCGCTCCATTTTCCACGTCAACCTTGATCGTCTGTCCCTCGTGAAATTTTCCCTCCAGGATGTCCATGCTCAATGGATCGAGAATGTATTTTTGGATCGCGCGTTTCAACGGACGTGCTCCGTAGACGGGGTCATATCCATGGCTGGCGACGAGCGCTTTCGCAGCATCGGATAATTCCAGGGTGATCTTCTGGTTCTCCAGCCTTTTCACGAGCCGCTTCAGTTGGATTTCGACGATCTTCTTCAGTTCGTCCTCGGTCAGCCGATCGAAGATGATGATGTCGTCGATCCGGTTCAAAAACTCCGGCCGGAAATGCTGCCGCAACGCGTCCATGACCAGGCGTTCCCGCGCTTCGTGGGACGATTCCTCCATGATGTATTGCGACCCGATGTTCGAAGTCATGATGATGACGGTGTTCTTGAAATCGACCGTCCTTCCCTGCCCGTCGGTGATGCGTCCGTCGTCGAGCACCTGCAGCAGGACATTGAAGACGTCTTGATGCGCCTTCTCAATCTCATCGAATAGAATCACCGAATAAGGTTTGCGCCGAACCGCTTCGCTGAGCTGACCGCCTTCTTCGTAACCCACATAACCGGGCGGCGCGCCGATCAGCCGCGAGACAGTGTGTTTCTCCATGTATTCGCTCATGTCGATCCGAATCATGGCTTGCTCGTCGTCGAACAAGAATTCGGCCAGCGCGCGCGAGAGTTCCGTTTTGCCGACGCCCGTCGGACCAAGGAAAATGAAAGAACCAATCGGTTTGTTCTCGTCCTGCAAACCGGCGCGCGCCCGTCGAATCGCGCTCGCCACCGCTTTAACGGCACTCCCCTGACCGACCACGCGTTGATGCAAATGTTCTTCCAGCCGGACCAGCTTTTGCCGCTCGCCTTCCTGTAAACGCGACACCGGGATGTGCGTCCAGCTCGACACCACCTCGGCGATGTCTTCTTCGGTCACCTCTTCGCGCAGCAACCGATTCCCGCTCACGGCGATCTTCTCCTCGATCTCGCGCAGTTTCTTCTCGAGATCGGGAATGCGGCCATACTGAAGCTCGCTCGCCTTCCCCAGCTCGCCCCGGCGTTGCATCCGCTCCAACTCAGTCCGCGCATGCTCGAGCTCTTCCTTTATCTTGCGCTGCTCGTCGATGACCGCTTTCTCTTTTTGCCACTCCGCTTTCAGCGCCGAAGATCGTTCCTTGAGCCCGGCGAGTTCCTTTTCCAGCTTCTTCAGCCGCTCCTTGCTGGCCGGATCTTTTTCTTTCTTTAAAGCCTGGCGCTCCATTTCCCTCTGCATGATCTCGCGCTCGACGACATCAACTTCGGTCGGCATGGAATCGAGCTCGATCTTCAACCGCGACGCCGCTTCGTCCACCAGATCGACCGCCTTGTCCGGCAGGAACCGATCGCTGATGTAGCGATGCGATAAGACGGCTGCCGCGACCAAAGCTGCATCCTGAATACGAACGCCATGATGCACTTCGTAGCGCTCTTTTAATCCGCGGAGGATGGCGATCGTATCCTCGACGCTCGGCTCATCCACCATTACCGGCTGAAAGCGCCGTTCCAGCGCAGCGTCCTTCTCGATGTATTTCCGATACTCGTTGAGCGTCGTCGCGCCGACCGTGCGCAGCTCGCCGCGCGCCAGTTGCGGCTTCAACAAATTCGAAGCGTCCACCGATCCCTCCGCGGCGCCCGCGCCGACGATGGTGTGCAATTCGTCGATGAACAAAATGATCTCGCCCTGCGAGTCGGTTACCTCCTTGAGAAACGCCTTCAGCCGGTCCTCGAATTCCCCGCGGAATTTCGCGCCGGCCACCATCGAGCCGATGTCCATCGCGATGATCCGCTTTTTCTTCAGTGATTCCGGCACGTCTCCGCTGATAATCCGCCGCGCTAGACCTTCTACGATCGCCGTCTTTCCCACACCCGGCTCTCCGATCAATACCGGATTGTTCTTCGTCCGGCGTGAGAGCACTTGCATCACGCGCCGTATCTCGTTGTCGCGCCCGATGACCGGATCGATCTTCCCCTTCCGCGCCATCTCGGTCAGATCGCGTCCGTATTTCTCCAGCGTCTGATATTTCCCTTCCGGGTTCTGGTCCGTCACCCGCTGCGAGCCGCGCACCTGCTGCAATGCCTGCATCAGTTTGTCGCGCGTCACGCCGGCTTCCTTCAGCATCTTGGCCGCGACTGCCTTGGAATCCGCCAACGCGAGCAGATAATGCTCGGCGCTGAGGAATTCGTCTTTCAGCTTCGCCATCTCCTTCTCGGCCGCATCGATCGTCGCGCGCAAATCGTTGCCCAGCCGCTGGTCGTAAGTGCCCCCCTGGATCTTCGGACGCCGCTCCAGCTCCTGCGTCAGCCGGCTCCGCAAATCCGCAACCGCTACGCCCATTTTCTCAAGTAACGGTCGCGCCACGCCGTCGGTCTGGTCCAGCAGCGCCAGCAGGAAATGCTCGTTCGTGATTTCCTGCTGATTGAGCTGCGCCGCGACATCCTGCGCCGCTTGCAACGCTTCCTGCATCTTCTGCGTAAATTTATCCGGTCGCATGCTTCATCCTATTGTTCGCATGTCGACGAACAACTAGACTTAAGCTTCGCAGCCCGTTTTCAGTCTTCCGAGTCGCTCGCCGCCCCGATCGGCCGATCAAGGCAATTATTGCGCAAACATCGGCCAATTCTATGATCGATCAACGCGACTAGCCACCGTCGATTCTTCGTGCAAATTTCCGTAACGGCAATAATAGAGATGGGGAATCTACGTGGACGAAACAGCAAAACGGCGCAGTGACGACGAGATCGTCAGGTCGATGATCGAAAAGGAGAATGATTACATTCATTATCGCGTTACCTGGTTCTGCACGCTTGAAGGGTTGCTTTTCACGGCATTTAGTTTTGCATCGGGTCGACCGCAGATACAGCACCTCCTCGTTTACCTTCACTGTGTATTAGGAATGGCCGTCGCCGGCATTGTCTTGCACCCGATATGGTACGCCCATCGGACAATTATGAACCTCCTTGACTGGTGGGACGAACATAAACCGAAAGACTACGATGGACCGGATGTAATCGGTGGACGTCCGATGAAAGCATCTTGGCGCAAGGTCGCGGCCTGGCACTTTCTACCGATGATATTTGGCCTAGCCTGGTTCATTATTTTCATTTTTTCGCTTTTACACCAACTAGGGCTGATCGCATAAAACGAAGCGAACGCGAGCGACGCTGTCATCAAGCGAATTCAAATTTGACCAGACGTCATGGAAGCCTTTCATCGCGAATCGTGCCGCCGCCAACATCGTGTTCTCGGTCATTACCTCGCGGTTCACGCGTGGGTGAGAGGACTCGACTGCGTTGTTCTGGTCCGGTCGGATCTTGAGCGCTTTCTTGGCCTCAAGCGCTTCAAGAGCATCAGGATTGGATGGTTGCAGGAAGACTTGCGGCCATGGTTCCCCCACCAGACTCATTATTATCGTAGTGGTTCGCCCTCATCTATTCACTCTCTATTCTTGGCGCGCGTTCCAATGGATACCCACCTAGCGCCGGGAACGATGACCACTGACTGGCGGATCGCGCGGCTTGCCCCGGCTGGTCCAAAGACAGCGAAGTTTGTGGACGCAGCATATCCTTGGACAATTGTCAGCGAAACTGACATGGTTTCTCAGCTCGCGTTGATCTCTTCTGGATTGGCAACGCCGCAACAATTTAAGACAAAGCGCAAAATCACTTCGTTCGCGGCTGCGATCAGAGGCTGAGCCGAATTGACGCGGATTGTATTCCTCCAATGCCTTATCTCCACCATTCATGTGCTGCGTTGAGGATCACTGGGGATTCCCTGAACCCCGAGGCAATCTCTCGACTCCTCGGTTGCAGCCCGACGCTTGGCTATGTCAAAGGCCAAATTGAGCCATCGAAGGGAAAGACCATAGTTCGCGAGACCGGGGGTTGGCAGCTCGACGCGACCGGGCAACAACCGGGGAATCTTGACGCTCACGTTGCTGAATTGTTCGAACGGGTGAACAACGCGCTGTCAGCGTGGGCGACGCTTTCCGGTGAGTACAAGATTGATCTATTCTGCGTATACTTCATGGGTGGAGCGGAAGACCTTGTGCAGGCGTCAGCAGGGACGCTGAAGGTATTGGGAGATCGTGACATCAAGCTCGGCCTTCGCGTCTACTCGTCGGCGCGGTCAGAGACGGCACGCGCATCAGATCGTTAGGCGCGCTCGTGCCATCTTAGGAATGCACGGAATTTACCTCGCCGCCATTCTCACGACCGGAATCGCGGCTGCGATCTTCGGGCCGTTGATCCGCCCGCTTTTCGGCATTAGCTTTGGGCCCACCCGTTATGAACGCTGCCCCTGGACCAGGACATTCTCACGAGAGACCCGTTAGCCCCTCTTCCGCGAGACGACAATCACAGCGTCGTAATCTTGCAAGGCGACCGCCGTGGTTTATGACACGCTCGAGATCGGATCCTCTCTCGTCGCATTTTTCCGTGGATAAATTCCCCACTGTTTGGGCGCCACAAAGTCCACCTGCAAATTCCGTTCAAGTCTGGCAATCGTGCGATCGTAGTGAACCTTCGCCCCGGCAAAGATCGTTTCGACGGTTGCATCGCGATCGGTGACGAATCGCGTCAGCAGAACGCGAATGACATTACCCGCGAGTTGCCCCGCGCGAGCCGCAAACGGTTCAAGTAGTTTCCGATCAAAATGACCCTGGTGCACAATGCTGTTTCGTAGCCGGTAGATCAGAACAATCTCATCTCGAGTGACTTCGAATTTCTTGCATATGTTCGTCTTGGCGACCAGCGGATCACGGTAAAATCTTGCTACTTCCTCGACTTTCTCTTTGACGACCCGATCGCTTAGTTCCATCGCGATTTTATCGAGATTTGGCAGGAACTGATCCAAAGTAATAGTTCTCGAACTGCCATCGAAAGCGCACGCTTTCATCAATTCCGGTGAAACGGAAACATAGGGAGCCATTTGTCCACTGACCGCCGACAAATACTGACTATTGAACAGGCGTTGGAGATACCAGTACAGCTGCCAGGCAAAATCGTACATGAACGTCATGGCCTCGTGAACCGGAACATATTCAATAATCACTCGAAACGGCCCGCTGTCTGCCGCTCCCGCTAGTGACCACTTCTTATCTTGATCGTGCCGTGAAAAGGCAAACGCGCGTTCCAGAACGACCCAGTAATAAAGTAGCTTCTCCTCGAGCTTAACAGTTTCGACAGCTTTTCGATACCAATGCAGGCAGACAGGAAGCTTGTTCGCCAAAGGCTGGGCGGTGCTACTCTCGCCGATCCTTTTTACAACCGAATCAGCTAGCCCCGGAGGTAAGCTTTGGAAAAACGCGTCGACGTCTAAAGCGTCCTGCGAAATGAAGAATTCGTTGTACCGCGAGGCGCCATGCTGCTCAGCAATAATCCGTTTCTGATCGTCTGTGACGATATAGTTACGGCGGTCAATTTCGACTGGTTTACTAGAAGTCCAATGTGGCTGCATCCAATCGAAGAGCTCTTCGGCCATATCCGCGGCCTGCTCGGATGCAGCAACGCTGTCGCGAAACGGTAGCGCCACAGCGACGTTGACGGGCGAAAGACTCTTATCCTTGGAGAACATTTCAGGCGAGCTGCCGGACTCTTGTTTTTCCGCCAGCAACGATTCTCTGACTGGGGAGTACAGCGTTACTGAGCGGAATGTGCACCGCGAGGCGTTGCGGAGACCGGAAACAGGAAAAATAAAAGTAGCTGGCTGCAGGGGCCGATCGAAAAAGCGAGAAAGTGCATGTAGACGAGTTTCAATTGTTAAGCCCTTTGTCTCAGCGTCGATAGCAGCTGCGTACCCACTAGAGTCAAACGAATCCTGATGCTGAAACAATTTCCAGTCGACGTTGTGAGGAAACTCCGTAACAGGGTGTCCGTTCGGCGAGACTGTGACTTTGGCAAAAAGAGCACCGGGAAAGGCTCGAATTGTTTTCAGGTGATAGCGATTCAGCAAGAACTCCACTATCAGGGCATTTGATAACCGACCGATCTCCGTTGCATCCCCTGAAGACCAGGTATCCGCGACAAGAATCGAAACGAGGCGATCAAGTGAATCCCGAAAATAGTCACCCGACGCAAAGAAAGGCAACACTGCGGCACACACCGTGTCTAGATATAACAAGGTCGCGCTTTCAAAATTCTTTATTATTGCGACAAATTCGACGCTGTGAGCTGTCTTGACGGCAGGATCCTGTTTGAGTACTCGGCCGAGCTCCTCTTTGAAGAGCGCACGCGTATCCGCATTTCGAAGGTTGTTGTATTCTATTTCTTCGGAGATCGCGCGTATAAGAAGATGCGGCGACGAAAGGCGAAGTCCGTACGAGTTAACATTAAAATTGTCGATTAACTCATGCCATCGATCGGCCCAGTATTGAATTTTCTCGCTGATCTCTCCCGGCGCGTATTGCGCCCAAATATTTCTCTCCACCACTCAGATTGACACGCTGGTATTGAACGGCAAGCGTGTCTTCCTAGGTTCGAAACGTAGGATTCGTTAGCGACGAAACATCTTTTGGCCTCCTTTCGTGTCGATCGCATTGCGGCTCACTGCTTCCCCGCGTATGAGTCTGTCCGATGAGCGCCGGAGGGAAATCATTTTGGGGGAATGCGCTGGCATTGCTGCGCCAGGGACCGTTTCGGCGCTACATCATCGGCTCGGCGATTTCGGACACGGGCACCTGGATGCAGGTGATGGCGCAAGGCTGGGTGATGAGCTCACTCACGGATCAGGCGCTCATGCTCGGCATGGTCAACTTCGCCGCCGGGATTCCGACGCTCGCGCTTACCATGATCGGTGGCTCGGCGGCCGATCGGTACGATAAGCGCGTCATCCTAATCGCAACCCAGGTGGTGCAAATCGCGACCGCCCTCGCCTTGGGTGCGCTTGTCATGACGGGCAGAATCCAGATTTGGCATGTCATCTTGCTCGCGGCCGTTCTCGGCATTTGCGTCGCGTTTGAGATGCCGGCGATCAGCGCGCTCGTTCCAGAGTTGGTGAAGAAGGAGGAGATCGCGACGGCCATCGCGCTCGATCGCTCGGTCTTCCACGGCTCGCGATTGGTCGGACCTTTCCTGGCGGGATTGTTCGTGGCGTGGTGGGGAGCGGCTTCGGCGTTTTTTTGTAATGCAGTTTCATTTATCGCGTTGATCATCGCGCTCGTTTCGCTGCCGCCGCGGGCCAAGGGAACGGCGGAAGAAGAAGAGCAGCGTCGCAGTGGCTTTAGGGAAGGGCTGCGCTTCGTGCGCTCCGATCGCACCATTCTTTCCATGATTATGTTGATCGCGCTCACGACGATCTTCGTTTTCCCCGTTATCTCGGTCATGCTCCCGCTTTATGTGCGCAACGTTTTGCATCTCGGGCCGGACCGGATGGGAATGCTGATGGGCATGTCGGCGATCGGAGCGTTGTCGGGCTCGATCGGACTGCTCAGCGTGGCCCGGCACCTTCGCTTCAAATTCATGACCGCCGCCGTGGTCCTCGCGGCCTTCGCGCTTTTTTTCCTGGCGCGCTCGAACAGTTTTTTCCTGACCGCACTTTGCATGGTGGCACTCGCGATTGGCATCTCGCTCAATTTTGGTTTGGCCGGCACGATTGTGCAGGAACGCTCGCCAGCGCCGTTGCGCGGCCGGGTTTCGGCCATCTTCGGCCTGAGCTTTTTCGGATTAATGCCGATCGCAGGTCTGTTGATCACCGGTCTTTCGGACTGGATCGGAATGCGAAGCGCGCTCGCCGTGGCCGCGGTCCTGTTCGGTATTGGTTCCGTCCTGGTGTTGACCGCGGCAGGGCGAACGGTTTGTGAATGCCCGGATACTCCGGTGCCGGAAGGGGAAGCGGCGCCGGTGGCGTGACCGATGCTATCACGCCACGGATTACGCACAGCGGGAGGGCGAGGCTCCGGCCGAGCCGATCGTAGCGCTATCTACGGCTCAGCGGGAGCTTCGCCCTCCCTCATTAGTCTAGCCGCATGATCTCCTTCTCCACTTGCTGGAACTCCGGGCGGCATACTGCTGGCGACGAAATGCTGCGCGAGATAAAGGATCTCGGCTTCGATCGCATTGAACTGGGGCACGGCATCCGCATTTCGCTCATGCCGGGGATCCAAAAAATGTTCGACGCTGGAGAAGTTCAGTTCAGCAGCTTGCACAACTTCTGTCCCCTCCCCGTCGAGATCATGCAAGCGTCGCCCGATTGCTATAAATTCTCCGCGGCTTACACGAAGGAACGCGAGCGCGCGATCAAACAAACATTCCAGACCATCGACTTCGCGGAACGTCTTGGAGCGCCTTTCGTCGTCCTGCATTGCGGCGAGGTCGAAATGAATCCGATCACCGACGAACTGATCGTGCTCGCGAAGCGCGGCGAAATCTTCTCGCGGAAGTACGTCCGGATGAAATTGAAAGCCGTCCAGACGCGTGAAGGCGCCGCGCCGCCTTATCTCGAACGCGTCAAGGATTCACTTCGCCGAGTCGCCGAGTATGCCGCGAAGAAAAACATTCGGCTCGGAGTGGAAGGCCGGCGCGGCTACGAAGAGATCCCGAGCGAACGCGAATTGCCACTCCTGCTGGATGAATTGAATTCACCGCAACTCGGCTACTGGCACGACATGGGGCACATCCAGATCAAGGAAAACCTCGGTTTCCTGAACCATGCAGAATGGCTGCGCGCGATCGGCCCGCGTTCGTTAGGCTGCCATATGCAGGATTGCATCTGGCCCGCCCAGGATCACCAGCCGCCCTTCGCCGGCATGGTCGATCTGGAGAAACTTGTTCCGCTTCTCCCGGCGAACTGCTTATTTGTCTGGGAAATGAGCCCACGCAAAACTCCCGAGGAAATCCGAAAATCCGTGGCGGTTTGGAAAGAGCGATTTGGCGAATGAAAAAAACACTGCTCACGATTCTGCAACTGGCGGTCACCGGCGCTCTTCTTTATTGGGTTTTTCATGATCCGGCCGTTCGCGCGGCCATGGCGGTGGGAATGCGGGATGCGGACTACCGCTGGATCGCAGCTGCCATTCTTGCCTATCTTGTTGTCGAGGTCGCCGCAGCCGCGCGCTGGCACATTCTTTTGAAAGTCCAGGGTATCAGTCTGAGCGTTCCTCGCGTCGCTGGGTTGTTCCTGATCGGCATGTTCTACAATCAATTTCTTCCCGGCGGAACGGGCGGCGACATTGTTAAGACTTACCTGCTCTGGAAGGAGACTCCGAACAAGAAGCCGGGAGCGCTTCTCGCGGTCCTCTTCGATCGAATGGTTGGTCTCATTGCCCTGATCATCATCACAGGCGTGCTCATCTTTCTGCGCTACGGTTGGCTTACGCGCGAGACCGGCACGCGTCTCGATGACAATCCGCTGCACAACCCACAGTTTTACGTCTACGTCGTCCTAATTGTTTTCGGCAGTTCGGTGATCTTTCTCGCGAGCACGTTTGTCATTAGCGGATTCAACCTGCTTCGGATCCTGCCGCACCGATTTCCGGGCCGGGAGAAACTGATCGAAATCTCCGCCGCTTACCATCTCTATGCGCATCATTGGCGCGCCACCACCGCGGCTTTCGGCGCGTCGCTGGTCTGCCATCTCGGGACGTTTGCCACTTTTCTCTGTGTCGCCTACGCCTTTCGCGCCAACGTCGCCGTGATCGACTTCTTTGCCATCATGCCCATCGAACGCACGATCTCATCGCTCCCGATCAGTTTCGCTGGCGTCGGCACACGCGAATTTATCCTGCAGGTCATGCTCTTTAATCTCTGCGGGGTTCTGCCCGCAGTCGCGCGCTTGATCGGATTGACGGGCTTTACCGTCATCCTGCTCTGCTGCCTGCCCGGCGGGATCGTCTATTTCTTTTACAAACCCAGCGGCACCACCGGTCATGTGAAAATGCGCGAGATGAAAGAGGAATTCGCCACGCTCGAGCATGAAATCACCGAGCAAGAAAAATAGAAAAATGGGAGGGACCTCAGTGTCCCGATCCCGGTCGAGGAAGAAAGGCGCCTCCCTCATTCGCCGCCGGCCCGCGCGGCCCTTTGTCGCCGTCACCTTCGCTATGACGGTCGACGGCAAGATCACGACGAAGAATTTCACGCCGGTCGATTTCACATCGCGCGAAGACAAGATGCATCTCCTGCGGCAGCGCGCGCTCGGTGACGCGGTCCTGATCGGACACAGCACCCTCAAGCACGACAACGTGCGTCTCGGATTACCCCACCCGGAATTGCGCGAAGGGCGAATTGCCCGCGGCCAGGCACCCTATCCCCTGCGCGTGATCGTTTCGAATGAAGGGCGGATCGATCCGAGCCTGAAGATTTTTCAATCGGACATCTCTCCGATCGTCATCTTCTCCACGGTCCGCATGCCGGCGCGATATCAGAAACTGCTGCGGCAAAAAGCGACGCTCCACTTGAGTGACGAGCGATCGGTCGATCTCGCGTGGATGCTGGAACAACTGCGCAGCGAATACCACGTTCGATCGGTCGCTTGTGAAGGAGGCGCCACCCTTTTTCGCGCTCTCCTCGAGGAGGACCTGGTCGATCAACTCAATCTCACGATCGCGCCCTACATGTTCGGCGGCGCGGATGCTCCCACGCTGACCGGCCTGAGCAAGGATTTTTTTCCGCGCAGCATCAAATGTTCGCTCACGGAAATGCGAACAGTCGGTGAGGAGTGCTTTCTCACGTACCGGATCAAGCACCGCCGCTGAGTGCTCCGCCGCCGGCTCAGGATTTGTAGGGCAAGCGCATCGCTTGCCTGGTTGCCGATGGCAAGCGATGCGCTTGCCCTACAAATCCTCCACCTTCCCTCGCCGGGGCCGCGGAACGAGCTCACAACCGCAATTAGGACAGACCACCGCCATCGCCTCAGCGCACTTCGCGCAAAAAGTGCACTCGTAGCTGCAAATGCAGGCCACATCGCGCTCGGCAGGGCGCATGCGCATTTTTTGCAGGCTGTGCGCGTCTGTAACGGCATTGTTACTTTGACTCCATTGCCAACAATTTCAGAAGGTTTATCGTGCGCGACGGATTTGCACGAGCTCTTCCGGTTCGATGCATACAGGGAATTCCATCATCATACAGGCGCCGAAGATGACGATTTTCGAAACCGCGGCGAACCTCGAGCTGTGGCCAAAAATCCTGCCGCATTACCGTTACATTCGCTACCTCGAACGAGGGCAGGATCGAAATCTCGTCGTGATGGCCGCCGTGCGCTCCGGCATCCCAATTTCGTGGACCTCGGAGCAGGTCATTGATCGGAAGAAGATTGAGATACATTTCCATCACCTCAAAGCCTGGACCAAAGGAATGCGCGTAGTCTGGTCGTTCAAAGAGACTCCAGCCGGCATTTTGGTGGAGATCATGCACGAGCTGCGATTCAGGAACCGTGCGCTGGCCCCGGTCGTCGAACCGATCGTCGGCACGTTTTTTATCCACCACATCGCCAACAAAACGCTACGCTGCATGAAAGCATACCTTGAAGCCGAAAACAGAAACCCACCTTCCGGATGAGTAAGCGCCGTGCGGTTATTACTGGCATCGGTCCGATCACCTGCATTGGAATCGGCCGCGAAGATTTCTGGCGTGGAATGCGCGCGGAGAAGAGCGGTATCCAATCCATTTCCAGTTTCGACACGGCGGAATTCAACGCGCATTGTGGCGGAGAAATCCCCGGTTGGGTTCCCGAGGATTATTTTCCGCCGCACCGCCTGAAACGGCTCGATCGCTACGCGCAGTTTGCCGTCGCCTCCGCGAAAATGGCGCTCGATGATGCAGGATTTCCGTATTCCCAGGAAACACCGCAACACCGGGTCGGGGTCAGTTTCGGAACCGCCCTTGGCGGGGTGGCGAATGCGGAGTATCAGCACGCGCATTTTCTGAAGAAGGGGACGCGTGGCGTGAACCAAACGCTCGCGCTCCAAGTCTTCGGCGGGTCGGCGCACTCGAACATCGCGATTGAATTCGGCTTCCGCGGCGTCGGGACGACAAACTCGAACAGTTGCGCAAGCGGGACGGTCGCGGTCGGAGAAGCACTTCGTTACATTCGAGACGACTTTGCAGACGTCATCGTGGCCGGGGGCGCCGAGGCGCCGCTCAGTCCCCTCACCTTCGGCGCTTTTGCGATTATCAAAACGATGAGTCAATGGGCCGGCGATCCGGCGCTGGCTTGCCGGCCGTTCGACCTCAAACGCGATGGATTTGTGATGGGAGAAGGCGCCGCGTCGCTCGTGATCGAGGAGCTCGAACACGCGAAAAAGCGCGGCGCGCATATTCTGGCGGAAGTGCTCGGCTACAGTTTGAACAATGACGCGTTTCATATGACCTCACCGCTGCCCAGCGGCGAATCTTGTATTCGCGCGATGCGCAATGCGCTCGCTGATGCGCAGCTCGAGCCGGAGCAGATTGACTACGTCAATGCGCACGCGAGCTCGACCCAGCTCAACGACAGCACCGAGACGATGGCAATCAAGCAGGTGTTCGGCGACCGCGCGCTAACTTTGCCGGTGAGTGGCACGAAGGCTTACACGGCGCATCCGTTAGGCGCGACGGGTGCGATGGAAGCGGCGATCTGTGCGCTCGCCATCGATCAAGGATGGATCCCGCCGACGTTGAATCGCAACGATCCCGACCCGGCCTGCGATCTCGAGGTC
>JBEEHC010000147.1:0-11960 GCA_041167205.1 Verrucomicrobiota bacterium
CTGTTTAGGTGGGCGGAGAGCAAGTTTTCTTGGTGGATCGCGCGCTCCGCCGCGCGATGGCATGAGTGGCGGCTAAGCCGCGAATAAATCGCATCGCGCGTTGGAGCGCGCGATCCACCTATTGCGCATCGCGCACCCCACCCTTAACGTCGCTGCGCCAATGAAAGTGGAGGTTGAAAATCAGCCGCAAGGTTTAGCCACGCTGCGGATCGAATTGCCGCCGGAGGAAGTTCGAAAGGAGTGGGATTCGATCGCGAGCAACTATTCGCGTCACGCTCGGATCCCGGGCTATCGCGCCGGCAAAGCGCCCCGCCAGGTCATCGAAAAGAAGTTCCGCAAGGAAATTCAGGATGAGCTGACGAAGGCCCTCGTTTCGAAGAGTTACCACGAGGCGATCGCGGAGAAGAAACTGCGGGTCGTTTCATTGACCGATCTGGGCGACGTCGAGTTTGGCGACGATCGATCGATGCGTTTTCGCGCGACGGTTGTGACCGCCCCGGAGTTCGAGCTTCCCGAATACAAGAACATTCCGGTCCAGCTACCCGAGACGGCCGTGACCGAAGCGGAGGTCGAGACCGCGCTCGAACGTTTGCGCGATCAAGCGGCGGATTTTACCGACGTAACTGATCGCGAATTGGCGATGGGGGATTTTGCTGTAATCGATTTCACGGGGGCGATCGACGGGGTTCCGATCAGCGACATCGTTCCGGAAGCGAGCAAAAATTTGCACGGAGGGAAAAAATTCTGGCTGCATTTGGCTCCGGGGAATTTTCTGCCGCAATTCTGTGAGCAAATTGTGGGAATGAAACCGGAGGAGACCCGGAGCGTGCAGGTCCTGTTTCCCGCGGATTTTCCCGTCCCAGACCTGGCGGGCAAGAAAGCGGATTACGCGGTCACGCTGAACGAAATCAAACAAAAAGTCTTGCCTCCGGTGGACGACGCGTTCGCAGCCAAGCTGCTGCCAGGCAAGACTCTCGCCGATTTACGTCACACGATTGAACACAATCTCGAGCACGAGAAGGAACACGAAATCGACCGGGTCAAGGAGGCGCAAGTCGTAAAGTTCCTGCACGAGCACGTTACCTTCGATTTGCCGCCCAGCCTGCTGAAGAACGAAACGCGGCGCGCGTTGAATGAGCTCGTGCACCGTAATCGGGAACGAGGCGTGACCGATGATCTGCTGAAGGGCAAGGAAAAGGAGTTAATCGAAGGCGCAGGTTCGCTCGCAGCGCACCGTTTGAAAACGAACTTCATTCTCCATCGAATCGCCGAGCACGAGAAGATCCAGGTGACCCGGGAGGAAGTCGATAACGGCATTCGCGAGCAAGCGGCTCACTACAATGTTTCGGTGGAAAAAATGCGCAAAGAATTCGAGGAAAAGGACCGCATAAACGGGCTCGCCGAAGAGATTTTGCTGGGCAAAACCCTTGATTTTTTGAAGCAAAATGTTATCGTCGAACCGACTCCAGAACCGGCCCCGAGCGGCGCTCCGCCGGAATAAGATCATGATCGCAGCGAACAAAAATCTCTCTCAATCCGTCCTCATCCCGATGGTGGTCGAACAGACTGGCCGCGGGGAGCGGAGCTATGACATCTACTCCCGGTTGCTAAAAGACCGAATCATTTTTCTCGGCACGCCGATTGACGACCACATCGCGAACCTGGTCATCGCTCAGTTGCTTTTCCTGCAAATGGAAGACGGCAAGAAAGACATCAGCATCTACGTTAATTCGCCGGGCGGCTCGGTGACCGCCGGACTGGCGATCTACGACACGATGCAGTTTCTCACTTGCGATGTAACCACCTACTGCCTTGGCATGGCGGCCAGTATGGGCGCGGTCCTGCTTTGCGCGGGAACGAAGGGCAAGCGATTTGCGCTCCCGAACTCCGACATCATGATCCATCAGGTTTCGGGCGGCGCGCAGGGCCAGGCGAGCGACGTCGAGCGTCAGGTGGAGTACATGTTCAAGCTCAAGAAGCGGCTGATCAGAATCATCTCCCAGCACACCGGCAAACCAGAGGACCAGGTTCGTTTGGATTCAGATCGCGATTATTACATGACTGCGGCGGAGGCCAAGGCTTACGGACTCGTGGACGAAGTGATCAAGTCGCGCAAGGAAGCGAAGCTGCTGGATGGCGCCACGCCGGAGGGTTCAACGGCGATCGCGGAGGCGGCATTGCCACGAAAGATCGAGGAATAAGAACTGCTATTTTAGCCTGCCAGCATGGCCCGCGCTTCCAATCTCACAATGTGCTCCTTTTGTGGCAAAAGCCACGCGGAGGTGCGCAAGCTCATTGCCGGTCCCGGCGTCTACATTTGCGACAGTTGCATCAACGTCTGCAAGAGCATTCTCGATAAGGAACTAAATGAGGACGCGCGCCGGCAGTCGTCGACGATTCGTGTCCCAAAACCGGCCGATATCCGGCATTCGCTCGACCAGTACGTCATCGGTCAGGATATCGCGAAGAAGACTCTTTCGGTCGCCGTGCATAATCACTTCAAGCGCGTCCTGCAAAGCGCCACCCCGACCGACACATCCGCGGCTTTTCAGCCTGATCCATTCGCCGACGTCGAAATCGAGAAGAGCAACATCCTGTTAATCGGGCCGACGGGATCCGGCAAAACGCTGCTGGCGAAAACTCTCGCGAAAATTCTCGACGTGCCGTTTTGCATCGCGGATGCAACGACACTGACCGAAGCCGGTTACGTGGGGGAAGATGTGGAGAACATTATCCTCCGTTTGCTCCAGAATGCCGATTACGACGTAAAACGCGCCGAGATTGGGATCGTTTACATTGATGAGATCGACAAGATTGGCCGCAAAACTGACAACGTCAGCATCACCCGCGACGTTTCGGGCGAAGGCGTGCAACAGGCGCTGCTGAAGATCCTCGAAGGCAGCACGTGCAACGTCCCGCCGCAAGGTGGCCGGAAGCACCCGCACCAGGAATACATCCAGGTGAACACGGAGAAGATTCTCTTCATCTGCGGAGGCGCTTTCGTTGGGCTCGATAAGATCGTGCAGAAGCGCATCGGCCAGCGCACGATGGGCTTCAACAGCCCGACGCTGGAAGTCGAAGCTGCGCTGGCGCGGGAAGCCGTGCGGCACGTCGAGCCGGAGGATTTGCTGAGCTTCGGCATGATCCCCGAATTCATCGGGCGGTTGCCAGTTCTGAGCGCTCTCGACGCTCTCACGGAGGAAGAGTTGGTCGCCATTTTGACGGATACGAAGAATGCGATGATCAAGCAGTACACCAAACTTTTCTCGATGGAGGGTGTCGACCTTAGCGTGACCAAGGGCGCTTTGAAGGCGCTTGCGGCGCAAGCTGTGACGAAAGGCACGGGCGCTCGCGCCCTGCGTTCCATGTTGGAGCGGATCATGCTCGAAATCATGTACGAAGTTCCGAGTCGCGAGGACATCGCCGAGGTGACGATCAATCGCGCGGTGGTCGAGGGAAAGAAACCACCACTCATTCGGGTCAAGAAGCAGGACAAGGCCGCCTAAGATCGAGCGCTTCGCGCTGAACGTCCAACGTCGGACAGTCCGAACTTGGCAAGCACCGAATCCTAGCCCACTCCGGAGGTGGAGTTGCCGCCGGTGTCGAGCCAGTTCTTCTGAAGTTGAACGTTGGACGTTGGACGTTGGACGTTGGACGTTCAGATCGTGGCTTTGGGACACGCGCGATGAAAACAATCGTCATCAACACCGGCACGGAACTCCTGCTCGGCGATGTGCTGAATTCGCACCTCTCTTTCATCGCCCGGGAAATCTTTCCGCTCGGGTTACGCATCGACCGGCAGCTCGCCGTGCCGGATGGCCTCGCGATTCGCGCGGCCCTGGCCGAATCGTCAGAGCTAGCCGATATTATTTTTGTAACTGGCGGTCTTGGGCCGACCACGGACGATATCACGCGGGAGATCACGGCTGAATTCCTGGGACTGGAATTACGACACGACGGGGCGGTCATGGCCGCGATCGTCACCCGAGCTGCGCGCCGCGGTTTCAGGCTGACGGATCGAACGTCGCGGCAAGCCGAAGTGCCGATGGGCGCGACGGTTTTGCCGAATGAAAACGGATCCGCGCCGGGTTTATATCTTGGCGCCAATGCCGGCTCCGCCGGCAAATCGCCGCACCTATTTCTCTTGCCGGGCCCGCCGCGCGAGTTGCAACCGATGTTTAGGAAGTTTGTCCTGCCGATTCTCCGTGAAATCGGGCCGGATGAATCTGCGACCGATCGCCGCACTTATCGCATCGTGGGGATGGGCGAATCGCTCGTGGAAGAAGCAATCGGCGACCGCCTGCTCGAAATCACCGGCATTGAACTTGGTTATTGCGCGCGTCCCGGAGAGGTCGATTTGCGAATCATCGGCGAACGTTCGGCGCTTGATCAAGCGGAAGCGATCATCACGACAGGGCTGGGCGCGTCGGTTTTCTCCAGCGACGACGCAAACCTGGAAGAAGTCGTCGTGAAACTCTTGGAGGAAAGAAAGCAAACCCTGGCGGTGGCGGAATCGTGCACTGGTGGGTTTCTCGCTCATCGCATTACGAACGTACCGGGGGCCTCCGTTGTCTTCTTGGCGGGATACGTCACGTATGCGAACGAGGCCAAGGAGGGAATGCTCGGGGTCGATCCGCGTCTGATCTCGGCCCACGGCGCCGTAAGCGAAAACGTCGCGCGAGCGATGGCGGAAGGCGCGCGCCAGCAAGCGAAGACGACCTTCGCCCTGGCCACGACCGGAATTGCGGGACCCAGCGGCGGTACGGAAGAAAAGCCGGTGGGCACCGTTTTCATCGCATTGGCGACGGATGGCGCCGCCGCGCAGGTCAGACGTTTCCGATTCCCTGACGACAGGCCTACGTTCAAGGAGCTGACGACGCAAGCCGCCTTGGAAATGCTCCGGCGATCATTGCTGGCCTAGATGCTTTGTCGGATTGCCGCAGCGTTCTACGGCTCGACGACAGCCGGCGTGCCCACCTTCACGTGCGAATAGAAAAGTGCGGCAGCTGGCTCCGGCATGCGAACACAACCGTGTGATGCCGGGTAGCCGGGCAGAATCCCAACGTGCATCCCAACGCCTTCCCCGGTCAGGCGCATGAACCATTTCATCGACGCTCCCACGAAATGTGTGCCGCTCGGCGCAGAATCGATATGCGAACTAATGCCGCCCCGCACGGTGCGGCCCTTGGAGTCCTTGTAGTCGCCGTAGAGGCTCGAGTGATGGTCCTTGTCTTTTTCCAGAATCGTAAATCGTCCGGTCGGCGTCGTATGCCCGCGTTTGCCGGATGAGATAGGACTGTCGATCGCGATTTGATCGCCCGTCATCAGGTAGGCGCGCTGTTTTGAGATTGAAACGAGGACGTGCGCATTGTCCGGGGTAACGCTCTGGAGCACCGACGCGTTGGTGCTCATGGGTGGCTGGGTTTTTATCAAGTCCGACGCTTTCCGCATCGGTTGATTAAGCGGTGCGCTGGGCGACGCGGCCGGCGAAGTCTTCGGACGATTTTGCCGTGAGCCAGGCGGTGTGGCCACCGCGGCAGGGCCCGCCGGTGGCCGAGGCGGAGTGCGGCGCGGTATCTGCGCGAGGACCGCATGCGAAGCGAGCAGGAGAATCGCGGCAGCGAGTGTGGAACGAAAAAGAGACGAGGTCACGATTTAGCCTTGAAGGTAAGTGTCAATTCGATTGAGCCAGCCGGGGAGCCAGCGCGATTCGTTTCGCTCCCGCGGCGAGTTGCGAACTCGCCTGGTCAGAACTTTTTTCGCGGATTGAGCAAAGTTTTTCACGGCTTCACGACCACTGCTTTCCTGGGACATTTCTTCGAGCACTTGTAACAGACCCCAACCCTGTCCCGCATATCGCTCGGTCGCAAGAACACCTTCTCCTTTGAAGTTCACGTAATCAACCAGCGCGTAACATCCCATCGCCGAACCGGCCACGCGATCGAACCGCTGTTGAATCTGTTCCCGCTGGGATGGAGTCGCCTCGGCGAGCATTTTGGGAAGCGCTTGCTGCAAACGTTGGACGAGGAACTCCGCCTGGAGATCAACGGTCTTCGCGAGGAAACTTCGCAGCTCGCTCATCTCGGGTGAATTCCGTGCACTCAGGAATTCCGCGCGCGAATTCCAAGGGCAGGCGTTTCTGCCACTTGGATCCAGTATCCTGGGAAAATAGAGAGACCTTTCGCGTGCCCTCGCGTTCGCGGCAAAACTCACGAACTTCGGAAAACTTTCCTCGAACGGGCCGCGGGCGCCTTCCGGGTACCAGATGAAGTGACCGATACCGAGGGATGCGAAATTCTCGCCTTCATTCCACGACGTAAGTCCGACTAAAGTTCCGTTGCACTCGTTTTGCCAGATCCTTTTGCCGATCCGCCGGGTCTCGGCGGGTGAGAGGTTGACTGCTGCCGTCGCCACGGAGGCCAGAGAAAGCGCCACGAGGACGATGGATCTCCGCTGGGCCGAGTTCGTGCCCCAGCTTGACGACCGCACTTTATTCACTAGCGTGGCAGTTCTCGCGGCGCCCAGACCAGAAATCGTAACAGCGCCCGCCTTCGTTATTCCTATGAATCGTCTTATCATTTGCCTCGCCTCAGTCCTCGTTGCCTCAATTGGTTTAGCGCAGGACAAGACAGCACTAAAAGATCAAAAAGACAAAGCGAGCTACGCCATTGGCCTCGAGCTGGGCACATCCCTGAAAAAAGGGAAAATGGACGTCAACACCGACTCGCTCATGAAGGGATTGAAAGACGGCATGAGCGGAGCCAAGCCTCTCTTGACTGAAGAGCAGGTCAAGGAAACCATGACCGCACTTCAAAAGGAAATGATGGAAAAACAGCAAGCCGCCGCCAAAGAGCTAGGGGAAAAGAATGCGGCCGAGGGTGAAAAATTCCTCGCAGAAAACAAAAAGAAGGAAGGCGTGAAGACGACCGCCAGCGGACTGCAATACAAAGTCCTGAAAGAAGGGACGGGCGAGTCGCCGAAGGAGACCGACATGGTCGTGGTAAATTACAAGGGCACTCTGCTGGACGGAACTGAATTTGATAGTTCCTACAAGCGTAATGAACCCGCGACCTTCCCGGTCAATCGCGTTATCAAAGGGTGGACCGAAGCGTTGCTGCTGATGAAACCGGGCGCCAAATATCAGCTTTTTATTCCTTCGGCTCTTGCCTACGGCGAGCGGGCGGTGGGCAAGGATATCGGGCCGAATGCGATGCTGCTTTTCGAAGTGGAATTGCTCAGCATTAAGCTGCCGGATGCAACTCCGACGCCGCCAGCTCCGGGGGCGGCGAACAAGCCCTCCACACCACAAGCGGCCGCACCCCCGGCGCCAATAGTGAAGACGTCCGCCACACCAGCGGCAAAGGCGCCCGCTACGCCAGCAGCGAAAGCGTCCGCCACACCGCCGAAAAAATAGCGGGGGCCAGCGACCTGAATTTTAGCGTCTCTCTTCGGCCTGCTCCCAGGCCAGACGAGGCGCGTCTCCCCATAGGTCTTCGAGGCTGTAGAACTCGCGTTTTTCGCGATGAAAGACGTGCACGATGACTTGCATGTAATCGAGCACCATCCACTGGCTCGAGGGAAATCCGTCGATCGAGACCGGACGCAGCCCCTGCTCGGTTTTGAGCCGCCCCTCGATTTCGCCGGCGATCGCTTTCAGGTGCGGTTCTGACGTGCCGGAGCAGATCACGAAAAAATCGGTAAAGGTCGAGATCCCCCGGAGATCGAGGACCACGATCTCCTCCGCCTTTTTATTCGCCGCGAGGTCAGCGCAGGTTTTGGCTAGGTTTTCGGCGGTTATTTTTGCAACTCCCTGTAAAGCTGGCGGTCACGGATAATCTTTTCGACCGCCGGCGGTACGAGATACCGAATGGAATGCCCCGTGGCAACCCTGTTTCTGATATTCGTCGCCGAAATATCCAGATGTCTTCGAATAGTCGGATAGGGGTGCTCGGTCTTCACACCGCTCCGATCGAGCACAACGAACTGGACCAATTTACAGAGATCGGCAAAACGGTGCCAAGTGGGGAGGCTCGCGACGTGGTCTTCGCCGATAAGACAGAAAAACTCCGCGGTCGGCTGGCGAAAGCGGAGTAGTTCAACGGTGTCCACTGTATAGGAAGGCGGGGGCCGCTGGAGCTCCATTTCGTCGAATTGAAATCCCGGTTCCCCTTCAATCGCAGCGCGTAGCATTTCCAGACGAAGGTCCGGCGCTGCGGGCGTTAAATCGACTTTGTGTGGCGACGCCGCAGCGGGAATAAAGATCAGCCGGTCGAGGCGAAGCACGTCAATTGCCTCACGCCCGAGGATCAAATGCCCGTGGTGGACCGGATCGAAGGTTCCACCGAAAATGCCAACTCTTTTCAAAATTTCATTCCAAGGCCGCGTGCCAAATGAATAGCGGCTGAGAGGTTATTCTTGTTTCGCGCGGTGCACATGAAACTTAGTCTGACGGTATGAAGAGCGATTCCCTGGGTCAACTGATCCTTACCGGAGTTCCGGGGCTCGAATTGGATTCGGAGACCGCGGCACTATTTCGTCGCGTCCAGCCGGGCGGGTTCATTCTCTTCGGCCGCAACATTCAAAGCGCGCGGCAGCTCCGGAAGTTGATCGATGACCTGCGCGACCTGAGCGAAATCGAGCCGATCATTACGATCGATCAGGAAGGAGGCCGCGTCTCGCGCTTGCGGCTGATTGGGAACGAGCCCCCGAACGCGCAACAACTGCGCGACCGGAACGATGTCGCCCTCGTCAGGCGGCACGGGGAAATCACCGGCCGGCTGCTGCGCCTCTTCGGATTCAATCTCGATCTCTGTCCGGTGCTCGACATTTCCTTCGACGATGAGGCCGATAATTCCCTGAGGGGCCGCTGTTATGGCAGGACCGTCGACCAGGTCGTCAGGCTGGCTGGTGGGTTCAACGATGCAATGCGTGAGCAAGGCATCCTAAGTTGCGGCAAACATTTTCCCGGCTATTCGGCCGCGACCGTGGATGCGCACCACGATCTTCCGAAAATCGAACGCACCCGTGCGGAGCTTGACGCGGAAGAACTCGCGGTCTTCCACCAGCTCGCGCCGCGTGTCGATAGCATGATGATTTGCCATGGCTGGTATCCATCCTTTAACGCCGCGAAAAGACCCGCGTCTCTTTCGCGAGAGATCGTAACGAATCTATTGCGGGAAGAATTTCAATACAGCGGCCTGATCATGACGGACGACCTCGATATGGGGGCGATCCTGAACGAATACGGTTTGGAGGAAACAATTCGGCTCGCGATCGAGTCTGGCAACGACTGGGTCATGCTCTGCCATCGTGTCGCCTCGATCCAAGAAGCGCATTCCACGCTCGGCAAGCTTCCGCCGGCGCAGATCGAGCGCGCCCTCGAGAGCGTTGCGCGGACAAAAACAAAGCTGCAGGCGCCGCATCCCTTTTCGGAATCCGCCTTCAAAGAGATCGACGGGAGCATCTGGGATTTGCGGGTCGCTGTTCTTGGAGAAGAAGAGGCGGCCAGGAGAAGTCCCGAGGATGGGAAACGCTCACCAGTTGAAACCTATTAGCTCCGCTGGGTGCGTTCCAAAGCCCTCGCGTCGGCCAGGGCGGCGCTCTGGACGTCGCCGCCCTGGCCTCTCCGGCGATTGACGACACTTCTCTCCGCCCATAACATTCGCGCGTGCAAGCGGAACTGGAGCAGTTGCTCGTCCTTCAAGATCGGCAACAAAAGATCAAACAAATCCAGACGGAGATAAAGAACCTGCCGTTGCAACGGCAGAGTCTCGACGCGCAACTCGCGGCCAGCGCGGCAGCCCTCGCGGCGCTCAAGCACAAAGCACAACATCTCGAGATGGATCGCAAGACCCTCGAGCTCGATGCCGGCACCCGGCGAGAAAGCATCAACCGCTTGAAGACGCAGCAATATGAGACGCGCAAGAACGACGAATTTCGCGCGATGGCGAACGAAATCGAGCGTTATGAAAAAGAAATCCAGGCCATTGAAGACCAGGAACTCGAATTGATGGACCAGGCGGAGAAGGTGAAGGTCGAAGTGGTTGCGGAGGACAAGAAAGCGGCGGGGTCCCGAGAATCGATTGCGCGTCAAATGGCCGATCTTGAAGAAAAGGGCAAAACGCTCGAGGCGCGCCTGAGCGAATTGACGGCCGAGCGGACCGAGTTGGCCGGCAAGATTGATGAGGATTTGCTCGGGCGGTTCGAGCGTCTCTTTTCGAGCAAAGGCGACGCCGCCATCGTCGCGCTCGAGCATGAGGTTTGCACCGGCTGTCACATGAAGCTGACCACGCAGACGGCGCACCGAGTGAAGAACGGCAAGGAGATCGTCAGCTGCGAGCAGTGCGGCCGCATTCTCTACGCCGCGGAATAAACTCTTCCTCTTCCGCTACCTGTTGATCTGCGCTCCTCGAAAGACTGAGAGGAAGAGGAAGCGGTAGAGGAAGATTATCAGACGTTGAAGCGAAATTCGACCACGTCGCCGTCGCGGACGACGTAATCTTTTCCCTCGATCCGCAGTTTGCCCGATTCCCGCGCCTTGGCAAAAGAGCCGAGCGAGACGAGGTCGTCGAAATGGACGGTTTCAGCGGCGATGAAGCCGCGCTCGAAATCGGAATGGATCACGCCCGCGGCGACCGGCGCCTTGTCGCCGGCGTGGATGGTCCAGGCACGCGTCTCCTTTTCACCAGTCGTGAGATAAGTGCGCAGGCCAAGCAGATGATACACGGCGCGAATGAGCGCGCTCACGCCACTACCCGCGACGCCGAGATCCCGCAGATACTCCTGCGCTTCGGCTTCGCTCAAATCCACCAGCTCACTTTCGATTTGCGCGCTGATCACGACCGCTTCGGTCGCGAAGTGGTTCCGGGCATATTCCTGGACCGCGCGCACGTGCTGTAACGCGGAGTTCGTCTCCGTTTCCTGCGAAATTGCGGCCAGATCGGACTCGGCCACGTTGCAGGCGAAGAGCGTTGGCTTTGAACTGAGGAGGAAAAAATCGCGCGCCACCGCTTTCTCCTCGTCCGTTAATTCGAGGGTGATGGCCGGTTTCCCGGCGTCGAGGTGGGGAAGAAGTTTGTCGATAACGGCGACCTCTGCTTTGGCCGTTTTCGATCCAGCACGGACTTCCTTTTGCAGACGATCGTGCCGCTTCTGAAGTGAAGCGAGATCAGCCAGGACCAACTCCGTGTTGATCACTTCGATATCTCGAACGGGGTCAATCGTTCCGCTAACGTGGTGGATATCGGCGTTTTCGAAACAACGGACCACCTGCACGATCGCGTTCACCTCGCGGATGTGGCTGAGGAATTGGTTCCCGAGACCTTCGCCGGCGCTCGCTCCTTTGACCAACCCCGCGATATCCACAAACTCGATCGCGGCCGGAATGATCTTTTGCGAGTGCGACAGTTTCGAGAGCGTTTCGAGCCGCGCATCGGGAACCGTGACGACGCCGAGGTTTGGATCGATGGTGCAGAACGGGTAATTCGCCGCCTGCGCTTTGCGCGTGCGGGTAACGGCGTTGAACAGCGTGGATTTGCCGACATTTGGCAGACCGACGATTCCAGCGCTCAACATAGGCGCGGACGGTAATGCGAAAGGGATTCGCCCGCAACGCGTGAGACGGCGGCCGTGGTGGGAGGGCGAAGCTCCTGCTGAGCCGAGATCTGCGAGGGCCCCGCGTCGCTCGGCGGGAGCCTCGCCCTCCCAGTGACCATCATCGTTGAAAAAATCGGGCCGGCGGGATTCGAACCCGCGACCTCTTGAACCCCATTCAAGCGCACTACCAAGCTGTGCTACGGCCCGATTACGCGGCCACTATTCACCGCCAGCCATCCGATTGCCAAAAAAGTTTTCGACTCTTGTGCGCTTGTCTTTTCGCAGGGAATGGCAGTTGGTGATGCGGCTATGAAATATCGACGGCTTGGGAAATCAGGATTGCAGGTGAGTGAACTCTCGTTCGG
>JBEEHC010000148.1:0-6892 GCA_041167205.1 Verrucomicrobiota bacterium
GAAAATACGTCAATCGTTCGGGACTCGACCTTTCGTCATCACCTCGCTAGTCTTCATCGCATGAGGTTCCGTTGCTCGCTGGTTGTCATTGCGATAATTGGAGTGGCCGCGGAATCGTCTTTCGCTCAGGCGACGATCGAAGGCCGCGTCGACTTACCGAAGACGTTCGCGGCGCCTGTTATCATTAAACGCTACGAAATCGTCACGAAAGGCGGTGTTCTTGCCACGAAACCGCCGCTCGCGGTGGTCTATCTCGAGGGCTCCTTTCCCAAAAGTAATTCGAGGGCAACCACGAAGATGTTGCAAAAGGACCTCGCATTCCTGCCAGCGCTTTTGCCCGTGCAGATCGGTACGAGAGTGGAATTTCCGAACCTCGATGACACCTACCACAACATTTTTTCGTTCTCGCCGACAAAGCGTTTCGACCTCGGACGCTACCGATCGGAAGAAAGACCGATTCCTTCCGTCGTCTTCGATGCGTCCGGCCTGGTCACGGTTCGTTGTGACATTCACGAGCACATGCGCGCTTTGATCCTTGTCCTCGACACGCCGCATTTTGTCATGAGTGATGCCGATGGCCGATTTCGGTTAAGTGGCCTCCCGCCGGGCCGGCACACGCTCAAGGCTTGGTTGAGCAGCAGGACGACGCTCGAGCACCCGGTCGAGCTGGCCACCGGATCGACTCTTCGGGTAAACCTCCCGTGAATGCGAAGTCCGCCGGGGCAAAATCCGGGCTCCTCAGTTTTCGCGTCAAGTTGCTTGGGGCGATGATGCTCGTAGTCTCGGCCATCACGGCCTTGGGCCTTTACCTGGCACAGCGACAGTTGACGACAAACGCGGAGCAGGAGCTGGAGCGTGAATTCCAGGGCGAGGTGGCCTCGTTGCACAGCGTGCAGAAAATGCATCACGCCGCGTTGGCGGAACGCTGCCACGCGCTCGCGCAAAAGCCGCGCATCCACGCCGCGCTGGAAGACAACGCGCTCGATCTCTTGTATCCGAACGCCAAGGACGAGTTACGCGACCTGATGGATGGGAGCGACAAGAGCGCCACCGAGCCGGACTCGGCGGCGTTGCGTGCGACCTTTTACCGTTTTCTCGATGGTCGAGGCTCCGTGATCACACCGCCGAACGGAAAGGACTTTGGCGCACTCAGGCCCGAAGAAGAACTGCAGCTCAGCCTCAACACAGCGCCTGCGGCGCAGCAGATCGGTTACTTGTTGCGCAGGACCGATGATGGAGGTGAAACCATCGATGAGGTGGTAGCGATGCCAATCATTTCCACCGAGACCGATCAGCCGATTGCCGCCATCGTCGTGGGAGTCAAGCCAGTCGAGTTCGGCCGGCATCGCCTGACGGCAGCCATCAAGAGCGGTATTTGGTTGAAGGGACAGTTGCACCTGCCTTCCCCGGCGGACTCCGCGCAGGCCATGATGCTGGGTCGCGAGCTAACTCGGGCGATAGCGCCGCTGGACCGGGCTGACAAAAGTTTCCGCGTCGAAGTGGATGGCGTGCCGCACTTACTATTTTGCAAATGGCTTAATCCGAACTCGCTCTTCCCGCCGGCGTACGAGATTTCCATTTATCCACTATATGATTTGCTCGCCCGGCAGCGTCAGCTGCGCTGGCAAATCCTTGCTGCGGCCGCGCTTCTGCTCTTGGGCGCATTCGCGGTCAGCCACTTCGCTTCCGCGCGGTTATCAGCGCCCGTCACGAAACTCGCCCACGATTCGGCGGAAAATCGCGCCGAGCGGGAGCGCGTCGAAGCAGCGCTCGAAAAAACCAGCCTCGAGTTGCAAAGATCCGCTCGCTTCTCGGCTGACACCTCTCATCAGCTCAAGACCCCGGTGACCGTTTTGCGCGCAGGGCTCGAGGAGCTGCGCGCGCATGAAAATCTCACCCCCGAGGGGCGCGACGAAATCGCCGCGCTGATTCACCAGACGTTTCGGATCACCAGCATCATCGAAGATCTGTTGCTGCTCTCGCAGATGGACGCGGGCCGGCTGCAAATCGCTTTCAGTTCCGTGGACCTCTCGCATCTCGTCGAGGCCCAAATGGACGACCTGAGTGCGCTGCCCGAGGGGGTGAATGTCGAGGTTGAAAGCGATTGTTCCGACGCGCAAATCGCTGGTGAGAAACATTACGTGGCTCTCATCCTGCAAAATCTGCTGGAGAACGCGCGAAAATATAATCGCCCGGGTGGCCGGATTCGCATCTCCTGCCGCGAAGAGGGCGACCGCGCGGTCCTCACGATCGGTAACACCGGCCGCTCCATCCCCGGGCCAGCGCGAGAGCACATCTTTGAGCGCTTCCATCGTGGCACTGTGGGAGAAGATATTACCGGACACGGTCTCGGTCTGAACCTTGCGCGGGAACTCGCGCGCCTGCACGGCGGTGATTTGAGGCTGGTGTGCTCGAAGGAAGACTGGACAGAATTCGAAGTGCGCTTTCGTCTTGCCCGACAACCCGCCAGGACCACCGCCGGAGTTTCATGAAATCTCTCCGAATCCTCGGTTTCTTGGTTGCGCTTACCGCAACCAGACTCGCGGCGGAGGACTTCCTCGATCAAATCGATGACGCCCTAACGATCAACGCGTTTCACGGCGACGCCCGCGCGCGCTTGAGCGGACTCTTCGATCTGGAGGTTTATCGGATCGACCTGCCGCCGCCCGGATTGATCGATGCCAATCACCATTTTCTCGTAAACCCTCGTCTCTCGCTCTTCCTCGACGCGCAACTCGGCAGTCACGTTTACTTTTTCGCCCAAGGACGCGCGGACCGCGACTTCGATCCCCACGATGCGGAGGCGCGGGCCCGGCTGGACGAATACGCGCTCCGCATCAATCCCTGGGAGGCCGATTGCTTCGATCTGCAAATTGGAAAATTCGCCACGGTCATCGGGAATTTTGTTCAACGGCATTTGTCCTGGGAAAATCCTTTTATCACCGCGCCGCTGCCCTACGAAAATCTCACAGCGATCTCGGACACCGCGGTGCCAGGGGGTCCGCGCGACTTCATCTCCGGATTCGTCCTCGACGAAGACAAGAATAATCCACTGATCTGGGGACCAAGCTACGCCACCGGCGGGTCTATGGCGGGCAAGATCGGGAAATTTGATTACGCGGTAGAAGCTAAGAATTCCGCGCTAGCTTCGCGGCCAAAATCCTGGGACGCGACCCAGATTGGCTTCGACCATCCAACCGTGAGCGGCCGCATCGGCTATCGGCCCAATCAAGCGTGGAATCTCGGGCTATCGGCGAGCGACGGTCCCTATCTTCGGCCGGAAGCGGGGCCGACCTTGCCGGTAGGACGCAGTCTCGGGGACTATCGCGAGCTTCTGGTCGGTCAGGACATCAGCTACGCCTTGCATCATCTTCAGTTGTGGGCCGAGTTTTACGAAGTGCGTGTCCAGGTGCCGCGCGTGGGAGACGCCGACACATTCGCCTACTTTCTTGAGGGAAAATATAAGTTCACCCCACAACTCTTCGGCGCGATGCGCTGGAATCAGCAGCTCTTCTCCACGATCCCTGACGGGGTGGGGGGAAGTACGCGCTGGGGGCACGATCTTTGGCGAATCGATACTTCACTCGGTTACCGTTTCACCGCGCACACGCAGTTGAAACTGCAATATAGCTTTCAGGACACGAACTCGGACTCACGAGATCTTCGTCATACTCTAGCCGCACAATTCACGGTGCGGTTCTAGGTGCTCAAGTAACAAAGCTGTTACTAAGCTCACGCGTCCAGAAGCGCGCGAGAGCTAGGGCTTACCCGAACTTCAAGCGGGTTTATTAAGTCTCAATATTTGAAAGAAAGAATACCTTATGCAAACTTCAACCAACTTAACTTCAAGCGATGGAAAACCAATTGTGGCCATGGAGCAAAGCGCTTCCGGCCCAACTGCACTGTTTCCGTCGCCTCGCCGAGTCGCACGTCGATCGTTCCTTCGCAGTCTCGGTATTGGTGCAACGCTTCTGGTTCCCGGCGCTGCTCTCCTGGGCGCCACGCGTGAAGGGCTCGATCAGGCTGGAATGGACACTGGCCCTAGCGCACCGACCGCGGGTGACGTGGCCATCTTGAGGTTCTTGGCCGCGGCCGAGCTGCTCGAGCAGGACTTGTGGCAGCAATACACCGAGCTCGCCGATGGCAATCCCTCCTACGGAGAAGCTCTCGCGGTCCTTGACGAAGACATGAATCAATATATTGAGGACAACACTGACGACGAGCTGAGCCACGCCGATTTTCTAAACGCGTTTCTGGTCTCGGTCGGCGCGCAACCGGTCAACCTGGACGCCTTTCGCACGCTTCCGAGCAGCCAGGCGACCGGCGCGCAACAGATCGGACGGCTGACCAATCTGATGAACCTGACCGTGGATACGAGCTGGTGGATTCGCTACCGCAGCACCGACAGCCTGGATTTCGGAGCCAGCTTCCCGCAATTCATCGACATCGTGAATCGCCCGTCCATCCCGTTGCAGGATTTGCCCTCTGGTTCTGACGAGGCCCAGGCCATCGCTAATACCGCCGCGTTTCATTTCGGGACGATTGAGCAAGGTGGCACCGACCTTTACCCTTCACTCGCCCTGAAGGTTACCGATCTCACCGTCCTCAAAATCCTTCTGGGGATAGGAGGTTCGGAAGTCAATCATTTCGCTATCTGGCATGACAAGGCTGGAAATGCACCGGAGGTCAGCGTTCCCGGGGTGAGCTTCCCGGACATGCAATCATTTAAAGGCGACGAACTCCGGCAGAAGAACTTGATCATGCCGGAGCCGTGCAAGTTCATTGCCTCTCAGCTGCCGCAATGTTCCATCATCCGGCCTACTACCGCGAAAAGACCCGGAGCCACCGCGGCCTTTAACGGCCTGAGGGGCTCCGGTCTCTTCGCCGGTCAAAGCAACAACTTCTTCACGACGATGATGGATTTGGCGCGGGCCGCCGATCGGGCTTTTAGAAGCTAGTTAGTCGTCACGGATCATTACAAGGTGCGCGTGATCGACTGGCATGATATGACCGCGATTCTGCTCGTCGGGCGCGCCGATGGAGGCGTGGCGGTCCGCGAACGTTTCGCTAGCGTTTCCGAAAGCCCGGAGCGCGCAGAGAAGCGACCGCTCCGTAACAGTTCTGTTACTTTTTCGCTGCGGCCAAGCTTGGCTGCTGAGACGATTCTTCTGATGTCGGATGTGAAACAATCAAGCCGGAGAAAGAATTATGTTACAGCGTTCAAAGCTTGAAACCACCGCCGGAAAGAATTGGCGAATCTTTGCTTCTGCAGCGGTAAGCGTACTCCTGTTCTCGGGGAGCGCGGAGTTGGTCCGTGCGGCCGACGGCGACCTCGACCCGACCTTCGGCATCGGCGGGAAAGTGGTCACCGACTTTAGCAACAGCTCCGAGTGGCTGAGTCGCATTGCCCTCCAGCCCGACGGCAAAATCGTCGCGATCGGCGAGAGCAGTCAACCTTTCGATTTTCCCAAGTTCGCGCTCGCGCGTTACAACCCCGACGGCTCGCTCGACGCCACCTTCGGCAACGGCGGTAGAGTCATCACTGTCATCGCGGCAGTGAGAGAGTACGCGCACGGGCTTGTGCTGCTACCGGACGGCAAAATAATGATCAGCGGGAGCATCGATCAGCCTAACGAATCCGATACTTCTTTTGCGCTCTTGCGCTATAACTCGGATGGGTCGCTCGATACCACCTTCGGCCAGGGCGGACTCGTGAAAACCAACATCAACAACGACGATGATCGGGCGTACGCGCTTGCGCGCCAGTCTGATGGCAAAATAGTGGCCGCTGGAAAAAGAGGAATCCACTTTTATCCCACCGAACAGAGAAAAGGCAATGTGGCCCTCGTGCGCTACAATCCCGACGGCTCCCTGGACGCGACGTTTGGCAACGGAGGTATCGTGGTCAATGATTTCGGGCAGGGCTTGGAGAGTTACGCCATAGATGTGGTAATCCAGCCCGACGGCAGAATCATAATCGCCGGCGAGTCCGCCTATGCATTCCTGGTGGCCCGTTATAACTCTAACGGAACGCTCGATACGACATTCGGCAACGGCGGCTTCAGGGAGGTCAATTTTGGCGACCTTAGCTGGGACCATGGCAGGGATGCTGTCCTTCAGGACGACGGCAAGATCATTGTGGTAGGGACTGCCGAGATTAATAGCCCCTACGATAGTTTCGCCGTCGCGCGTTTCAATCCGGACGGTTCGTTGGATCAGAGCTTTGGCAGCGGTGGCAAGTTCGTCATGGTCGACGTAGGAGATCTCGAGGCGGGCGCTCTTCAGAGCGACGGTAAGCTGATCGCGCTTGGAGATGACAGCGAGAGCTTCAAATTGCTGCGCTTCAATCTGGACGGCTCCCTCGATTCGACGTTCGGAAGCGGCGGCATCATCACAACAACGTTCGGCGGGAGCGCAGCCGCAGGCAGCGACCTTGTTTTTCAACCCGATGGCAAGCTCCTCGCCGGCGGCATTACTTCCACCGACATTTACTATAACAACAGCGATTTCGCGCTGGCGCGTTACCTCGACGGCTTTCAACTCACGGCTGCGGTCTCACGGAAGACGCATGGCAGCGCGGGAACCTTTGACATGAACTTGCCGCTCACCGGTCAACCGGGCGTGGAATGCAGAAACAGCGGAGGCAATCATATGCTCGTATTTACCTTCAACAGCACCATCGTGGATGGCGAAGTAAGTATGACGAGTGGAAGCGGCGCAGTTTCAGATAAGCCTGCCTATGCTGGCAACGCGATGACGGTGAACCTCAATAGCGTGACCGACGCTCAAACCCTTACTCTCACATTGCACAATGTCATAGATACCTCTTCCCGGGTTCTACCGGATACCACAGTGAGAGTCAGCATGCTTGCCGGCGACACGAACGGAACTG
>JBEEHC010000149.1:0-6198 GCA_041167205.1 Verrucomicrobiota bacterium
AACGATATCGGACGCGACGCCGTGCAGCTGCGTGGATCCACCCGCCACCCGATAGAATTTCTGGATGGTCAATTTCAGAGCGCCATCTTCCTGTGAACGGTTGCCGAGCAGGGAAGTGAACCGGCCAATCTCCAGGATCGTTTGCACGGTCCCTTTGCCGAAGGTGTTCTTGTCCCCCACGATCAAAGCCCGGCCGTAATCCTGGAGCGCGGCGGCAAAAATCTCGCTGGCGGATGCGCTTTGCCGGCTCGTCAGCACCACGAGCGGACCGGCGTAGGCAATGCCCGGATCGGGATCGCTCGAGACCACGATATTTCCGTTCGAGCCTTTCGTTTGCACGATCGGTCCCGATTTCAGGAAGAGCCCGGTGAGCGCGATCGCTTCTTCGAGCGAGCCGCCACCGTTTCGGCGAAGATCGACGATGAGCCCGGCGATGTTCTCCTTTTTCAACCGCTTGAGCAACATGAGCACATCCTTGGTCGTGCTCTTCTGGTGCTTGTCCATGTCGGCGTAGAAGGATGGGAGGGTGATCCAGCCCAGCTTCACCGGCTCGCCGTTTTCGTCCTTCTTAATAATGATGTCGGCGCGCGCTTCCTGGTCCTTGAGCTTAATCTCGTCGCGCACCAGTTCGATCGTCTTGCGCTTCGAGGGATCGGGCGCGTCCGCTGGAATAATGAGAAGCCGGACCTTGGTGCCCTTCTTGCCGCGGATTTGCTCGACCACCTTGTCGAGACGCATGTCGCGCACGTCGTTAAATTCGGCATTGCCCTGCGCCACCGCGCTGATGCGGTCGCCGACTTTCAAACGGCCGTCCGTTTGCGCGGGCCCGCCGGGGACGAGACTCTCGATCTTGGCGTAACCATCTTCCGTCTTGAGCATCGCGCCGATGCCGACGAGCGAGAGGCCCATATTGATACTGAAGTTCTTCAGGTCGGCCTTGCTCAGATATTCGGAATGCGGGTCGTAAGCCTGGGAAAGCGCATCGAGAAAGAGCTTTACCTGCTCGTCCTTGTCCTGTTCGTGGACGTTGCGCGCAAGACGATCGTACCGGCGGGCGATCAGTTGCGGCCCCGGCTCGATCGGGTGTTCGGTCAGGTGTTCCTGGAGCAATTCACTCGCGATCCGGCCACGCCAGATTTCATCGGCCTCCGCATCGTCCTTGGGCCACGGCGCTTTCTGCCGGCTCAACTCAATCGTCGCATCATTCTTGAAATCGACCGGCTCCTTGAGCATGGCCTTGATCTTCGCGATGCGGTCGTCAACGCGTTTGCTGTAAAGATCGTAAATCTCGTAGGCCGGTTTCAAATTTCCCAGCAACACATCGTCGTCCAGCGAGGTCGCGTACTTGGCGCTCAGCTTGTCGACGTCCTGCTGAGTGAAAAACAGATGGCTGAAATCGAGCAGCTCGAGATAGGTGCGGAGAAATTTCCGTGAAACCTCGTCGTTCAACGGCTGATGGGTGTAGTGGCCCTCTTCCAGGAGCCGTCCGACTGATACCGCCACCTGTTCGGCGTCGGATTTGGCCTGGAGCGGCAGGGCCGCCACCGCGAAGGCGACCAGGACTGCGGAGAGGGCGAGAGGGCGGAAAGTGGGCTTCATTTTGGAAAAAGAGGTTTCGAAAAGTCGCAGAGTTCGGGCTGAACGCAAGATAACCGGGAGCCGGAGCATCAATTTGTAGTGAATCAGACAACGGGAGCGCCGGAACATTCAAAGAACGGCCGAAACCGCGGCTCTTTATGCAGCTTTCGTTCCCTGGCTCGAGAGAAGTGCACACCCCCTTTTCGATGGTAACTTCCCCGTTCACAGAGCGGAGCGCGAAATAATCGAGGGATGAAATACGAAACTTTCTGCGGGGGGATTTTTGAGACCAACTGTTACCTGCTCGAGGCGCCGGGGGGTTCGATTCTATTCGACGCGCCCGATGGCAGTTGTGACTGGCTGGTCTCCAAGGGCGCGACGCCGACGCTGCTCCTGCTCACGCACGGCCATTTCGACCACGTGCCGGATGTGGCGAAGATCAAGCGGCGCTTCGGCTGCCAGATTGGGTGCCACCCCGAGACCGCGCCGATGATTTCGGATCGCGATTTCTTCCGGAGCTTTGGGTTCGAACTGGAGATCGATCCGGTCCAGCCGGATTTCCTGATTGAAGCGACGACCGCGCGCGATTTTCTCGGGTTGGAGATGGAAGTTCTGGAAGTTCCTGGCCACTGCCCGGGAAGTTTGTGTTTTCTTTCCCGGAAAGACGAGTTGCTGATCGGCGGCGATGTTTTGTTTGCGGGGGGCGTCGGCCGCTGGGATTTGCCGCATGGCGATGGCGAACTGCTCTTCCGCGGGATCAAGACGAAATTATTTCCGCTCGGCGACAACGTGACCGTGCTGCCTGGTCACGGCCCGCCGACAACGATTGGCGCCGAGCGGCGGACCAATCCGTTTGTGCGGTAGATGGTTGTAGCCCCGGCCCGGTGGGCCGCGCGGGATGAAGGCAACGCCTCGCATAGCGAGGCGGCTACAGGGCGAGAGCTTTCGCAACGCTTTCCGGGGCGCGAATCTTTTTTAAATATCTGGCGAGTCCGCTTCCTTCCATGCGGCGTTGAAAGAGGGCGACGTGACCATCGGGACGAATCAGGTAGAGGAACGGACCTTGGGCGCCGTACAATCGCGCGAAATCGCCGTAAAGATCTACCAGACGTTCGGCCGACTGCGTGTTGGCCTCCTTCGTAGCGACGATGAAAGGCCGGACGCCCAGCGCAACGAGCGCGCCGGCCATTCCGTGGCTTTTCTCGCCCGGACCGAGCAGTGCAATCATGCCGTAGCTCCCGATCAGCTGGAACAACGAAACCTGCTCGCCGGCTTTCTCGAAAACAACGTCCGGAGTGCGGTCACCGGCACGAACGCGAACCCGCGAAAACGGCGCATCGCTATGCACCGAGAGACTTCGGCCGCGATAATTCATTTCGAGCTGCGAGAGTTTCGCGAACAAGCGCCGTTGCACGAACGGCGTGCGCAGGATCGGAAAAAGCAGCCGTTCCCGAACGAAACGCGCGACCGGATTCATCGCGAAAATAATGCTCGATATCCCGCTCGTGCGCTGAAGCACTTCGCGTGCAATCGGTTTGCGTTCCTCATCGTAAGTATCGAGGAGCGAACCCGGCGCGCCCTCGCGCAAGAAAGCCGCGAGCTTCCAGGCAAGATTCGTCGCGTCCTGAATGCCCGTCGCAATTCCCTGACCGCCCGCAGGACTGTGAATGTGAGCCGCGTCGCCTGCGACAAACACCCCCCGCTCCCGAAAGCGGTCGACCATGCGGGCACTGATGCGAAAGTCGCTCAACCAGAGCGGATCCCGGAGCCGCACATTTTTCCTGCCTGTCCGTTTGAGCGCCAACTCTTGCAACATCTCGAGCGTCACTTCCCGCTCCGCATCGTTTCGCTCATCCGCGCACTCAATGACCAACCGCCACTTTTGCCCGCCGAAAGGGATCGCGGCGAACGAGCCGTCACGGTGAAACCAGACCTGCACCTCGTTCGCCGGCAGGTCCCAATCGATCGTCACGTCCGCGAGCAGGAAGCGCAGCGGAAGGGCCGCACCGGCAAAGGTAAGACCAGCCTGCTTGCGAACGACGCTGTGCGCCCCTTCGCAGCTGACAAGAAATTTCGAGCGGATCGGTTCCTCCGCGCCATCCTCGTGGCGGACCAGGGAGTTCACGGAATCTGCTGTTTGCGTGAAGCCGATCAGTTCCCGGCGTCGTTCCACCACGTGACCGCGCTCGGCCAGCGTCGTCTCGATAATTTCCTCGGTCACACTTTGCGGAATGACAATCATCCGAGGCAGGCAGGCATCGCGTCCCGCCTGGTTGTGCGCAAACTGCATCCCAATCGTGAGATGCTTCTGCGCGCCCGCGTGCAGATTGATCGCACGAATTCCGTCAAATCCGCGCGCAAAAAATTTGCCGGCCATTCCGAGGATCGCGAAAACTTCCGCGAGGCGCGGCTGCAATCCGAGCGCCTTTGAAGTAGTGGAGCGCCCGGCTTTTTTTTCCACGATCCGGAAACGAATTCCGAAACGTTGCAGCTCGAGCGCCAGCGCCAGGCCAACAGGCCCGGCGCCGGCAATCAGCACTTCAGTTTCCGCGGCCGTCCTATCGTCCACGGCATGATTTCAGCACGATCGGCGCATTTGCGCGAGGATCGTGACAAATCTTCCTCTCCCGCTTCCTCTTCCTCTCACTCCGCGGGCAGAAACAGATCAAGAGGAAGAGGCAGCGGAAGAGTCTTCTGTGGACCGAAATCACGTTGCTGTGGCGACCGCGAGAAAAGAGAAGATGACGATGTCCTGCACCATGTGGATGAAAAAAGCCCACACGAAACCGCGCGTTTCGATCATGCTCCGGGCCCAAAGCCAGCCGGCGACGCCCGCCATGGCGACACCGATTGGTCCCGAGGGCTGTCCATAATAATGTCCCAGTCCAAACAGAACAGCGGTCAACAAGGCGCCCTCGCCTGGAGAAACGACGTCCCGCAGATGCGCGAGGAGAACACTGCGGAATTGAAACTCTTCATTGGCGGCGTTGAGCGCAGCCACCAGAAGAATCCACGGCAGACAACGCAGGATGCGGCCAGGGTCGGTGAAGTCCGGATAGACCGTGAAATACAAGAAGAGCGGAAGCGCCACGCCAAAGACGACGAGCAAGGCAGGGCCAAATACGGTCCACGGAATCGGCTTTCGCAAGCCGACCAAAGGGATCGGTTGCGCTGGGGCCGAAAGATTCCCGCGACCCAAAAACAAATCGCGTCGCGTCACGCCACTGCCGATCAAAGTGAACCCCAAGAGCAGGATGCCGGACAAAGTCGGAATCCGCGCGATGAACAGTCGCGCGCCCCAGCTCGCGTTCTGTGACAGGGAATGAACGGAGTTGGTTCTTCCAAGTGCCGGGGCAAGAAAATCCCAGGCGAAGTTCAGGGCAGCAAGAGCAACGAAAAATCGCGCCAGACCGCGGAGCCGTGAAAAGGGAAGAACCGCGAGCGCGGCCAGGACGAGGAGGAGGGACTCAGAGGCGGTAAACCAAAACGAAATTCGATGTCCAGATTCCTGCCAAATGATTTCCGGAAGGGCGCTCGCAATGACGGCGCTCCAGGCAATAAGGCGCGGCAGCGGATCGGAAACCCTGGCTGTGCTTGTTTTCATCCTACGAGCGGCTCGGCAAGAGCCTCGCCCTCCCTGGTCGTAGCCTCCACCGTTTCAGGGAGGGCGAAGCTCCCGCTGAGCCGCGGGTTCAGTCACGACAGCCCGTCCAGCACGATGCGTAATTGTTTCAGCTCATCGACCTCGCCGACGAGAGAACGCAATGAGGTCATTGCGGCCGGAATGTAATCGAGAAATGTCTTGTTGCCTTTGACCATTCCGGCAAAGCCGTAGAAGCCGAGCGCTTGCATCAGCCGTTGAATGCCGCACAGGCGAGAGATTTCGCGAAATTGCGGTGACACAGACAGGAGTGCCGCTTCCCGCTTGTCCTGATACATCCTCAGCAACTCTTCCCGCTCGGAAGGCGAAAAAGTGACGTAGGGATCGAAAAGCAGAGAGGCCAGATCGTACTCCGCCAGGCCCGGCCGCATTCCTTGAAAGTCGATCAGGTGCGCCTGGGCGTTGCGAATGATGATGTTTTGCGATTGGAAATCGCGGTGGACCATGAGGCGCGGGCGATTCCCAAGACATTCCGCCATCTCGTGCAGAGCCGGCAGCGTTGTCAGCTCTGAAAGCTTTTTTTCGTCCACGCCAAAATAACCACCGAGGCAATTCTTGAAGAAATAGTTTTGCTCCCAGCGATAGAGCGCGGCATCAAACGCGACGGGAAGATTTTTCTGGATCGCGCGCCCCGCCTCTTCGGGCAGACAATGCAACTTCACGATTTCATCGAGCGCGGATTCGTAGAGGGCCCGGCGGACAAGCCAGCTCTCGTCGCGGTAGCTCCAGAGATCGGTTTCCCCGAGATCTTCGATCCAGATCAGGCCTTCCACGGCATCGTGAAAATAAATCCGGGGCGCGCGCACGCGGTGCTCGGCCAGAAACTCCGCGATCCTGACGTAATGCCGGTTCTCTTCACGCTCGAAACCGTATTTGACCAGAATGATGTTCTGCTCGGGCGAACAACGGATCCGATAAAACTTCCGGTCCGAGCCACCTTTCTCGATTGGCGTGATCTT
>JBEEHC010000150.1:0-6497 GCA_041167205.1 Verrucomicrobiota bacterium
TGTTGATTCCGCCTTTGCCCAGGCAATCGAACAGCCTGGCTGCCACGCCGGAGTGCGACCGCATCCCGATCCCGACTACGCTCAGCTTGGCGACGCCGCTCTTGGTGATCAAGCCGGCGGCCTGCACCTCCTTTATGACCGGAGTCAGCAGCTTTATCGCCGAGTCCAGGTCGTTTTCGTGAATGGTAAACGAGATGTCGGTGGTTCCGTGTTTGGAAACGCTCTGCACAATCATGTCGACAATGATGTTGCCGCCCGCGATCACCGAGAAAATCCGCCCGGCGATCCCGGCTTCGTCGCGCACGTCGTCTACTGTGATCTTGGCCTGGTTGCGTTCGATGCTGATTCCGCGAATGACGATGTCCTCCATGTTCGCGGTTTCCTCTTTCGCGGTGGTCCCCACATCGCTCTTGAGGCTCGAACGCACTTCGAATTCGATCCCGAACTTCTTGGCGAACTCGACCGCGCGCGATTGCATCACCTTCGAGCCCGCGCCGGCCATTTCGAGGAGTTCGTCGTAGGCAACTTCGTCGAGTTTCTGCGCGTCGGTCACGACCCGCGGATCGCAGGTGAAGACGCCATCGACGTCGGTGAAGATCTGGCAGGCATCAGCGTTGAGCGCGCCGGCCAGCGCGATCGCGGTCAGGTCCGAGCCGCCCCGGCCGAGAGTCGTGGTTGCGCCGTCGGGATTTTGACCCTGAAAACCCGCGACAACGACAATGTAATCATCGGCGAGCAATTCATGAACTTGTCTCGGCGAGATATTGGCGATCTTTGCTCTGGTGTGAGCGCGGTCCGTGAGGATGCCGGCTTCCGCGCCGGTCAAGGAAATCGCTTTTCCACCGAGTGCATTTACCGCGATGGCAATCAGGGCGCTCGCGGCCAGCTCGCCCGTGGCGAGCAACGCGTCAAACTCCCGCTCCGCCGGCTGCGGCGAAGTTTCACGCGCGAGCTTGATCAGGTTATCGGTGACGCCCGCCATGGCGGAGATCACCGCGACGACTCGGCAGCCGCTCTGCTGCGTTTCGATCAGACGACGCGCCACATTCCGAATCCGCTCGGGAGTTCCGACGGAAGTGCCGCCGTACTTTTGGACGATCAGGCGCATGGCAAGGCCGGGCCGGGATGTAAGCGAAGGATCACGGAACGGGATGGTTTTCGCTTATCTATCGTCGCTGTCAACTCGCGAAACCTTTCGGAGTCACCTGGACGTTGAACCAGAGGCCGAGGGCCAGAAAAACATCCCCTGCCCCGGTGTGGCGCGAGATGAATTTCTTGCGATGCGTTCACTGGAAGAATTTGTAGGGCAAGCGCTCCCGCTTGCCACCGTTTTTCGCCGGCAGGCGGAGCGCCCGCCCTACAATCTCCGCGCGAACGCTGTCGTCGCAGCCATACGCAGAGAAGAGGTTGATGGTTCCGGGGAGAAGTTGAGAGTTGGCAGTTGAGAGTTGAGAGTTCGCTGAGAAAAATCGCCTTTCCATCTCTCAACGCTCAACTATTTAACTGTCAACTTTCTCCGTCCCAAATGCCCGCGCTGACCAACGAAGACAAACTCCGACTGCTGACGACGATTCTCGAGAGCCGGCACGGAGATCTGCGCGAGCAGAACCTGAACCGGCAGGGCAAAGGGCATTTCCATGTGGCCGGCATGGGGCACGAGGCGCTCGCGGCGATCTCGTTCCAAATGGAAGCGGACGATTACATCGTTCCGTACTATCGGGATCGCGCGCTCGTACTCGGCCGCGGAGTCGCCTCGAGCGAGCTCGCGCTCGATTACATGGCGAAACGCAAAGGCCAGAGCGGCGGCCGCCAGATGCCGTCGCATTATAGTTACGCCGATCGCCACATCTGGAGCGTGCCGACACCGACCGGCGCCCAACTCCTGCCGGCGTGCGGCATTGCCTGGGGAATCAAACTGGACGGCAAGCCGAACTTCGTCGTGACGACGGTGGGCGATGCGGCGACGCGCCAGGGCGATTTCTTCGAGGCGATCTGCTTTGCGAAAGAGAAGCAGCTCCCGGTGATGTTCGTGGTGGAAGACAACGCCTACGGCATCAGCAGTCCGACGCGGAAGATCAATCCGCTCGCGCTTCGTGTGCTTCAGCCTAACGACTGGATCGAGGTCGACGGGACGAATGTCCAGACGGTTTACGACGTCGCGAGCAAAGCGATCGAAGGGCTGCGCGCCGGAAACGGGCCTTCTTTTTTGTGGGTCAAGATGGAACGCCTTTCCAGCCACACGAGCACCGACGACCAAAAACTTTATCGCAGCAACGAAGAGTTGCAGAACCTCGAGAAAGGCGACCCGCTCAAGCGATGGAAAGAGCAACTGATCGAGGAAGGGGTGATTACCGCGGAGGAATACGACAAGCTCGATAACGAAATCAAAGAGCGCATCCGGCGGGAGTTCGCCGAGGCGGACCGCGAGAAAGATCCTTCCGCGGACGAGCTGGAACTTGAGGTCACGGGGGCACCACCCGAGTTGACTGATGACGTGCTCCCGCCAGGCAAGTACCGGATCGGAGATACGATCAACAAAGCGTTGCGGGCAGGCCTCGAGAAAGATTCGGGCCGGATCATCTTCGGCGAAGACATCGAAGATCCGAAAGGCGGCGTCTTCCGCCTGACGCAAAAACTTTCGACTGATTTCCCGAAGCAGGTTTATAACTCGCCGCTCGCGGAATCGACGATTCTGGGTGTCGCGTGCGGTCTCGCCTCGTACGGGAAGCGGCCGGTTTTCGAATTGCAGTTTATCGATTTCATTAATCCGGGCTGGAACCAGCTCGTGACGAATCTCTCGACCTTGCGCTGGCGTTCCTTCGGGACGTGGACATGCCCGGCCGTGATCTACGCTCCCTACGGCGCGTATCTTCCCGGGGGAAGTTTATGGCACAGCCAGGCGAACGAGTCGGCGCTCGCCCATTATCCTGGACTAAACATCGTGATCCCGAGCACGCCGGAAGACGCCGCCGGACTTTTGTGGACGGCGATGCATTGCGAGGACCCCACGTTTGTCCTCATCCCAAAACATTTGCTCTGGGCCGAGCACGAATCCACGGAACCGATCCGGGCGGTCCCGTTGGGCAAAGCGCGCAAACGCAGCAGCGGCTCGGATGTCACTCTGGTCGCGTGGGGCAATACGATCGAGAAATCGCTCGAGGCGCTCGAGAAAATCGGCGGCGAGGCGAGCGTCGATCTGCTCGATCTCCGCTCGATTGTGCCGTGGGATCGCGCGGCGGTTGAGGAATCTGTTCGCCGCACCGGGCGACTAATCGTGGTGCAGGAGGACACGGAGAATTGCAGCGTCGGCCAGATGATCATCACCCACCTCACGGGCCAGCCGGACATTTGGAACGAGATGGTGAGCCCGCCGATTTTGGTCAGCAAAGGGAACGTAATGATTGGTTACAACCCAATCTATGAATATGCTGCGTTGCCTGACGTGGAGCGAATCGTCGCGGCGGTCCGCCGCTCGATGTCGACCCAGGGCGAACGCGTGGCCATCGCGCCGGTGCAGCAGCGCGCGGAGGTCGCCGCAGCCAAAGCGGAAACTGCGCAAACAAAAGTGAAGCCGACCAGGAAACAAAGTTCGCAGAAGATTACGATCCCGGTGATGGGCGAAGGAATTCGCAACGCCAAGGTCGTTTCACTTTTGAAGAAACCAGGCGACGCCGTCGCGCTCGATGATCCGCTTTGCGAAGTCGAAACCGACAAGGCGGTCTATCCGATCGAGTCTTCCTTTGCCGGCACGATGGGTGAATGGAAAACGGAAGTCGGCGCGACAGTGGATATCGGACAGGAGATCGGGACCATTTTGGCGGAGGGAGATTCGTTCGCGGAGCAATTTGAAAAGGCGGCCGAAGTTTCGGCGCACCAGCCGAATGGCGAGGTGGCCGCCGTTTCGACCGCGGGGCCAAAACGCGAGGCGGCCCCCGCTCCCGCGCGTGAAAGTGCAGGAATCGAGCCGGCTCTGTCGCCCACGATCCTTCGGCGCCTCGGGCGCGTTGTGCCGGCGAATCTCCAGATCGATGCGCGCTGGGACGCGATTCGCGACGCACGCAAAGCCGCGAAGAAAAAGGAGGGCAAGAACGCCGCGTCGCCCTCGGTGATGATCGCCTGGGCCGTCGTCAAGGCGATGGAGAAACATGCTCCGTTTCGCCGCGTCATTCTGGACGACGATCGCATCGTCGAGAATGATGAGTTCGATCTTGGCGTAGCGGTAGCGCTCGACGACGATCGATTAGCGACGGCGGTCGTGACGCATGCGAACAAGCGGGAATGGCCGGATTTCATGCAGCGCTACAATGAGACGGTTGAGGAAACTCGCGGCGGCCGGGTGGATGCGGTGAACGCGCCGATCGTGATCAGCAGCCTCGGCGCGTTTGGTGTGCGAGCGGCGGCGCCGATCGTTGTGCCGCCATCAATTGGAACTTTGTTTGTAGGATCGGCGCATTACGAAACTCTCGGTGACGGAAAGAAGAGTCAGCCGGCCGAAGTCATTACCTTGTCGCTTACTTTCGATCATCGCGTGGTGAACGGCGCGGGCGCCGCCAGCTTTGTGCACGAGGTGAAAGAACAGATCGAACGCTTCCGGGTTCCGCTGTAGCCGCGGCTGCAGTTTCTTATTTAGCGCGCTGAATGTAGGCCGTCACCTGCTCTTCGAGAATCTCGAGAGGCAATGCGCCGTTCTTGAGGACAACGTCGTGGAATTCGCGTTGGTCGAATTTCGGTCCCAACTCCGTTTGCGCGCGCGTTCGTAATTCCTGGAGCTTCAGCATTCCGATCTTGTACGCGCAAGCTTGTCCGGGATTCACGATGTAGCGCTCGATCTCCGCGGTGACTTCCTTCTCGCCCATGCCGGTCTTGTCGCGCATGTAAGTGATCGCCTGTTCGCGTGGCCACCGTTTCGCATGGAGGCCCGTGTCGACGACGAGACGCACGGCGCGGAAGAGCTCGGCCTGCAAACGTCCGAGGTCGCCGAACGGATCGCCCTCGTACCAACCGGCCTCTTTCGCCAGCCATTCCGTATAGAGCGCCCAGCCCTCTTGATACGCGGTGAAAGGAATGACCGTTCGAAACTGTGGGAGGCCCTTGAGCTCCTGCGCGGTGGAAACCTGCCAGTGATGTCCGGGCACCCCCTCATGGTAAGCCAGCGTTGGCATTGACCACTTCGAGATTTCGTTCATGTCGCGGAGGTTCGCGTAGAAGACGCCGGGACGCGTCCCATCCAGCGCGGCCCCCTGATAGTAGGCTCCGGCCGAGGTCGCTTGCTTGAACTCCGGCACGCGGCGCACTTCGATCTTCGACTTGGGTACGCTCAGGAACAATTTCTTCGAGCGTTCCGTCGCCTGCGTAATGAGGCGCGTGTATTCCGCGAGTGCGTCCGCCCGGCCCTTGTCATCGTTGGAGAAAAGGAAACGCGGATCCTTGCCCAGCGCGTCCATGGCTTCGCCAATCGGCCGGCCGGCAAACCCATTCGTGTCGAGGATCGTGCGCATCTCTGTCTCGACTCGCGCGACCTCCCGCAACCCCAGATCGTGCACCTCTTCCGGCTTCAGTGGGGTCGTCGTGTTTTTCCGCAGCGCGTAAGCGTAGTAGGCATCGCCGTCCGGCATCTTCCAGACGCCATCATCGGTCGTCGTTTTTGGCAGGATGCCGGTGAAATAGCCGATCAACTTTTGGTACGCCGGATAAACTTTGATCGTCACCGCCGCTTCCACTCGCGTTTGCAATTCTGCGCGCTGCGCATCGGTCAATTCCTTGATCTTTGCCGCGCGATCCTTGAACGAGCTCGCGAGAATACTTTCCGCGGCCGGCTGTGCCACGAAGTCGGTCATCTCCTTCAGGACCTTCTCGACGACAAAGCGTGGCGGCAGAATTTGCTTTTGCTCGCGCACTCGCAGGCTTTCGAGCAATTGGTCGAACTTGGTGGGCAGCGCGTTGAGCCGCTGGAGGTAATACTCACAATCGCGTGAGGCCAGGAGCCGGTGCGTGTTCGCCATGAACGACGGGAATTCGTTCTGCACTCCGAAAAGCTGGTTCACCGGATAGTTGTGCCATTGATACTTTTCGCCCTCGATTTCGCGGTCGATGTACCAATCGAGGATGTGGGTCGAGAGCCGTTGCGACGGCGTCTGCCGATCGATCGAGTAGGCGCGCAAGTCCGCCAGGTTTTGCTTCGCCCGGTCGAAATAATGTTGCTGATGCGCAGGCGACGCGTCGCCGAGTTTTCCGTTGTGGGCGGTGATTCCAAATTGTTCCACCAGCCCGAGCGAGGAGAGCAGCTCCGGCTCGTCGAAGACCACCTGCGCGAAAACTTTTTCGTAAAAGAGATTGAGGCTCCAGGGGCGGAACCAGATGAGATTGACCAGGAAAATCGCCGCCGCGATGAGGAGCAGGGCAACGATCCGGAGGAACCACTTCAACGTGTTTCTGACCATGCGGGAAATGGAAGCGTCCCATCCCTCGTGGTCAATCCAAACTTGGCGGCGTGCGTG
>JBEEHC010000151.1:0-3453 GCA_041167205.1 Verrucomicrobiota bacterium
CGCCCGGAGCTTGGCGTCTTCCCGGAGATAATGTTCGCCCACCGAACCCGGCTCGTGCACCCACCAGGCGATCGGCACGTTTTCGCCCTTCAGAGCACGAACGGCCGCTCCGCTCCGAATCGTGTTCGCGATGACGCAATCGAAGTCGCGCGCAAATTTCGCGAACGATTCATGTCCGGTTTCGATGAGCGGATCGATGATGACCGGAATGCCTTCGGCTTTCAGTTTCTCGCCGAGCGGTCCATCTTCGGGCGCAATTACCAAAACGAAAATACCGTTGTGTTGACACCAGGTTGCCGCGTGAAAAAGCATCATCGGAGCGCCGGACAACGAGAGGTCGTGCGAGAGGAAAAGCAGATCGGGTGAGGACTCGAGGGTAGCCGTGCGGTCGCTCGCCGTCATCCGGATGCGCGCCGGCGAATCGGAATACAGCCAGTCACGCATGTTATCCGTGAAATACGGATCGTGGGTCGTGTAGCGGGGCCAGCGTTTGAGCAAATAAATCGACGCCTTGTCCCGCCGTCTGGCCGTTTCTTTCTCCTCCTCGACTCCGATCGAAACATGACCGGCATGACTCAACGTCGCATACGGTGTGTAGACACAGCGGAGTCCGGCTTCTCGCACTTTGAAACAGAGATCGATGTCCGAATGCGCGATCGGCGTGTTCACCGCGTCGAAACCGCCGACGCGAACGAAATCATCCCGGCGCATCGCGAGGCATGCCGCGGACAACGCAGCTACGTCACGCAGGGATTGGGCCAGATTAAAATGCTCGGTGGAATCCGCCGCCCGTTGATGAAAAGCGGTTCCAGCCAATCCGCGCACGCCCATAACCAGACCGGCGTGCTGAATTTTTCCGGTCTCGTAGAGAAGTTTTGGCGCGACCGCACCTACTTCGGGATTCTCCAGCGGTTCGATTAGGTTCTGGATCCAACCGGGCTGGGCTGTTTCAACATCGTCGTTGAAAAAAATGAACCGCTCCCCGGTGGCCGCGGCCGCGCCGAGATTGCACTTCTCGGAAAAGTTAAACGGCTTGTCGTAAGGCACGAAGCGGACGGCCGCGTTAGGCGTTTCGAGACCCTGGAGCGATTCGAGAAGCCGGCTGTTCGTGACGATGACGATCTCGAGGTCCGGGTACTTCGTGTTCCGCAGAAGGTCGTGAAGGCAGATCTGGGCGCGCGTTGGCGAGTCTGTCGGGATGATGACCGAAACACGCGGCCAGGCCGCGACTTTCAAGCGCGCACGATTGGCCGTCGGATATTCCACGACCTCCGCCGGGAGGTTCCGGCGCTGCATCGCGTCGGCGAGCGCGGCCAGATTTGTCTTGCGCGCGTCCGGTTTGCCACCGGCCGAACCGGATTCCGGATGCTCGCGCCAGTGATAGAGGACATGAGGGATGTGATGAATCGCACGCGCGCGTTCCGTCGCCCGCAATGCGAAATCGTAGTCTTGTGATAAGTCGAACTCTTTGCGAAAGCCCCCGATTTGTTCGACGAGGGAAGGCCGATATGCAGTCAGGTGACCGACATACATCGATGAGCAAAGAAGCTCCGGACTCCATTCCGGCTTGAAGAACGGCGCGTGCCGCTTTCCTTCCGCGCTCCAGCGGTCTTCGTCGCTGTAGAAAATATCGGCCCCGGGAAATTCCGAGGCGGCGCGGGCCACTTCATAGAGCGCAAACGGAGCCAGCAAATCGTCATGATCGACACACGCTACCAGATCGCCCGTGGCGGCCCGCAAGGCGTGGTTCGTGTTTTCTGCAATCCCAAGATTTTCGGCCAGACGCTGGACGCGAATCCTTGGTTCTCGCGCCTCCCATCGCCGCAGCGTTTCGATCGTCTCCGGCCGGTCCGAACCGCCATCCACTACGCACATCTCCCAGTCGTCGTAGGTCTGGGCCGCGATCGAGGCGAACATCTGGTCCAAGAAGTCGGCCGACGTATTATGGAGCGGAGTGAGGAGGCTGATCTTAACTCGCGTGGAAAATCGCTTCGACGCGCGACGCTGATCTTCCAGCGCGGCGGCGGCGGGTTCGTGCTCGCTGATCCACGCAGAATATCGGTCCACCGGAGTTTTGGAAACGACGGGCGCCGCCGCTTTCTCCATTGGTGGCGCAGGCTTTGGCGCACGCGAAATCCTGAAATTGCGCGGGAGGCGCCGAATCTCACGCAGGATCTTCTCTCCGAATGGCCGGCGCTCTTTCGGTCCGGTCAGGACATGAAAACAGCGCCCCCCTTTCCGGCACGCTTGTTTCGCCGCACTCAGGATCGCTTTCTGATCCTTTAGCTGAGTCTTAAGTTGTTCGATCTTCGCTTTGAGCCGATCCGTTTCCGCAACCCAGTGTTTCAGCTGTTCGTGCTGGGCGTCCATGACCAGCTGTGCTTTCGCGCGATCGCGGCGCAGAATTTCGAAATGTTTTGGCAGCTCCGTCTGCCACTCGAGGGCGCGTGCTTGATGGTCCATGATTTCCTGGACCTTCCAGCGATCGGCCAGGAGCGAATCGAGCCAGACTTGCCGCGTGGCGAGCGTGGCTTGCTCGCGCACGGCCTGGTCGGCTTGAGCCTGCGCGTCGATTCGGGCGGCCGCGATGCGGTAGATCGCAACTAACTCCCTCAGCGTTTTATTATCCCCAAACAACGCCTGGAAAAGCGACTCTTGGAAGTCAGCCCTGCGCGCTCGGCAAGCGAGGCCGAGGCCAATTCCATCGGAAATTTCTACCGAAGGCCGCCCGCCAGCCCATTCTTTCCACGCGTGTTTGGGGCCATCCGCGCGTTCCAGACCAACGCCGTGCAGCAAGACAAATGCATCCGGCGAAAGCTTCGCTTCCCAACTCGCGAGATCAGCGCGGATTTCACTCGCCGAATCGCAATCGTCGAGCAGAAGCAGATCGACACTGTTATCGGCGCATTCGTGCAGGGCTTCCGCCGCGGAGCCATCTACGAAACGGGCGCGAGCGCCATAAAATTCCTGCCCGTAATCTTTTGCCTTACCCCACGCGAGGTCATCGGCGGCGTTCTCGCCCGGACGATCCCGCCGAATGAGAGTGCATTGGGAGTCCACGTTCTGTTCGCGCGACGCCTGGCAAAAGGTGAAATAAGCCTGCCCGTCGCCGAATCCGAGCACCACGATGGACTTGGGGGTTTTGCCAGCGACCAGGTCATAGAGCAGCGGGAGATGAAATCGCGCTGGACCACCGGTATAAAATTTCGGCTGAAAACGAAGGAGACTCGGAAGTTTCTCGAACATCAAAGGAGCGTCGGATCGGAGTTGGATCTATGAAATCGTTGTTTGATCCGTTCAATAGAGGACCAAACCAGCCTGCCTGTCTAACGATTCGCGAAAATCCTTGTTGCGCGCGGGCTGGCATTGAAAATCAATTCCAATGACGTTCTTCGCGGGATTCCTGCTCTTGCTGTGGGTGGTCTCATCGATCCTGCTGAACGGGATCGCTCT
>JBEEHC010000152.1:0-5191 GCA_041167205.1 Verrucomicrobiota bacterium
AACGCTGAAACTCGTGATTCGCGATGGGCGACATCCGGTGCTCGATCAAAATCTGGCGGAGGAAAAGTTTGTGCCGAACGACACGGAGCTGGACGGCGAACGAACCCGGCTCGCCATCATTACCGGCCCGAACATGGCCGGCAAGTCGACCTACATCCGGCAGGTGGCGTTGATCGTCTTGATGGCGCAGATCGGGAGTTTTGTCCCGGCTGCGAGCGCGGAAATTGGGTTGGTGGATCGTATTTTCACACGCGTCGGCGCGAACGACGATCTTTCGCGCGGGCAATCGACCTTCATGGTCGAGATGAACGAGACGGCAAATATCGTGAACAATGCGGGCGAGCGCAGCCTCGTGATCTTGGATGAGATCGGCCGGGGGACCTCAACTTTCGATGGCCTCTCGATCGCGTGGAGCGTGGCGGAATTTCTGCACGACAAGATCAAGGCGCGCACGCTCTTTGCGACCCATTATCATGAGCTGACCAAACTGGCCGAGGAGCGTAAGGGAGTCGCGAATTTCAACGTCGCCGTCCGCGAATGGAACGAGCAGATCATTTTCCTGCGCAAGATTATTCCCGGCGGCGCGGACAAGAGCTATGGCATCCACGTCGCGCGGCTGGCTGGCGTGCCCAAGGAAATTCTCGACCGCGCCAAGGATATCCTTTCCCATCTGGAGAGACCGAATGGGACGGTGGACGTGCAAAAAAAACCCGGGAAAAGCCGGCGAAACAAAAAGGTAGTCAGCGTGCCGGAGAAACCGCAGCTGGATTTGCTCTGAGCCATGCCGGTTAGGACCGAGAAAGAACTGGACGAGCAGTTGCGCAGCCTTTGGCTGAAGGCCGTCGCGGCGATCGAGCTGCGCAATTTCGATTACGCGATCTCGCTCTTGCAGGGGATCCTGAAACAGGAGCCGGAATTTCTTACGGGCCGGCAACTCTTGCGGCGCGCGGAGGTCACTAAACACCGAGGTGACCGAAGAGCTTTGTTCAACATCTCGACTTCCGCGATCGCGATCATGAAGGCTCAGCGTGAGTTGAAGAACAACCCGAAACGCGCCGTGGAAATGATCGAGAAAGTCCTGGAGGACGAGCCGTACAATCGCCAGGCCAATCTGGTGTTGAAGCAGGCGGCGCTGGCAGGCGGTTGGCCAGAGATCGGCGTGTTTGCGCTCCAGACTTTGCTCGAAGAGAAGGCGAGCGACACCAAGATTCTCCACGAATTGGGTCGACTCCATCACGAGTTGGGCGAAAGCGAGAAAGAGGTCGAGGTCTACCACAGAATCACAGAAATCGATCCGGCCGATGCTGAAGCGGATCGGCTCGGCAAGGACGCGTCGGCCCGTGCTTCGATGAAGACCGGCGGATGGACTCGAGCGGAAAGCTATCGCGATCTGATCAAGGACAAGGAGGCGGCTGTTTCCCTGGAGCAACAGGGCCGCCTGGTGCTGGCGGATGAGTCTCTCGAACAGCAAATCGAAGAGGCTTTCACGCGACATAAAACGGGACCGGAGAACGTCGATTCCGCGCGGAAATTGGGCGCGTTATATGCCTTGAAGGGTGATCTCGAGAATGCCATCGCGTGGTATCAATACGCCGCAAATCTCACGAACAACAACGATCCGGGAGACGCCCAAAAGATTTCCGATTTGCAGAGGAAACGATCCGAGCGCGAGATCGCCGAACACGAAGAATTTCTCGCAAAGCATGGCGTGCAAGACCCGCTTTCCAGCCAGAGATCCGAGGCTCTCTTGCTCGCGAAAAAGAAGCACGCTGAACTCTTGATCGATGATGCGCGCGAGCGTTCCGAGCGCAATCCGACGGATCTTCAGCTTCGTTTCGAGCTGGGCAAACATCTCTATCACTCCGATCGATTTCGGGAGGCGCTGCCGGAGTTGCAGCGAGCGCGCCAGTACCCGCACAGGCGGTTGAAATCGATGAATCTGCTCGGCTGCTGTTATCGTGAGCTCGAAATGTTCGATCTCGCCGCGCAGCAGCTCGAGGAGGCGGCGCAGGAGATCAGCTCAATGGACGCGATGAAAAAGGAAATCGTCTACAACTTGGGGCTGGTTTATGAGCTGATGGGCGAAGGAGACAAGTCGATCGCCGCGATGAAGCAGATCTACCAAACCGATTATGGCTATCGGGATGTCGCGACGCGTGTTGAAGGCTCATACGAGCGCCCGACGCCGGATCGTTAGGCCCCGGTGACACCGGCAATTCATTGCTTGGCAAGAGCAGGCCAACTTGCGACGCTGGGAGACAAGTTACCGGTTTTGACGACCAACGCCCAATATTAATCCCATGAAAATCCAACTGAAATCAATCCTGCTGTTCGCGGTCATCGCTCTGGCCTGGGGTGCTCTTTGCTTTAGCGCCTCCATGCATGCTCAGTCGGCTCAAGCCTCGCCATCGCCCGATGCGAACAAGAAGGAAGATCCTTACGCCCGGGCGACGCCGACGCCAACGCCCCCTCCGAAGGGGTAGTTGGTAATCGGACTTTTTCAGGGAACGCGGCCCGCCCATCGGACTTGCCGCGTTTTCTTTGTTTATTCGTCCGCGGCGGAGACGCGTAAACGCATTTTCACCTTGAGAGCTTCGTTCGCCGAAACCGCTGGGAGAGAAGGCAGGATTAATTGCGGATCGACGCCGGTAACTCTCAATCGAAAGTAATCCGGGTGCGCCATGCGTTCCGCATCTCCGGCGAGGGCGATTGTCTCAAAGGCTTGCGGATCGCGTGCGCCATAAAGCATTGCCGTTTCGGTTGAGACTTCGACCGTGGCCACCTCTATCACGGGCATGCTGCTCATGAAATCGATTCGGAGCGGCGCCGCGCCGGCATCGCGCGGCAGGGCGATTGAAACGTCCTTCCACCCATCGTGTCCGATGCGAGCGTAAACCGAATTGGCTTCGCTGTGGGCTCCGTCGGCGGAATAAAAAATCTGGATGATCGTTTCAGGGACCGGCGCCGGAGGCCGGACGAGGCGTTTCAAACATCCGTAAACCCACCACCTCAACTTTGCCCCGAGGGGCAGGACCGGCTTTCGAGCGATCAGGACTGAATCGTGCCACTTGTTGCTTTCGAAGTCGTAGCCGCGCAAATCTTCCCATTGCGTTTGCACCTGCACGACCTCGAGGCCGGCATACCGCGCCACCGCCGAAAATCCGTCGGAGAAAATGCGCCAGCAGTCTCGCGGAAAGCGATGTTCGGGGCCGCTGGAAGGCGCGATGATGCAACAAAGCCCACGCGGTTTCAGAATCCGCGCGATTTCGAGCATGGTCTCCCAAAAAAACTCCGTGTGTTCGAACGTCTGTCCGCAAACGACAACGTCGGTCGACGCAGAGCCGAGCTCCCGCCAGCGGTAGGGATCACTCAGAATGACATCGACATTCTCTCCGGGGACGAGATCAACCCCGATATAACGCCAGGGCGGTAGCGCGAAAAGTTCCCGATAAGAACCGTTCAAGTCGGCACTTCCGATGTCAACAATCACCAGCGGTTCGTTCCGCCGGCCGTCGACGTATTCACGGCGAAACTGCGCCATGCTATCGAGAGAGTGTTGATGCATCGTTGCGCCAATAAACTTCGCCTGCCGGATTTCACAACGTTCTCGCGAAAATCAATTCAGGTTCCCGAGGAACAGCGAGCGCCTTGCAGTGGACACGCGGCGATCACCAAAACCGCGCGCCCGTGATCAGCCCACGGGCCAGGACCAGACCAAGATTCAAGAGAAGTTGAAGGCCGACGAGGCCGACGCAGACTGCTCGTGTGCAGTGCCGGGAGAGCCACCAAACCCCGAAGAAAAGGAGGACCCCGAGCAACGATTGATAACCATGCAGGACGGGCAATGCGGGACAACTATAGATAGCGAGAATCAACAAGGCGGGACCGAGTAAACCATACCACAGCCAGGGTCGCGGTTTTGGCAGTTCCGCACACTGGGCCAGCGCGGGGTAGATCATGACAAGTCCAACGACCCCGGGCAGGGAGAACTGCCAACTATTAAGCACCGCTCTGAAATCGAAGGGGTAAACCGTGAAGATCGTCGAGCATATCAGGTAGAATAAATTGAAGAGCCGAATCCACACAAAATTCATCGGGGAAGCCCAAGCCGCTTCGGTGCCGGTTCCGGCGAAGTTCTGCATCACCAGATCGGAGGGGATATGCAGGACAAACCGTGTCCAAATGGTCCAGGGCGCGGCAATCAGGCCAAAAACGAGAGTGTAAATAACCGCTGAGGGCACTCGCGATTTTTCGCGGCGCCAGTGAGTCAAATAGAACAGTCCGACGCAAGCGGCAAAGACGATGGTGTAGGGATGAGAATGCCAGGCCAGCGCCATCAGAATGGCGACGACGGCCGCGCCATGGCCATCGCGGATGGAAGTCCAGGCAAGCAGGATAAAGAATCCCGCCAGCGCTTTTGGCCACGTGTAGACAGTTTGGCTGATGAAATACTGATTTGTGACATAGAGAAGCGTGGCCAGTGGCAGAACCGAATTTGCGCCGAGGCTGGAGCAAAAAACAAATAGGCCCAGGAGCATCAGGGAATTCAGGACCATGCCGACGACAGCGAACTGGTCGAAATAAGCGGCCATATTCAGCTTCGATACATCGGGCCACGCACGGCCAATGAAGTTGTACATTCCGAGGTTCGGGTGGTCGCGCGGCGCACCAAGCACTACCCGAAAGGGCAAACTGACGAGCGACATCAGGATTGTCCGATTGCTTACCTCATTGCCGGGCATAATCGGCCTCGTCTTTCGGAATGAGACACCGCGCAGGAAAAATTCCGCTACGGCAAAAGGAATGTAATTGTCGGCTGGCAGTGAGGTCAGATACTGGACCTTTACGTTGGTGGTGTGGGTCTTGAAGACGTAAATCCCGTCCGGCAGGGACTCTGGGAGGTCGACATCGAGGTGGAGAACCCCCAGACTCAGCACCAGAAACAGGACCCAGAGAGCAATGGAAATCTTGCTCGGCTTTGATAAGGCGAGGGAAAATTCCTGCACGATCCGCTTCCTGACGACGTAAACGGCGCTCAGCATGGTCGAGGCGATGAGCAGTCCGACAGGTGCCCAACGCACCGTTGGGCCGATCGCGATCGCGCAGCCTACCAGGGCGTGCCAGGCAACGCCCGTAGCCGCGCCATAACCGAGGAGCTCGAGGCCGCGTAGTTTGGTCAGGTAATGCAGCA
>JBEEHC010000153.1:0-5124 GCA_041167205.1 Verrucomicrobiota bacterium
TTTGAAATCTTAGCGGCAATCGCTTGTCGAGCAATGCCGTTTCAGCCTAACGTCCGCGCATGAGTGCATCGGCTCCCGCGCCCACCAGCGAAAGATCGCAGGCTTTTCCGGCCATCGCGTGGGCCACTTTGATCGCCGGGGTCCTGGATATCAGCTCTGCGTTCATTCTTTCGTATCCGAAAGGCGTCGGTCCAATCCGTGTTTTGCAAGGAGTGGCCGCGGGTTTGGTCGGCCGCGAATCGGCGACGAAGGGCGGCCTGGCCACGGCCGGGTTGGGACTCGCCATCCATTTCTTTATTGCCTTTGCGGTTGCCACCGTTTTCTACGGGGCGAGCCGTAAACTTGCGTTCCTCACGCGGCACCCCGTCATTTCAGGGTTACTTTACGGAGTGGTCGTTTATGGTCTCATGTACTGGATCGTCATGCCCCTCGCCTACCCTGTCGTGCACCCTTCCGTCTCGCGAGACGTGACCGCGGTGTGCGTGCACATGTTTTTGATCGGACTGCCGATTTCCCTGATCGTGCGCCGATATTCCCGTCCTCAACTATCGACTCTCAACTCTCAACCTCTTAAATGAGCGACCCTCTGGATTTCTCCGGCAAAGTCGTGCTCGTGACCGGCAGCTCGCGCGGCCTCGGCGCCGAGATGATCAAAGCATTCGGAAAACGCGGCGCTCAATGCGTCGTAAACTACATCGCCGACTCCGCCCGCCAGAACAAATCGGACGCCGATGCCGTCGCCGCGGAGCTGAAAGATCCGCTAGTGATCGAATGCGACGTAACAAATCCCGAACAGGTCGAGGCGATGATGAAAACGATCGCCGACAAATCCGGCGGCCTCGACATCCTGATCAACAACTCCGGAATCATCCGCGACCGGACGATCAAGAAAATGACGCTGGAAGATTTCGAAAGCGTCGTCCGCGTAAACTTGACTGGCACCTTCAACGTCACGCAGAAAGCTGCCGCCATTTTGCGCAAGGACGGCCGGATCGTAAACTTGTCGTCGGTCAGCGGACAGATGGGCCTGTTCGGCCAGGCGAATTATTCCTCGAGCAAAGCCGCCATCATCGCGCTCACAAAGGTCTCCGCACGTGAGTTCTCGCGTCAGAACATCACCGTGAACGCAATCGCGCCCGGCTTTATCGACGTCGGCATGAGCAAAGGCATGCCCGACGAAGTGACTGCCAACTTCATCAAGCAAATCCCCCTTGGCCGTCTGGGCGATGCCGAAAACATCGTCGACGCCGCTCTCTTCCTCTGCTCCCCGATGGCGTCGTACATCACCGGTCACGTGCTGAACGTGAACGGCGGATTTTACATGGGGTAGCCTGCCCCAATGTGGGAGTGGCCTCAGCACCGCGACCGCCCCGCCCTACTCAATCGCGTGGACGATGTAGGTGCCGGCTTGTTTATCGTCTTCCAGCTTTAGGAGGCCGCGCTTTTGCGCCTCGAGAAGGAGCTCGTTGAAGGCGCGGAAACCGTGCGCTCGCTCATTGAAGCCGGGGTTCTGGCGTTTGATAGCCTGCTTCACCAGGGAACCGCGAATCGGATAGTCCTCGCCCCGTTCGGCGCGCAACGCTTCCAGCGTTTTCGTGAGGAGATCGAGCGCCCCGTCGATGGAAGGTCCGGACCCATGCTCCTTGTTTGGGGCAGGTTTCGCGTTACGCGTGGCAGGCGCCACGCTGGGACGCTTCTTGGCCTGCTCCACCCGCACGAGATCGTCATAATAGATAAACTCGTCGCAGTTGTTGATAAAGAGGTCGGAGGTCGACTTCTTGACGCCGATACCGATCACCGTCTTGGCGTTCTCGCGCAGTTTGCTGACGAGCGGGGAGAAATCGGAATCGCCGCTGATGATGACGAAGGTGTCGACGTGGCTCTTCGTGTAGCAGAGATCGAGGGCGTCGACGACCATTCGGATATCGGCGGAATTCTTGCCCGACTGCCGGACATGCGGGATCTCGATCAATTCGAAGGCCGCTTCGTGCAGCCCGCGCTTGAAGGCCTTGTAGCGGTCGAAATCGCAGTAGGCTTTCTTGACCACGATGTGACCCTTGAGCAGCAGACGCTCGAGCACTTTCCGGATGTCGAAGGCGGGAAATTGCGCGTCCAGCGCGCCGATCGCGATGTTCTCCAGGTCGAGGAAAACGGCCATCGTGGCATCGGAATCGGGAACGCTCATCAGGTTGTCACGTTAGCGAGATCAGAGGCGCGAGATAGCGAAAATGTGCAACTGGCTGAGGGTCGTACCGCGGCCTCCGCGAACGGCGCGATCGGAGGCGTTCCGTTAGATTCAAAGAGACTTCGACCGAGGCACGGGAGCTGCTGATTTACCTTTCATGCAGCTAACTCAACCACCACTGCGCACGGTCTACTTACCGAAAAATATCTCCCAGAGGCGTCTGCCGCAACGGACGAAACCCCCCGAATTCACGATGACGAGCTACGTCGTCGACGAGATCAATGCCTACGTTGCGATACGAGACATCGCGCTCGCGGAAGCCGAGAAAGAGCCGAGTTCCGTCAATCTGGAGCGGGCGCGCATCGCGAACGATTTTGTGGAGACATGCTTGAAGCCGGCGCGGACGCCCTACGAATCTCAACACTTGCCTGAAACCGACGCAGCGCGCGAGCGCGGGCGTTGTCAGGCCGTCAAGATTCGCCTCTCCCTCCTCCGCGCGCACCTGGACGCGATTTCACGCGATCACGCCCACGCAGCGTAGGCGGGGTAGAGCTTCCAGCGACTGGCGGCTTGACGGAGTCTTGCCCTACCCAGCGGATTACTCCCTGCCCCAGATCATGGCGACGCTGGTCGTCAGGCTGCCGCCCATGTTGAACGTGAGAAATCTTTTCACGCCTGCGATCTGGCGCGCGTTGGCTTGTTCGGTCAGCTGTTGATAGGCGTCGAACACCTGGCGTACCCCGGTCGCGCCAACCGGATGGCCGTCACCGATCAGGCCACCGCCGGTGTTGACCGGAATCTCGAAATCGAATTTTCCGCTCACGTGCTCACCGCGGACTTGTGGCAAGGCCGTTGCACCGCTCATCGCCAACTCCGCGCCCTTCCCGGGCTCAGCCAGGCCAAGAATCTCGTAAGCGACAATCTCGGTGATCGAGAAGCAGTCGTGCACTTCCGCGCCCTGCATGTCGCGCGGCTTCAGGTTGGCCATCGCGAAGGCGTTCGCCGCGGCTTTGCGCGCGGTCGAGAATGTTGGAGCGTCCTTCTTCGCGAGCTGAAGGTAGTCAGTCGTGTGACCGAAGCCGAGCAGTCGCGCGGACTTGGATTTGTCGCGTCCGATCTTTTTCAGATATCTCTCGGAACAGAGAACGAGCGAGGCGGCGCCGTCCGTGATCTGTGAGCAATCCGAGACTTTGAGCGGAGGCGCGACGCTCGGGTTCTTGTCGGACACTTGTGACGCGCAATCGTAAGTCAGATCCGCGTCGCGCATCTGCGCCAAGGGATTGAGCTTGGCATGCGCGTAATTCTTAAATGCGACCTGCGCCAGGGCATCCGCGGAGACGCCATATTTATCGATGTAAATCTGCGCGATCTTTCCGAATAACTTCGGGAACATGAAGTCGCCGTATTCCGGCCTCTCGATGTGATAGTCCGCCGCGGCGCCGAGAACATCGGAGCCATCCAGGGACGACATCGTTTTTTGCTGTTCGGCGCCAACAACCAGGACGACGTCGTAGAAACCGCCCATGATCCATTGCGAGGCGAGCAGAACGGAGAGCGCTCCGGAAGCGCACGCCGCCTCGGTGTGCATGGTGGGAATGCCGTGCAGCTTCGGATCGATCTCGGGCAGAAACGCGCCGAGGTGGAGCTGCTTGGTAAATTGGCCGGCGTTGAAATTGCCGACCGTGCCGGCGTTGATTTCCGCCGGATCGATCTTCGCATCGTCGATCGCTTTGCGGCCCGATTCCGTGATCAGGTCGCGGATCGTCTTGCCTTCCTTCTTCAGGTTGCGCTTAAAATCGGTTCGGCCGCCGCCGAGAATGTAGACAGGTTCGTTCATAAGATTCGTGGCAGAGCATAATAGTCGCTCGCAGTGCCGGAACGTTCAACTGCGTCCATCCTTTTCCTACTCAAGAGTGGGCTGGCGTTTCCCGGTTTCTTGAAACCACATGCCAGGTCCAGTTGCCGCAACTTGGGCACTTCAAGAGTTGGCGCGGATTACCCGCGGCTTTCCAACGCATGCCCCGAGCTCCCAGACCGAGCGAGCATGCCCGCACGGACAGGTGCACATCCATTCACGTGAGTCGGCTTTCCTTGATTTTGCCGCCGTGTCCGGCAGCACGGCCAGCAGGACTTTCTGGATGAATCCCATCGATTCATCATATCTTTTCTAGGTTCTGACCCGCAAACAGTTTTGAAAATTGGCCAGGATCGTGGAATAGCACCGCAGCCATGGCACGACTTCACGAATATCAAGGCAAGGCCATCCTCGCCGCTAACGGATTCAAGATCCCGCGGGGCCGCGCCGCCTCAACCGCCGATGAAGCCGTGGTGGCGGCGAAAGAACTCGCCGGCGGCAGAAAAGGAACCGAAGTGGTCACCAAGATTCAAGCCTGGACCACCGGCCGGGCCGGTATTGGCGGAGTGATGTTTGCCAAGAGGCCGGATGATGTTCGCGGCCACGCGGCGCGCATGCTGGAAATGAAAGTGGACAGTTCCCGGTCGAAACCGTGCTGGTGGTAGAAAAGATTGACATCGACCGGGAGTTTTTCCTTTCCTTCGCCATCGATGACGCCGCCCGCGCGCCGGTCATCATTTTCGCGGCCGGGGGCGGCACGGGAATCGAAGAGCGCGCCGCCTCGACAAAGCGGATCGATCCCGTTAAGCACGGCTATGACGGACCACCGCCGAGAAGCATCTCTGGGGATGAAACCCCAAATCCCAAAACCCAAATCCCGGGCAAATCTCAATCACCAAACGTCAAAGGAGAACCATGAAGGAAGAAAAAATACTGACCAAACACCCGTTGGGCAAAAGCGGGAAAAATATCGACAAGCAGAAGTATGACGCGGTGAAGGCAGCGATCCTGTCAGCCCTCGCCAAAAAGGAGCTCACTCACACCGATTTGTTCACCCAGCTCAACAAGGGATTGAAGGGGAAGT
>JBEEHC010000154.1:0-7935 GCA_041167205.1 Verrucomicrobiota bacterium
CTCATCGGGAAGGCCTACAACCATGCCCACCCGCCACGTGTCGTGCCGCCACTGCTGCTCGTAACCGGGAGAGGGGATGAGAAACGCGCGCAGGAACTCTTGAAGGAAGCCGGCGTCCGCGGGTTGGTCGCGAAACCGTTCGTGATCAATCGGCTGCTCGAAAAGGTGAAAGAATGCCTGCCCGGAATCGAATCCGTCATCAGCTCCAAAGCGACGCTCTGATCGCTGCGATTCTAGGGCGTGCGGCTAGCTTCCTCAATGAGCTGTCGCTTTGCTTCGATCCAGTCGTGCGCCGAGTCGCCTTGCAGGGACAACTGGATCCGCCGCTCCGCGATGAAATAGGCGCGAAGCCGGATTTCTTCGTCAGACGGCTCGTGGATCGAGCGGGCCAGGGGAGCGTTTTTTGGAGCGGTTGGCTTGCGTGGGTGAACGGTTTTCTTGCTGGGCGCAGGCTTTTTTTGCTTGGGCTTTGGTCCTGGGCCAATGGCTTTCGATTCCGCTCCGGTGCTGCCGTCCGCGGGTTCAGACCCTGGGGCGATCGCTTGTTTTTCTGTTTCGATTTTGGATTTTCTGGCCACGTCTTACTGTCTCCGATTGAGTGCCAAATCTACTGACGAGGCTGGTGTTGCAAGCGGATTCTGCAAACGGGTTGCGTGAATTGCGAAATTTCGAGTACCGTGCCGTTATGCGACACTTTGTTTTTCGCTGGATGATCACAACCGTAGCCGTGATGATCGCGCCGGTATTCATCAGCGGCATACGATATGACACAGTGGGGGCGTTGATCGGCGCGGCGCTGTTGCTTGGCATCCTTAATGCATTCGTGCGTCCTGTGTTGTTGATTTTGAGCGCGCCGTTGATTTTGGTTACGCTGGGATTCTTCATCTTGGTCATCAACGCGCTGATGTTGCGGTTGGTGCCGAGCATGGTGATCGGATTTCACGTCGACAGTTTCGGCAGCGCGTTCTGGGGCGCCCTCCTGATCAGCATTATCAGCTGGATCTTGAGCGCTTTTTTTCGCGGAAGCGACGGACGCGTTCACGTCCTGACGCATCACACTCAGATCAAACGCGTCGAAGGTCGCGTGATCGAACCAGGAGAAGACAGACGCCAATGACCTATTGCCTCGGCATGCTTTGCGACACCGGCGCGGTTTTCTTGTCCGACTCGCGCACCAGCGCGGGAATGGATAACATCACGAGGTGCAGCAAGATGCGGATCTATGAGAAACCGGGCGAGCGCGTCATTTGCATTCTCAGCTCCGGCAATCTTTCTCTCACTCAAGCCACGATTGCATTGATAGACGAGGATCTGCACCTCGCTGGAAGCGATCCCGGCCGCGAACAAGTCACCAACCGGCAAACTCTCTACGAAACGGTGTGTTATGTCGGCTCGAAAGTGCGGGAGGTGGAAAAGAGAGATCGCGCGGCTCTCGAGGCCGACGGCTTCGATTTTAATATCCACCTGATCGTAGGCGGCCAGATTTCCGGTTTCGCGCCCGAAGTGCACCTGGTTTATCCCCAAGGCAATAGCATTCACGCCACGCGCGATTGCCCCTTCTTGCAGATCGGCGAACGAAAATACGGCAAGCCGATCCTCGATCGTGGCTTTAGCTACGAGACGAGCCTGGCCGATGCCGTTAAGGTCGGCATCATCTCAATCGATGCGACGATGAAGAGCAACGTGGCGGTCGGGCCGCCCATCGACATCCTCTGTTATGAGAAGGATTCGCTTCAGGCGAAGCTCCGGTCGCATCTTGGTGAGGACGATCCCTATCTCCTGGAAATCGGACAGAGATGGCAGGAAGGGATCGTGAAGCTCGTTAACGAGATGCCGGCGCCCGATTTCAGCAAGCCGGCGCTAGGATTCGCCACCGCTGCCTAGCCCGCACTCTTGAGTCGGCTCTCCTGGAACTCCGGAGGTCTGGCCGAAAATCGACGCCGCAACGGACCCTGAAACCTTGCCAAGGTGCGGGAGCCCGTGGTGCGCGGGCGCTAGCGCCTTTCCGCTCACGGTCTCCGCCTCGTGGATCGTCTTTTCCGATTCCAGGGTGTCGCTGCCCGAACTAGCGGGGCTGGTCTGCTTCCTGCTTTAAACGCTTCCGCACTCTTCAACATCCCATTCATAATTATGTTTAATCGCTTCAAACCCTTTATCTGCGGGACGGCGGCATTGCTCGGTGCCATCACCCTCTCCGAAGCGCAGATCGGCTCTCCCACACCGGCTCCGAAATCCCTGACCACGGGTACTCTCCAGACGGCGCCAGCCGTGGATCCTCAGGCAAAAACGCCGACCTCTCCCGCGCTGCCGGCAGTCCCGTCCACCAAGGTAAGCGATAACTCTCCGCTCACGTTGGTGCAGGCCTCGACGACCAATGTCGCTCCGCCACCGACCACCACGACCACCACGAAAAGCACTGCAACAACCACCGATCCATCTGAAGCCGATACCGCGACCGACAATGGCGGGGTGGGGGTACGGGAATTTCAGGGCGACGACGTCGGCCAGGTCCTGCGCCTTCTCGCCCGCCAAGCGAAGATCAACATGGTCGTGAGCGAAGCGGTTGTAGGAACGGTCACGATGCGGCTGGAAGATGTCACCGCCCTGCAGGCGATTGCGATCATTGTGAAGGCCAAGGGCCTTTTCATGGATAAGATCGATAACGTTTACTACATCAAGACGGCGACGGAACGGACCGCTGAACCAACGGAGAGCGACAACTACCAATTCAGTTATGCCCGGGCCAAAGATGTCGCGGTGCTCATTGCTCCCCAACTCTCGAGCAAAGAAGCGGCACAGGTGGACGAACGGACGAATACACTCTTCTTCCGCGAGACGCGCAGCAACATCGACAACATTCGCAAGCTTCTGGCCCAAGTCGATAGACCGACTAAGCAGGTCATGATCGAAGCGCGCTTGGTGGAAGTGACCGCGAATCCCAAGCAAGCCTACGGAATCAATTGGGGCGGCGTTCTTGGTGGTGCGACCAACCCGCAGACGATCAAGTTCGCCGGCAGCAATCCCGCCGCACCTCCTACCGTCACGATTGATAATGCCGGCGTTCCCCATGAGGTCCCAGGGCTACCTGCGCAAGGCAAATTCGACCCTGCTACTGGTAAGCTGATCGGTGCTGATTTCTTCTTCAACAAGGGTCTTGGTGCAATAGGCCAACAGTTTGCCATTCTTTCAGCTCCGCAGATGTCCGTCACGATACAAGCCTTGAACGAGGACTCCGACGCTGAATTTCTCGCGAATCCGCGGGTCGTCACGGCAGATAACATGCAGGCGAAGATTGAAATTATTCGTAATCAGCCGGTGCCGAAGCTCAACTTCAACGAACAGACCGCCACGGCCGTTTTCGGCGGATTTGAGGACAAGAAATTTGGAAATACCCTGCTGGTGAAGCCCTCCATCAACAAGGACAGCTTCATCACGCTGGCGGTAAGACCGGAGATCAGTAACAAGGTCGGCGACTCGCAGTTCGTCTTCGCCGGCGCTACGGTCTTCAGTCCGATCATCGATACCCGTTCTCTCGATTCAAACGTCCTGATCAAGAGCGGCGATACGCTGGCGATTGGCGGGTTGCTTCAGGATGAAGTGGTGAAGTCCCGCACCAAGGTTCCGATCATGGGCGATGTCCCAGTCCTCGGTTATCTATTTCAAAGCCGAAGCAATATTCGGACAAAGCGCAACCTGCTTGTGTTCGTGACTCCTACGATCATCGACCAACGTTACGGCACCGGTTTGGAAGACCAAGTCAGTGGGGTGCATCACAGCGGTGAGGAATTCGCGGATCCGAATGGCTGGAGAAATAACGCCAAGGGCGCAGTGCGGCTCGTCCCTACTTCGCATCGCCAGAACGCGGCGGACTATCCGAAACCGGGCGCACCCCCGGCTCCTGCGAAGGGTTCGACAACTACGACTACGACGACTACGAGCGCGACGGAAAAGGTGCAGTTCCTGAGCACCGCCAAGGATCGAGACTTTTAAGCAACGAAGAATGTGGGGTTGAGAGGGGGCGGATTCTCGCGAGAGGTCCGCCCTCTTTGTTTCCTGGTAGAAACTAGGTCGCCAAGTATCGGCTCAAGCGGGTCCGCAAGTCGGTCCGAGCGCGAAACAGGAGGCTCTTCACGGCGGAAACGGATTGATCGAGCACATCCGCGATTTGCTCGTAGCTGAGCTCGTCATAGCGGCGCAGCACCACGGCCATCCGTTGCGTTTCGGGAAGTTGCGCGATGGCATCGTCGATCGCGCGTTGCAATTCCTGATCGAGTAACGACGCATCCGGCGCCCTGGCGCGCTCATCTTTTATCGGCCGCTCTTCATCCTCTGACTCGACGTGCAGAGGCAGTTGCGCGTGTCGAGATCGCCGCCGCAATTCGTTGAAAACCAGGTTGCGCGTAATTTTCAGCAGCCACGTGGTAAACTTTGCCCGCGGGACATAGCGTTTGGCGCTTTTCCAAACCCGCACGAACACCTGTTGCGCGATGTCTTCGACGTCGGAATTGTTTCCCAGCATCCGGGCGACGGTGCCCACCACCAGGCGCTGATGCCGCTCCACGAGTTCCTCGAATGCGGCTGTCTCCCCGGCGCTGACGAGCTGCATTAACTGCACGTCCCTGGCGTCCTCATCGGACGTTCCCGCCGGGTTCGGTTCATTGCGGGGCATGGTGAGGATGGACGTGGCAGCAGAAGCGGGCCTTACATGATTAACCCGGGAAAACCGGGAAGGTTTCGTCCCGTTGCTGTTCCAGCAGCGTTATCCGGCGCTTTCGGTTGCAACCGGGCGGGAGTATGTGCATCATGAGTTCGAAAAATCCGCAGCGCGCCAATGTCTTGATGAATCTATCTCTCATTCCAACCGACCTTCAACCCATCGCCGAGAAGGTAGCCAGCCGGCACCGCATCTCGGATGCGGAAGCGCTTCAACTTTATCGTTCCAACGATCTCAATGCGCTGGGAGTCATGGCCAGCGCCGTCCGCGAGCAAAAGAACGGAAACGTGGCGACGTATATCCTGAACCGCTACATCAATTACTCCAACCTCTGCATTCTCTCCTGCCAGTTTTGTGCATTTGCAGCCAAGAAACGCGACGCTCACGCCTTCGAGCGGTCGGTCGACGAAATTGTGGCTGCGGTCCAGGACTCCCTCGCCATCGGCATCACAGAGGTTCACATGGTGGGCGGTTTGCATCCCACGCTCAAGAAAGACTGGTATCTCACACTCCTGCAACGTGTCCACGCCCTCGACCCGAACCTCATTATCAAGGCCTTCACCGCGATCGAAATCCGGCATTTGGCCCAGCGGATTTTCAAACTGTCGATCGCGGATACGCTGGCGGTTCTACGCGAGGCGGGTCTGGGCGCTCTGACCGGCGGTGGCGCGGAGATCTTCGATGCGGAGGTGCGTGATGAACTCTGCCGGGGCAAGGAGAGCGCGCAGGAATGGCTGGAGGTTCATCGCACGTGGCACCAGATGGGCGGCCGCAGCACGTGCACCATGTTGTATGGACATATCGAAACGCTGGAACAGCGAGTGGACCACTTGCGTCAGCTCCGGGAGTTGCAGGATGAGACACACGGATTTACGGGATTCGTCCCATTTGCCTTCGAACCGCAAACGACCATTCTCGCGCACGTGAAACCCGCCTCTGCGGTCGAGCAACTGCGCAACCTCGCGGTCAGCCGGATTTATCTGGATAACTTCGATCACCTCACGGCTTACTGGGTTTCAATGGGCTTGCCGTTGGCCCAGGTTTCCCTGAGCTACGGCGTGGACGACCTGCATGGCACGATCATCGAGGAGAAAATCTTTCACATGGCCGGCGCAAAGACTCCCCAGGAACAAACGGTGGCGACCCTCGAGCACGCCATCCGTGAGGCCGGCCGGGAACCGAGGCAGCGAGACAGCTATTACCGGCATTTGCCACGACACCCAGCCGTCGAGACCGCTCCGCCGGCAGTGGAGTCCGAGCTCGTTTGCGCGTAACGCGTGTCTGCCGCGGACCTGCTCCGGATCGGTTGCGTTAAGTATCTCAACGCTCGCCCGTTGATTCACGGGTGGCCGGGCGAGGTCGTGTTCGACCATCCGAGCAAGCTCTGCCAACGACTGGCCGAAGGCACCCTCGAGGTCGCGCTCGTCTCGAGTTTCGAATTTCTTCGAAACCCGATCTACGTCCTGGTCGATGACGTTTGCGTCTCGTCTCATGGCGCGGTCTACAGCGTCTTTCTCGCCCATGCCGGCGAACTCGCCGAGATCGAGGAGATCGAAGTCGATCCGGCCTCGCAGACCGCGGTTAACCTCCTGCGTTGTCTACTGGCCGAAGCCGGACTCACTCCGAAATTGGTGGCACGGACTCCGTTAATCCAGCGAGCTGTCACGCCACGGCTCGCGAAATTCTTCATCGGCGATCAAGCCATCCGTTTTCGGGAACGGAGCGCGACGGCGCTGCGCTTCTGGGACTTGGGAGAGGAATGGGAGAAGATCACGCACCTGCCGTTTGTTTATGCGTTGTGGCTTATCCGACCCGAGATCGCCTCTCCCAAGCCGATCGCGGACCGTCTGCGGGCATGTCGAGACAACAATTTGCGGGAGATGGATTTGGTGATCGCCGCGCAAAAGGAATTCAACCCGCAGTTTTGCGCGTATTATTTGCGCGAATGTCTGGGGTATCATTTCGGGAAGCCGGAGAGGGAAGGGCTCTCGATGTTTCGAAAGCTCTGCGAAAAGCACGGAATTCTGCTGCCTGATTCGACTCTAGTATTGTAGCGGACCGCTTCCGGTGCTCGCCGTTCGCCGCCCCGAAAGAAAAGCTGCCGCGCCTTGCCACAGAACCATCGCCCAAATACTCTGATTTGTGCAGAGACGTTGGATCATCGCCGGAACTGACGACAAACCAAATGCTGGCATTGCCTGGCCGGAAATCTGTGGCCTGCCTTGCATCGCTGAGTTGCTCAAGAGGAAAGGCTTCGCGACGGCGGAGGAAGTGACCTCTTTCTTGCATCCCCGTCTTAGCTCCCTCAGCGATCCTTTTCTGCTGCCAAACATGGCCGCGGCCGTGACCCGGATTTTGCGCGGGATTGATAACCGCGAACGCGTCGTGCTTTTTGGCGACTACGACGTCGATGGTGTGACCTCTCTCGCGTTGCTCGCGGAAATGATTCGAAGCTACGGCGCGGCGCCGGAATTGTTTTTGCCTCTGCGGATGGAGGAGGGATACGGCATGAGTCCGGAAAGCGTCGAGCGTTGCTGGGAACAGCATCGACCGGGACTCCTGATTGCCGTCGATTGCGGCACATCTTCAATCGATGAGATCGCCGACCTGAAGCGCCGAGGGGTCGACGTCATTGTGCTCGATCATCACGAGCCGAAATCCGCGTTGCCCGATTGCGTGGCCGTGGTGAATCCCAAGGCCGAAGCGGAGTGCGCATTTCATTACCTCTGCAGCGTTGGAATTGTTTTCAAGCTCTGCCACGCTTTGCTCAAGACGCGTCCCTCGCCCGAATTCGATTTGAGGGCAAACCTCGACCTCGTCGCGTTGGGCACCGTCGCGGATATCGTCCCGTTGCAGAAGGAGAATCGCATTCTCGTTCAGCGTGGAATGATTGAAATCGCGAGATCAAAGCGTCCCGGCATTCGGAAATTGATCGAAGTCGCCGCGGTGCGTTCACCGATCGCAGCCGAGGATATCGCTTTCCGCCTTGGCCCGCGCCTCAATGCCGCGGGGCGGCTCGCCACGGCGGAAAAGGCGTTGCGACTCCTGACCACCCAAGACGAAACGGAAGCGATGGAATTGGCGCGATTGCTTGATACGCAAAATCGAGAACGGCAGGGAGTCGAGAAACAGATTTTCAGCGAGGCGGAAGAGGAATTGGCGAAGACTTTCGATCCGACGCACGCCGCCATCGTGGTTGGAGCGCGCGACTGGCATCCCGG
>JBEEHC010000155.1:0-8582 GCA_041167205.1 Verrucomicrobiota bacterium
TCGGGTTCGCCATTGATGAATTGTTGCACTTCTGGATTCGGGCTCGTCCGAATTTCGTCCGGAGTACCTTGGGCGATAATGATGCCGCGTCCGAGCATAATCATTCGCGTGGCGATGCGAAACGCGCTCGTCATGTCGTGCGTCACGACGACAGCCGTCAGCCCCTCTCCCTGGGTGAGCTCGAGCGTGAGCTGGTCCACGACGGCGGTCATGATGGGATCGAGCCCCGAGGTGGGCTCGTCGCTGAAAAGCAGCTCGGGATCGAGGGCCAAAGCCCGGGCGAGCCCGACCCGCTTTCTCATGCCGCCGCTGATCTCCGCCGGCTTGAGATTCTCGAAGCCGCTTAGCCCGACCGCCTGAAGTTTTCGGGTCACCGTTTCCTGGATCTCGTCGGCCGACATGTCGGTATGCTGCTGGAGGGGCAGTGCCACATTCTCGCCCACGGTGAGCGATGCGAGGAGCGCCCCCGATTGAAACAACATCCCAAAACGCCGCCGGACATCGGCGATTTGGCGATCGTTCATCGTCGTAATTTCGTCGCCGAAGATTTTGACCGAGCCCGCGGTCGGTTTCATCACGCCAATGATATGGCGCAGAAGGGTGCTCTTGCCGCACCCACTGCCTCCCATGATCACCATGGTTTCGCCGCGACGAATCTTGAACGAGAGATTGTCGATTACAGTACGCTCCCCGAATTTTCGGGTGAGCCCGGTGACTTCCACGACCGGTTCTGATGCAAGGTTCATGCGCCGAAGAAAAAGACCGCGGTGAGCACAGCGTTGGTCACGAGCATGGCGAGGAGCGCCTGCACGACCGAAGCCGTCGTGGCCTGCCCGACGCCTTCCGCGCCGCCTTCCACGTGGAGGCCGGCGTTGCAGGCGATGGTGATTATGATCCAGGCGAAGACCGCGCTCTTGATCATGCCAGAATACAAATCCCAGGTATCCGCGCTCTCGAGCGCGCGGAGCACGTAACCGGCGGTATTGAAATCGAGCGCAAGATGGCAGACGGCCCAGCCGCCGAAAACCCCGATGTAATTTCCCAGGATCGTGAGGGCTGGAAGCATCACGAGCATGGCCAGGAAACGGGGCACAATCAGATAGCTGATCGGATTGATCGCCATCACTTCGAGCGCCTCGATTTCCTCGGATACTTTCATCGTGCCCAACTCCGCCGCCACGGCAGATCCGCTGCGTCCGATCACGATCACGGCGATCAAAACCGGGCCCATTTCCCGCAGCAGCGTGACCATGACCAGGTCGGGAACGTAGATCTCCGCGCCGAGTTGTTTCAGCGAATGCGCGGCCTGCATGGCGAGCGTCACGCCTACACTGAACGCCGTGAGGGCGACCATGGGGGTCGCGCGCACCCCGATGAACACCATCTGCCGGAAGATCGGCGATAGCTTGAAGAGCTGCCCCTGGAACGGCGCGACCAGGACCCAGTAAAGCAGGCTAGCGTTGAGCCGGAGAAAATTTTTCAAAATGCGGGAGCAAGGTATAACACCGCCAGATCAGTCATTTCCAGACTAGAAGCAGTCCTCCTGCTCCTGATCTTTCCGGACGGCTGTGCATCAACCCAGGATCAGGATCAGGAGCAGGAGCATGATCAAGAGCAGGAAGAATCCTTTTTCGAGCGCCCGCACTTCACCTGGCTGTTCGAAACGTTTGATCAAGAAGTCGTCGTAACTCGGGATCATCCCGGAGTTAAGGGCAACGCAAATAGAGGAGCAAGAGCACCCGCTTGCCAGCTAGGGCACCGGCGGCGGACTGTCGGGCCGGGGTGGTGTGAATCCGTGATGCACCATGATTTTGTGATGCTCCAGCTTTAGCTTATGGAGTTTCTCCCGCTGCTCCGGAGTCAACTCTGGTGAGATTTGCCGCTCCGATTCCTCCATTGCGTTCCGGACGCGTTGCGCGGTCTCGACTCGAATCGATTCGAGTTTTGCGGAGGTGGCGTCGACGATCGGCGCGATTTTGGCTGCCTGTTCGGGCGTTAGATCGAGCGCGTGCCGCAAGTGCTCGCGCATCCGATCGCCCACCGCGCCGGAATGCGGCGGCCCAAGGAAATGGCGTCGCATATGCAGGGTGCCCAGTAGCCCACCAGTCGTTACGCCGGCCACGAACACGAGAAGAAACGCGAACGCCAGTTTCCACTTCAAGGCGGTGTTCATCGCGCAAACTCCGTCTGGATCGCGGAATCCGCGATCGCGTATTCGTTTGTTTGTGGGGCGGTCCGTTGCTCATTCTCGGTGAACTGCTGGTACGCGCCGGCGCTTGCCAAGGTCAGCACAGCCAAAGCGGCCGCGCCAATCCCTCGTAAAAAGCGCGTCAGCTCGGCGTCTTTCGCTCGTCCATTGCCCGCGCGCCATGACGCAACCACCCGCGTCTCGAAACCGTAGGGCGCTTCTGGCGCGGACGGCTCCGTCGCATTCGCCGCCGATCGCAAAAGGCGATCCAAATCAGCATCAGGTTTTTTCATTTATTCTCCCTCGCCGAGATGATCGACATCTGCTTCTTCATCTTCTGCCGCGCCCGGAAAGCGCGCACCTTCACGAGCGCGCGGCTCCAGCCGGCAATCTTTTGAATTTCGGCCACGGAGCGCTGTTGCAAGTAAAGTAGATCGATCACGAGTCGCTCGGCTGGTTTGAGCGCCATCATAAGGTGCTCGACAAGTTCCCGCGAGGCAAAGCGCCGGTCGGGGGCCAGCTCGTCGCTCGTCGCGGCGATGTTCCGGACGACAGCTGCTTGCTCTTCGCTCAGGTCGGCCTCGCGCAATTCTGGTCGTGCTTTCTCCGCTTGGATCTGGTTGATGCAAGTGTTGATCGCGATGCGCGAAACCCAATGTTCCAGCGGCGCCTTGCCGGAAAACTGCGACAGCTTCTGCATAATCTTGATGAAGATCATCTGGCAAAGATCCTCCTCGGCGCTTCGGGCCGGTCGATGCGCGCGCACCAATTTTGCCACCAGCGGATAGAGAGCCCGGACCAATTCACGCGCTGCGTCATCATCATGCCGCAGAGCCGCAGCCACCAGCTCCCGTAAGACGCGATCATCAGCCATGTAAAGCAAAGCAAGTCCACACTGCTAAAGAAGACAGGCTGGCGCACCCGGAGGTTACAAAATAATCAACGGAGTGGGGGATTCCGGAAGATTCCCGCAAAAAATTTGTAACCGCGTCGCCCCCGGTCCTGTCATCCATCTGTGAAAGAGGCGCTCTGATTGCGCTGAAAAACAAGAAACAAACAAAACAATGACACGAAAACTTATTACGCTCATGGCCGCCTGCGCACTTACGCTCGGCGGTCTGACTTATCTTCAGGCAGGTGAAAACGGCGCTTGCCCGAAACAACATCACATGGGGAATCCGCTCGAGCATTTGAGTGACAAGCTGGACCTCACCGCGGAACAAAAGGCCAAGGTGCAGCCCATTATCGACCAGACAAAACCGCAGATCGCTGCCATTCATCAGGAGGCGATGGACAAGATGAAGGCGATCATGGACAGCACCACCGCGCAGATCCGGCCGCTGCTCACGCCGCAGCAACAGCAAAAATTCGATGCGATGAAACAGGCGCATCAGGACATGCACAAGGCGATGCAGGAAATGCACGACGCCGAGAAAAAGTAGCTACGGTTCGCTTGGGAGAAACACGCGGCGGCGATCGAAAGGTCGCCGCCGGGTTTCTTCTTGCGATTGTCTACCTTAGGACGCGGAAGGTTCGGCCGGCTTGTAGACCAGCGACGTAACGATGCCGAGGAGCACGGCTTGCGCGAGTCCGCCGACGAACCATTTCACGGCGAGTTCGGCCGGCATGGGCAGGACAACAAAAAGTATGATGGCCCAGGTCTGCTGAAATACACCCATGAGCAGGCCGAAGCTGACGGCTGTGCCCATACTTCCGCCGGCGAAGCCTTTGGCCCAGACAATCACGAAAGTGGCGACGATAAGAAACTGCGCCAAGAACATCCAGCAGATGCGCGTGTGCATTTCCCCTTCCGGTCGCCACAGCGATTTGGTTGCCTCATAAACCGGTCCCAACCAAAGGTCGTGAATGAGAAAGTCGGTCGCGAAGACCACGATCCAGCCCGCAAGGATGGCGAGAACCAAACGTTTAATGTTCATTGCCGCAGGCTACCGAGTACTAGGTCCCAACGCGAGCTTCAAAATGTAGAGGCGCTCGCCGCGGCGAGCGCCTATCTAGTGAGTCAGGCGCTTGGCATGAGGCCTCTACATTTCAGAACGCGGGGCCGCCCAAAAGCGATAAACCAAAGCGCCGAGGCCAAGAATCGCGACGCCGATGCCGGCGTTTTGCGGGAACCGCACCAGCGTGCTAATGGCCACGCCCCAGCAAGCCAGCACGAACAGCCAGGTCGTGAACGGATGCCACGGCACCCGGACCAGATCACCTTGCGCCTGTTCCGTTCCGTCCCGGCGGGCCCGGGCGCGAAATACCAGGAGCGATGCACCGGTTAGTCCAAAGAAGAGGACATCAATGGTCACGACATAGTTAAGGATCTGTTCGTATCGGCCCGTCATCGCTACAATCGCCGCCCAGACACCTTGCAGCACAATCGCGATGACGGGCACTCTCGTGCGCGGGTTGAGCCGGCCGACGGCCTTGAAGAAAACGCCGTCGCGCGCCATCGCGTAATAGACCCGGGGAGCAGTGAGAATGCTCTGGCTGAGAAAACCGACAGTCGAGAGCGCGATCCCGCATGCGATGATCTTCGCGCCGCGTGTTCCCAAGGCGTGGCGCATTACCTCCGACGCCGGGGTTGTTGTATTGGCCAGACCCGCGACACCCAGCACCCGCAGGCAGACATAGGTGACCAGGAGGTAAAGAATAATGACGCCGGCGACACCGATGAAAAGCCCGCGCGGCAGGTCGCGCCTGGGATTGCGCATCTCGCCGCTCACAAAGGTGGCTGTTTGCCACCCTCCGTAGGCAAAGAGAACGGGTACCATCGCCGCGGCAAGTCCTGTCAGCGCGTTACCTTCGCTGTTCACCTGCGCTATCGGTGAGTCCGTAGCCGCTGGCCCGGCCACGAACCAGCCGACCCCGATTAGCAGTGCGATCGCCGCGAGCTTCGTTATCATCAATGCGCTCTGGACATTGCTTCCGGATCGGATCCCCAAACAATTGATCAGGGTAAGGAGGCCCAAGGTCACGGCCGCAATGGCTTGCTCCGGGATGGCCAGCCCGGACAACTCGCGGAAGTATCGGCCAAAGATTATCGCGGCTCCGGCCATGCCGCCCGTCTGGACGACGAGCAACAAGGTCCAGCCATATAGGAATGCCACGATCGGATGATAGGCCTCCCGCAAGTAGGCATATTGTCCACCGACGCGCGGCTGGAGCACCGCCAGCTCCGCATAAACAAAGGCGCCGATCAACGCAATCACCCCGCCGATCAGCCAGGCGCCCAGCACAAGCATCGGCGTGTGCACTTGCCGGGCGACCACCGACGGATTGACGAAGATTCCCGCGCCGATGATCCCACCCATGACGATCATCGTAGCGTCGAACGGACCGAGCCGGCGCGCCAGGGACGGTTCGGGCGTTACCGCTCTTAGTGCATTCAGAAGAGTAACAACTAGGGAATATTATAGATCTCGACCAGCCCTATTCCTGTCCCGCCATTCTTCCCGGCGACAATAGCTGTGTATGCCCCGGGAAGCAGACTGGTCGAGACGGCTGCTTCAAGAGGGTTACTCGGCGCCAAACCACTGGCTGTTATCTGGGCGGCTTGATTGGGATCGTCCTGCCAGTTGTCGTTGGCCAGGAGTAACGCGCCGTTATTGTCCCGCAGCTCAAGGGTGGGATCGGCCAGCGCATTGTTGATGCCGAGTTGCGTGAGTGAAGGTCCGATCGCTCGGACGATGACTTTGGCGCCGCCGCTATTGCTTCCGAGGATAAAGCCTCCGATTAGCCGGTTATCGTCCGTCTGGACAAGACTGCGTGTGCTGATATTTGCCAGCTTCGAGGCGGCCGACAAATCGAGATCGTACACTTCCACCAACCCCACACCGCTTGCGCCTCCCTGGCCGCTGACAATGGCAGTGTAGGCGCCGGGTTGCAGGGTCGCGATGAGAGCGGATTCGAGATTATTCTGGGGCGCCAGTCCGCTACTAATGATCTCAGCTTCCTGCGTCTCTCTCCAATTGTCGTTCGAGGTCAGGAGCGCCCCGGTTGACCGGTGCAGCTCGAGCACCGGATCAACCAACGGATTGGGCACATTGAATTGTTGCAAGGACGGGCCGATCGCGCGGACGATCACCCTCTTGGACGTGGCCCCTGTGATGATGAAGCCGCCAATCATGACGTTGTTGCCAGTCGCAACTTGTGAACGTGTGGAAATATCCAAGGCTTGGGATGGCGCCGCGCTGATCTTCCAGACCTGTCCGCCGTTCCCTCGGATAAGATAGTAGAGACTACCATCGGGTCCGATTTGGAGATCAACCGGCGTGGTAAGGCCGGTGGCGAAAGCGCTCGCAGTGTTAGTAGACGGGTTCATTAGCCGGATCCAGCCGCTGCATAGATCGGCGAAGAAATACTTGCCGACATAGCTAGCCGGGAATTGGTTGACAGAAGGATTGTAAAAGGCGCCGCCAACGATGGCACATCCAGTTGTGTCGCCCAAGCCGTGTCCATATTGAAATAACGGATCTCGGAAGTTTGCGTTTGGGGGTGAACAGAATCCTTCTCAAATGCTCCAGCCGTAGTTTGATCCGGCGATACCGTTGTTAATTTCTTCCCAGGTGTTTGCTCCCACGTCATTGATGAACATGCGGCCCGTGCCGGGTTGGAAGGCGAAGGTATAAGGATTCCTTAGCCCCAGAGCCCAGATCGCCCGGTTCGCGCCGGTAGCTATGTTGAAGAAAGGGTTATCCGCGGGAACGGAACCATCGGCGTTGACCCGCAGTAGTTTGCCCAGCCGATTACTCAGCGTTTGAGCATTCGCTCCGTTGTTGTTCTCTCCTACTCCCACATAGAGTTTGCCGTCGGGTCCAAAGTGGATCGCACCGCCGTTATGGTTGCCGGCGGCAGTCAGGTTATCCAAGTCGAGGATGATAACCTCGCTCCCGGCGGCGGCGATGTCACCATTCGCGATGAAACGGCTTACGCGATTATGCGCCGGTGACCCGGGAACTGTGTAGTAGACGTAAACAAACTGGTTGCTGGCAAAATTCGGATCGAAGGTCACCCCCAGCAGCCCGCGCTCATCGAAAGAATCGACCGTGAGCGAAACAAAAGGAGTTCCCAGCAAGGTGCCATTCTTGATCACGCGGAGTTGCCCTCCTTGCAGGCAGACGAAGAGCCGGCCATCGGGTGAAAAAGCCATCGCTGTGGGATTGCCAGGGGTAAGAGTGCTCCCATACTGCGTCTCGGTAAAACCGGCGGGAAGGACTGCTCCGTCGAGTGGCCCGCCCAGGAAAAGACCGAGCGCGATGCAACCAGTCAGTTGCGTAAAGCGGCGCGGAAACCGCGGGTAGCGAAAGCGATCCAGCTTTGTTGCTGCCTCCTCCGAAAGACGCCCATTCTTCATCGTCGAAATCCCTCCGTCCCTGAATTGATCCCAGTGAAAAGAGAGCACTTTCTACGCCGATATCCAGGGGCACCTGCCCTGATTCCGGCACCGGTTCTCTGTGACTGCCGAGGTGTCAACAGTCAGCCGGAAAGCGTTGAAATTCACCGCGCGCCAGGAGCCCACGCAGTCACACAAAGAAAAACTTGCGGCTTATTTCCGAGATTTCTATTGCACTCTGGCATCATTAACAGTTCTCATTACGCCGCCACCCCCGCATCTCCCACCTTCCAAAACACATGAAATCGCTTGCTATCCACCTCCTTCGAACGCGTCCGTTTAGATTCTATCATCGTAGCCGGCTGCCTGCATTTTTGAATCGGCGACGAATTCCTTCGTTCCCTATCCTGGGATCGTTCCTGAAAACCGCATTGGCTGCGTCGCTGATGCTCGCTGCGTGCCGTGTCACAGTGATGGCGAATTCTCCGGCACCGGATGCTGGCTGTGGCGGAGGGCCGCCACAGCCAGCAAGTGTTGCCGTTTACAACCACCTCTGCGGTTATCCAAACTGCATCCCGGATACATATTGCGACTTTGACTATATGAATTGGGATAACATCATCGTGAGATTGCGGCCGGGGTTCACGTCAGACACGTATGAGATCGCGGCTACTGATAATATTTGTCAGGGCTATTCCTGTCGGGTGGTCGTCCAGCCCAACGGCAGTTACGAGATTCAAGGTGTTGTGTCAATGGCAGGTCCCCAGGCCCCAAACTCGACCTGGAATGCTTTCGGTTTTGGCGGCGGAATCGCCACCGTCGAGGCAGATGGCGCCTATTTCGCGGGAAATATCTGCGTGACCGGCCAAATAGTGCGGCACGGGACCCTAAAGGTGACCATCGGACCGGTTCCGGCTGTCAGTGAAAACCAAACGAAGCAATGCGATTTGAAGACACAGTGTTCCGGTTCCGGCTGCTCGGGGGGACCAATGGCGAAATATTCGATTCATCTGCTGCTGGCCAGCCTGCACATCGAAGACACCCCGATCTCCT
>JBEEHC010000156.1:0-11358 GCA_041167205.1 Verrucomicrobiota bacterium
CGCCCGGAGCGCTTGCAAGTTCGCGTAGCGCCCTTTCTCGAGAGTCAGTTTTAGCTTTCCGGAATTCTTGAACTCAGCTGCGTTGCCGCTGCCCTCCCAATCGACCACGAGCGAACCCGCGAGCTCATTGTTATTGCCGGCCGCGGCGAGGATCGGCTTCAGGCGCGAAAGATCGGCCACGCTCGCGAAAACCTTCCCGCTGTACTGGTGAGGTTTATCGAGCGAGAAAACGCCGTGGCCGGTGATGTAATCCCGCTCATTCAGGTTCGCGGTGAAGTCGTTCAGGTAAACGACATTTTTCGAAATGGAGGCCTGCCCGCTGACCTGCGGCACGACCAGGCTTCGAAACTTCAGATTCGAGCCGTAGACCGACACCTGCCCGTTTGCCTTTCCGTCACGGACCGTCACCTCGCCGCTCAGCTGCAGAGGACCAGTGATCTTGTTCGGGGAATCCTCGGGCCAATAATCGCCCAGCTCGATTGCGCCTAACGACACCGCAAAATTCGCCGGCTGGGTCGGCGCGTGGGTGAAATCGTCAGGCAATAGGTAATTGCCGGCAACCGTGATGCTGTTCTGTTTTCGAACGGCCACCATGCGCTCGAGCTTGAGCGAAGCGCCCTCGCTGCTCAAATCCGCCACGACCGAGTCGAAAAGATTCTCGCCAGAATGCACGTCGGCCATTTCAACGTGGATCTGCGAGCGGAGGTCGGTGTAATAGACTTTTGCCTCGTTGGTCGCCGGCATTTGTTTCGACGCCTTCAGCGTCCCGTTCACCTGGTTGGCCGATCCATTGCCGAATCCGATCGGGCCCCCGCCGAAGGTTAGATCGGCCCGCAGGATGGCGTCCTTGATTTCCGCCCTGCCATTGACCGTCGCGGAGCCCGTCAGCGGCTGAGGAAACTTTGCCGTGATGGATTGGAGATCGGGTAACACCGCGGAGATCTCGAACCTCGCTGGGCTCTGCCCAAAGTAGCGAATGTGCTCCGGCAGTTCGGCCGCGCCTTTCAGCTGAATCCTGTTCGATCCCGTCGTCGCTTCGCCCGACTCCAGCACAGCCATGCCGTCGCGCGCAGCCACTTTCAAGTCGCAGCGATCAAAGAACAAACTTTCCTGTCGCAGATTGCTGATTTGCGCTTCGAGCGTCCCATTCCAGGTTCGCGGAGCGTCGATTACTCCATCGCAGGCCACGGAGAGACGTTTGACATCGCCCGTGATAAACTCGGGAGGCCGGCCCAGATAACCGCGGAGCGTATCCAACGAAACATTCTCCGCGACGACCCGGAGCTTTGTCTTCAGCGAACGCGCCGTCTCGCTCAAGGCCGCCGAGCCAGCAACCGTTCCGCCGGCAAGAGACGCGTCCAGGACCACCTCGATCGACCGGGAGGAGATGTGCGATGCATCGAAGGCGAGGAGCCGAATCTGATTCGTGTCATCGAAGACCAGGCCGCCAAGGATTAGATTCTTGTTGGTGTAGGAAGTCCGCCCGGAAATTGATGTCCAGGCTGGGGCGTTGGGGAGCTGGAGCGCGGCAATGCGGAGCTCGCCCGGACTTCGCGGATCGAGATCGATGTCAAGATGCTCCAGAACGAAATCCTGCTTCTCGGTGGTCGAGCGAACGTGGAGATTGATGTCGGAGAGGCGGAGTCGCTCCGGGAAAACCGGGAACAAGGTGATCCGCTCGTCAGGCCGGGGGATCCTGGGTTTCAATGAGGCTTTGGCCGGGTTTAGAACCATGCGCGCCGTCCGCACTTCGGCGTTTTTTAGAACCTCCGTTGCGCCTCGCCGCCACCAGTCCCACAGGCTGTAATCCGCCTGGATGTAATCAACGTCGATCGACTCCACGACTGTCGGACCAATCGGCACCACATGCAGGTTTCGGATGACGAGACCGGTGAAAATTGTCCCGCCGAGGGAGCAATCCATCTTCAGGTTTGCCCTGGCCGCGTAACGATTCGCTACGGAACGTCCGATCGCGAATATGATCGGCCGGTGAAATATCAGGACGAGGGCGAGCAGAACGAGCAGACCCCGCCGAACCAGCCGGGGCCATCGCCGACGCCTTTGCGCAAGGTCCTTGCCGCTTTCATCCACGAGGGCGGTAATCTATTTCCCCGAGGCTAAAGAGCAATAGCCGAAGGAACGAAGGGCGATTTTTCAGCCAAGGCGCAAACGGAAATCGTATTTCCGGTAATTACGCGATGAAGGAAACAAGCCTGCCCTCCCGATTCTCGATTGTTTGCCGGCGCGATTTGCGCATGAGGTTGCTCAGCATGACGGTCTTTCCTCTGCCCATGACTCCGGAAAAGCTGTTCGATTATCTCGAAGGAAATCTCGACGCGGCGGAACGCGCGCAGCTCGAAGCGAGAGTCCCAAACGATCCGCAGTTGCAACGCGAACTCGCCATCGCCCGTGAAATGCACCGGCGCTCACGCGGCTCGCGCGAGGTCCTCGGAGAAAGCGACGATTTGGAGATCCCGCCCCCGAGTGGGAAATTGGGACGGCGCCTGATCGCTGTTTTCGCCCTGCTGGTCCTGGTTAACGTGCTCGTCGGCATCGCATTCATCGTCGGCAAGAAAAAATCGGAGAAGCCGGCCGACCTTCGCGTCAGGGAATTGGCCATGCGTCAGCAACTTACCGCCTCGCTTCAAAAAACGGCGGAAACCACTCTGCCCGCCCCTACGCTCGCGGCCGATGAAATCCATCTGTCGGCGTCCGCGAATGAGCGCGAAGCGCTGGCCAACAACGTCGTAATGATCGCGACCCAATGCGGTGGGTCTGCCGCGAAAGCTCCGGCAGACGATTCGGGCATCACTGTCCTGGCAGATCTTCCCGCGAACCGGGAGGACGAATTCCGGCGAGCACTCGCACCACTCGCGCAGGCGGATTTTTCCTCGCCGACGCCACGAAAAGAAAAGCCCGCGACCAGAGAAAGAATAAATATTTACGTGCGGATTACCGAAGCGTTGCGGACTCCGACTCCGTGAGCGACCGCGGTCCGATGATCGCGGTTACTTTTGCCTTGCCGGCGGAGAGTTCGGACTTCCTGCATTTGCTCGCGAACCCAGTTGTAGACGCTCGCGAAGGCGTGGAAAGCGTTTGCGGCCAAATCCACAACCGATCGGTCGCCGTCTTTCATACCGGCGTCGGTGAGAAGAGTTGCCGGACGCACATTGAAAATCTCCTACGCGCCCAAGAATTCAAATACTTGATCAGCGCCGGATTTGCTGGAGCACTGGACCAGGAATTGCAGATCGGAAATTTGCTGGTCTCGGAGAATTTCTCGAGCCCGGAGATCCTGGCTTCTGCGCATCTTGATTTCACGAATGATGGATTTTTTGTAGGGAAACTGGCGACCGTGCCGGGGATCGTTGATTCAAAATCCGAGCGCGACCGCTGGGCGGCGGAAAGCGGCGCAGCGGCGGTCGATATGGAAACGGCGTACATCGCGGCGGCATGCGCGGCTCACCGGATGCCGATGCTATCGCTGCGAGCGATTAGCGACACGCCATCGGAGCCGTTCCCTGCTCCGCCGAACGTGCTCTTCGATTTGCAGAAGCAGAGAACAAACTTCGCCCGTCTCGCGCTCTATCTCGTGAGACATCCCGGCGCGCTGATGCGCTTGAATGCCTTTCGGCAGCGTGTCGCGTTCGCTCGACGGTCGCTCACATCAGCGCTCGATAAGGTCCTACGCGTCGATTTGATCTGAGGTGGATCGAGCGCTCCGACGCTCGATGTTTTTCGACGCGGCTGCGCCGCCACTTTGCCATCGCGCGGCGGAGCGCGTGATCCACCTACGCACCAGCCGGCTCGACGTGGACGAGAACGTCGGCGATCCGCGAATCAGCTTTTTTGATTGCATCCTTTACCTGATGCGCGATGCGATGCCCCTCGCGCACGGAGATTCCGCCATCCACGCCGACATGAAGATCAACGTAAAAGGAGAGACCCATTTTACGGACGAGACATTTTTCAACCTCAAGGACGCCCGGAACCGAAATCGCCGCCTTCTTGATAATGGCAACGATTTCGCCGCGCGGCGCGGTGTCCAGCATTTCGTGCAAGGCCGGGAAGAGGAGCCGATAACCATTCGCACCGATGATCGCGCAGGCGAACAGCGCGGCCCAGGCATCCGCACTTTGCCAGCGTTCCCCGCCGATCAAGGTAATTGAGATGCCGATAAAAGCGGCGATCGAGGTCATGGCGTCCGTCCGGTGATGCCAGGCATCGGTCTGAACGGCCGTGCTCTCGACGTTCTTTCCGAGGCGAATCACGGATCGATAGAGAAATTCCTTCACGGCCACGACCACGATCAAAACGATCAACGTGAAAGGCGCCGGCGCGTGGTGCGGGAGAAAAATTTCACGCACACTCTGAATCGCCAAACCGATCGCTGCCAGGAGCACACCGACCGCGACGATTCCCGCGGCCAGCGGCTCGGCTTTGCCATGGCCGTAGGGATGCGTCGCGTCGGGTGGCCGCGAGGCAAATTTAAGCCCGCCCCAAATCACCGCGGAGCCTCCGATATCGAGCACGGATTCGATCCCATCGGCGATCAGCACATAAGAATTTCCGAGCAGGCCCGCCGTGACTTTTGCAGCGGCGAGAAAGACATTCACGATCATCCCGGCGAGGGCCACCCGCGCGCCGGTTTGCATATTGCTGGCGGGGTCGTTCGATGTAGGATGAAAAGCCTGCGGCATCTATGAGCAAAAGTCTTAAGGCCGCAATCTACGAAACGCACGGAATTCCGGCGGAGGTCCTGCGAATTGTCGAGCAACCCTGGCCCGAGCCGGCGCCGGATGAAGTCGTGGTCAAGATGGCGGCGGCTCCGATCAACCCAGCGGACCTGAACGCCATCGAAGGGAAGTATCCGGTGCGTCCAACGCTGCCGGCAACGCCGGGAATGGAAGGCGCCGGCACCGTCGTCGAAGTCGGATCCGCAGTGCGGAGTGTGGGCGCGGGCGCGCTGGTGATTTTGCCGCACGGTCCCGGGACCTGGCGCGAGGCGTGTGCAGTGCCGGCCGAGAAGCTTGTAATCGTTCCCGATGGAATCGAACCGATCCAGGCAGCCATGTTAAAAGTGAATCCGATCACTGCCTGGCGAATGCTCCATGATTTTGTTTCGCTACGGCCAGGCGACTGGGTGATTCAGAACGCGGCGAATTCGGCGGCGGGACGCTGTGTCATTCAGATCGCGCGGGAGCTCGGATACAAGACCATCAATATCGTTCGGCGCCCCGAACTGGTTGAGGAACTCCGAGGCGAGGGCGGCGACGTGGTGTTGGTCGATGGCGAGAACTTGCGCGACGAAGTGGCGGCGGCAACGCAGCGCGCGCCGATTCGATTGGCGTTGAATGCTGTCGGGGGCGAGAACGCGCTGCGGATGGCAAAGACGCTGGCGCCGGACGCGACGATCGTGACGTACGGCGCGATGAGCTTGGAGCCGATGTGCCTTCCCAACGGGATGCTGATTTTCAAGAACCTGCGCTTTACCGGATTCTGGGTGAACAAGTGGTACGACGGGGCCACTCCGGCCCAGCGCTCGGAAACCTTTACGCCGCTTTTCGAAATGGCGCAGCGCGGGCGGTTGCGCACGAAGGTAGAAAAGACCTATCCGATTTCCGAAGCAAAGGCCGCTGTGGCACACGCATCGCAAGGGAAGCGCGGCGGGAAAATTGTTTTCGAGTTCGCAAATTGACTTGCAGCGGCGGTCTATGACCGCCGATCCACCAACAAGCGTTCGCAGCAGCGAGCGCTCATACATCCGGCGGTCCATAGACCGCCGCTACAGTTACTGCTGCTGCTGCGGAGCGGGCTCGTGTTTCGGCTGGCGCTTCAGAAGCGTGATCTGCTTGATCCGCGCGGAGTCCGAGGGGCTCCACGTCGCGACGTCGGGATCGTCCTTGAACGCGTTATGCACGATGCGCCGTTCATAGGAATTCATCGGCTCGAGCTGGAGCGAACGACCGGAAATGCGCACGCGCTCGGCCAGTTCCCTCACCCGCTGCACGATTCGATCTTCCCGCATCGAGCGATAATGCTCGCAATCGACGATCACTTTCGGCGCGTCCTTGTCTTTCGACTGGATCAGCCGGTTGAGCAGAAATTGGATCGCCTCGAGCGTCTCGCCATCGCGGCCAATCAGCGTGTGGCTTTCCTCCATGTAGATCTGCAAGGTCGGATTTCCGCCTTCGCTTTGGGTTTCGTCAATTTGCACAACGAAGCCGAGGTAACCGAGAATCGTGTCGAGTAATTCCTTGGGCGTCATGGTCGTCCTTTGCGCGACTTCTTCCCTGCCGGCACAACTTTCTCCAGAACCGGCAACGGCTGTTTCTGGTTCTGCCAAAGCTGTAGAATCGTGAACAGGTTCTGAGTCGTGTAATATAATGCCAGCGCCGCTGCGAAATTGTAGCAGAAAAATAAAAAGATCAGCGGCATGAACATCATGACCCGCCGTTGCGTGCTGTCGCCGGTCTTGGGCGTCATGCGCATGAGCCAGATGTTCGTCGATCCCATGATGAGCGGGAGAACGTTGATGGGCCAGCCAATGCCGGGGAGATGCGCGACAGTATCCGGCTGGGAAAGGTCATGCACCCAGAGGAACGATGCGTTTCGAAGTTCCGCCGCCTGCCCGAGCATGCTGAATAATCCGAAGAAGATCGGAATCTGGATCATCATCGGAAGGCAGCCGCCCACCGGGTTTACACCATGCTCCTTGTAGAGCTTCATGACTTCCTGATTCATCCGCGTCGGATCGTCCTTGTACTTTTCCTTTAGCGCCTGCATTTTCGGCGCGAGCGCGGACATCTTGCGCATCGACTTGTTCGCCTTGTTTTGGAGCGGCCAGAGAACGCCTTTCACGCACGCGGTCAAAATGATGATCGCCCAACCATAACTGCCCACCCACCCGTGGATCAGGTTCATGAAATTGAGGAGGAATTGGCTGACTAACTTCCACATCCCGAAGTTCATGATCTCCGCTTCGTCGTGCTCGAGTTTTGCGAGGCGGTTGTAAAGCTTGGGTCCGACGTAAAGTTGAAAACGCACCGTGGCCGTCTGGCCGGGTTGAAGCTGGAACCCCGGCATCCCCATCGCGCCATCCATTCCCTGCAGGCTTGGACCTTCCGCGCGCTTGATGTCGAACGGCTGCGCCCAAGCTTCGACCCCCTTCGCGTTGAGTGGTGTGACGATGGTGGTGAAAAACTGGTTCGTCATGGCGGCCCACTCTGCGCCATTCACCTTTTCCTGGAATATGGGCAGCGCCGCGCGTTTTTGGACCCCGACGAGCGGGTAATTTTGCGCGGCGAACCAGCTCACGTCGGTCGCCTTCGGTTTGCCCTCGATGCACCAAACGAGACGGGTATAAGAGGGCATGTCGCTGGGATGGAGGGGCCGCGTCGAACCCAGGGAGACAAAGTAGCCGGCGTTGGTGTAAGGCTGCGCCCCGTCGTTCCGGAAATCGACATCCATCTCCGCGACGAAGTTGTCTTTTTTCTCAGTGGTTGGCGGGAAGAAAAACTTCTTTCGGACGGTTACGCCCTCCGGTGTTTTGCGATCGAACTGTACACTGCCATCATCGCCGCGCACGATCCCGAACTCCGGCAGCACAGGAGTTGCCGGTTGCTCGATGATTGCGCCGATCGGCGTGCGATCCGCGGAATTCAAGACAACGGGCTGGCCGTTTTCGATGGCGTGCTTGAGCATCACCGCTTCGCTAATCCCGGCGCCCCGGTTCGTCAGACGAAGCTCGACATCATCGTTCCGCAGTGCCTCCGTTTTCTCGGCAAAAGGCGGAATGGAAGCAATGGGCGAAGGCGTTGGCGTCGCCCCTGGAGCAGGACTAACCGATGGCGCCGGCGACGCTCCGGCCGGAGCCTGATTTTCCGGGGCCGCAGTCGGCGTCGGCGAGACAATGGCCCGCACGGGCGCCGGCATATTTTTCGCGTTGTAAACTTGCAACGCGACGAACCCCATTACGCAAAGGGTAATCGCAATCCATGCTTGTCGATCCATAAGGGCTGCCCGACAGGCTATTCACAAGCAAAACGCGCGGCCGTGTTCTCACCGCGGTGAGAATGCGGGACGGGGTCGTGACCTTGTCCGCCCCAAGGCTGGCAGCGACCGAGACGGCGCAATCCCAGCCATGTCCCGCGAAGAAAACGATGCTTCTCGAGCGCTTCGAGGAAGTAGACCGAGCAAGTCGGTTGAAAACGGCAGCCCGAGCCCGGCCCTCCCAGAAAAGACAACACAGGCGAAACGAGCAATTGATAACCACGGATCAGAAAGCGCGCGAGCAAGTGCATCAGGGCGATAGAATAGAAGCGCGCTCCGCGAGGCGCAACCACTCATCTTTCAGCGCACCGTAAGATGCGCGCGACGCTGCCGGACGAGCGATCACCACGAACCAAAAACCTTCCCGCAACCTTCCCTGTTGCGTGCGAACGATGTCGCGCAGCCGTCGCCGCACCCGATTTCGCACCACGGCGCCCCCGAGCCACCTCGAAGTGACGAAGCCCGCGCGAAATGATTTCTCCTTCGGGTTGGCCAGGACTCCCAAGACAAGCGTTCGACCTCGGTGCGCGGTCCCTTCCGACTTGACCCGGGCGAACTCCGCCGGAAGCACCAGGCGCATCGCTTTCGGGAACGATAAATCAGACGAACTTGGCGTGGACGGCATGCACGGACACCATAACACAGAGGCGTGCCTGATATTCCGGAGATGGCCTGAGGGTAGGCCGGCTCCCGGCACGTACAGCAAAAGTCTTCCCGCGGACATGCCACGGGAAGACTTTCGACTAAACGGTAAGATTACGGGTTCGGACTCGACGACGTCGTCGTCGTCGTCTCGGTCTTCTTCTCGGTGTTCGTGGCCGGTGCGGTAGTGGTGATGTTGTTCGTGGTCTTGGAGCCGGTATCCTTCGCGGGAGGATTTACCACGGTGGTGTTATTCTCAGTTTTCTTGTCCGCCGGCGCCGCTGCTGGAGTGACGGTTTCGGTCTTTTGCTCGCACGCTCCGAGAAGCGCGGCGCTGGCCAGAATGCAGATTAATTTTTTCATAGTTGTTAATTGGTTGCCCGTCTTGGGACTAAGCCTGAATCGGAACAAGGCGAGTTTCCGGCCTTGCTGAAGTTAATCTTTCGCAGGGCATCTGCCTTTCGGCGACCCGCTTAGAACGGCGCTTCGCATTTCAATCCGTGCGCCTCGGCGACCGCCCCATGAGTCACTCGGCCGTCGCGCGTGTTGATCCCGCCGAGAAGCGCGGGCTGTTTTTTGCACGCCTCTTCCAGGCCCAGATCAGCGAGCAATTCGACGTAGCGGGCCGTTGCATTACTAAGAGCCTGCGTGGAGGTGCGCGCATACGCTCCGGGCATGTTCGCGACGCAATAGTGTGTCACGTCTTCCTCAACGTAGATCGGATCATGGTGCGTCGTCGCGCGCGAGGTCTCCGCGCACCCGCCCTGATCGATCGCAATGTCTACCAGCACGCTGCCCGGTCTCATCTTCTTCAACATTTCTCGCGTGATCAGCTTGGGAGCTTTTGCGCCCGGAACGAGCACGGCACCGATGAGGAGGTCTGTCGTCGGCATCAAATCCGTCAGGTTGGCTTCATTGGAATAAAGCGTTTTTACGTTCGGCATCGTCAAATCGAGAAAACGCATCCGTTCGCCATCCACTTCCAGGATTGTTACGTCCGCTTTCAATCCGACTGCCATTCGCGCCGCGTTCACCCCCGACGTGCCACCGCCAATCACGACCACCTTTCCTGGCAACACCCCGGGCACTCCGCCGAGCAGAACGCCGTTGCCGCCGTTATGTTTCGCCAGATAATACGCGCCCATCACTACCGACATGCGCCCCGCAATTTCACTCATGGGCTCGAGCAACGGTAATTTGTTCCCGACCTGGATGGTTTCGTAGGCAACGGCGGTAACGCCTGACTTAAGCAAGGCTTCCGTCAGCGGTTTGCTCGCCGCCAGGTGCAGGTAGGTGAAGAGAATCTGGCCTTTGCGCAGCAAACCGTATTCGGCCTTCAGCGGCTCTTTCACTTTTACGATCATCTCCGCCTGTCGAAACAGTTCTTCGGCGGTGTCGATGATCTTCGCGCCGACCGCGACATAATCCCCATCGGAAAATCCGGAGCCGACCCCCGCGCTCTTCTGCACCAGCACAGTGTGGCCGCGGCGAGTCAAGGTAGTTGCGGTAGCGGGAACGAGGCCGACGCGATGCTCCTGCTCCTTAATTTCTTTCGGAACGCCGATGATCATATTGGGTATTGGATGGTGAACGCTGACTAGTGATAAGTGGAAAACAAGCCGCGTGACTAGCTGAATTTACCGATCACCAATTCACCAAGCACGGATCACTAGTTTAATGATGGGTCGTCCGGCGCCGCGGCGAGCATCTTGTACCAGGGCCCGAGACTGCGCATGATCTCAAACCAAAGTTTGGGCAGACGATCGGGGGTCAGGGCCTCGCGAGTTGGTTGCTGCAAAATCCAGGCCTTTTCCTTCATCTCAGCTTCGAGTTGGCCCGCGCTCCATCCGGCGTATCCAACAAACGCCCGGATCGATGTGGGATCCTCGCCGGCGAGCTCGTGCGCTTCGTCAACGCCAACATTGTGATTCAGTTTCAGGCCTGCGCCCGTTTCCCATTCAAAGGCAGCGAACATCAGCTGATTCTTCCCGACCGGACCGCCGAGAAAGACCGGAATGTCGGCGAGCCCATCCGGCGGCGCCTCGTTCACCAAATCAATCACTTGTTTGTCGAGAGGGCGATTAATGATAAGGCCGCCCGCTCCTTCGTTCGAATCGTGCTCATAAATAAAGAGCACGGCCCGGCGAAAATTGGGGTCGAGCATGTTCGGATGAGCGACCAGCAGCGAACCCGCCAGACTCAGCGGCATTCCATCCCCGAGGTTACGCATGAAAAAACTAGAAGCTGCAGAAAGCCCCTGCGCAACCCCTTTCAGGTAGGGACGACGCGCTCCGCCGTCCGAATGCGAGGCTGACAAACGCCGCGCCCCAGCGGGGCAGCCTTACCTGCGGAGCAACCGGCCATCCTTCAATTCGAAAACCGGCCCTTCCACACCATCCTCGCGCCATTGCGTGGTCGTGGCGGTGACGAGTTTTTGGGCGTCGGCCGGCAAATGCTCCAGGAGCGAATTGCGCCGAACCGGGTCGAGCTCCCCGAAGACATCGTCGATCAAGAGCAGCGGTGGCACCCCCTCTTCCATCATGAAGACTCGCGCCTGCGCAATCTTAAACGCGAGCGCAACGGTGCGCTGCTGACCTTCGGAGGCGTATTGGTTTCCAGGATGCGCCTCCACGAGAATTTGGATGTCGTCGCGATGCGGACCAA
>JBEEHC010000157.1:0-41855 GCA_041167205.1 Verrucomicrobiota bacterium
TACAATATCCAGTAAGGTTTGGCGGCAAATTGGTGTGTGGCATGGTGGCTCGCGCCATTTACCTGAGGGTCGCGCATCAGATATTGTCCAAGGGCCTCTGACGCATAGGTCTGTCGAAACTCGTTGCCGAGCGGTCTCACCTTTCCGCCTGCTTGGTTGCCGACATGAGCGGCGTCGAACTCAGTTGCGGGATTGAACTCGCTTTTATATGCAGCGACCATGCCTTAGTCCTCGCGAACAAAAACGAATACTGGTAACGCTCGAATGCTCCCACGCCCATGAAAACAATCTCTGCGCTCATTCTCTCAGTTGCGCTTGCGTTCATCGTCCGCCTGGAAGCGGCGGAGAATGCCGCTCTTCGCGTCGGGCACTTCCCGAATATCACTCACGCGCAGGCCCTGGTAGCGCACAATCTCTCGCGGCAAGGCAAAGGTTGGTTCGAGGAGCGGCTTGGCCTCGGCACCAAGATCGAGTGGTTCGTTTATAATGCCGGACCGAGCGCGATGGAAGCGATCTTCGCGCAATCGATTGATCTCACCTACGTCGGTCCCGGGCCCGCCCTGAATGCTTATACGAAATCGAATGGCGGCGAAATCCGGCTGATCGCCGGAGCGGCGAACGGCGGAGCGGCGCTGGTCGCGCAGCCGGACCAAAACCTGAAAACGCCCGCCGATTTTCGCGGAAAGAAAATTGCGACGCCGCAGCTCGGGAACACGCAGGACATTTCCTGTCGAGCGTGGTTGACGGCGGGCGGTCTGAAAATCACGCAGCTCGGCGGTGACGCGCAGGTCTTGCCTACGCAGAATCCCGACCAGCTGACGTTGTTCCAGCAAAAAAAGATCGACGCGGTTTGGACCGTTGAGCCGTGGGTCTCCCGACTCGAGCGTGAATCCGGCGGCAAAATTCTGGTGGACGAGAAGGATGTCGCGACCACCGTTTTGGTTTCCAGCGTCAAGTATCTTGCCGAACACCGCGATCTCGCAAAGAAGTTCGCTCAAGCCCACGCCGAGTTGACTGAGTGGATGGCCAGGAATCCAGACGAGGCTCAGAAGCTCGTGCGAGCCGAGCTGCGCGAAGAAACCAAAAGCGAGATGGCTCTTGAGCTGATTGCGCAATCATGGAAGCGGATCGCGTTCACGGCCGAGATACCACGCACCTCCGTTGAGAACTTTATGCAAAACTCGATAAAAGCCGGCTTCATTAAGAGCGCGCCCGATCTTTCGAAGCTGTTCGAGAAACCCTGATGTCGCTCCAGGAGGAGTTAGTTGGGCCGCCCCCGGCGAAGCTCATCGTCGAGAATGTCTCGAAGTGGTTTCGCACCACGCGGCAGACGGTGCATGCGCTGGATAGCGTGTCGCTTAGCATCGGCGAAGGCGAATTCGTTTGTTTGGTCGGGCCGAGCGGTTGCGGAAAATCGACCTTGCTCGACATCATTTCGGGCCTCGAGACACCGGACGAAGGCAGAGTCATGGCCGACAACGAACCCGTGCTCAATCCCGGCCGGCATCGGCTCGTCATGTTTCAGGAATCCGCGCTCTTCCCCTGGCTCGACGTCATCGGCAACGTCATGTTTGGGTTGAAACTCAAACCCGGCCTAACGAATAAGGAACGTCTTGAGGTGGCGAAGTTTTTTCTGCAGCTGGTTGGCTTGGAGAAATTCTCGGCCGCGCATGTGCACGAGCTGTCCGGCGGGATGAAACAGCGCGTCGCCCTGGCCCGCGCGCTCGCGCCGAATCCGCGCGTCTTGTTAATGGACGAACCATTTGCCGCACTCGACGCGCTCACACGCGAGCAACTTTACAGCGACATCCAGCGGATCTGGCAAAAACGCCGCAAGACCATCGTCTTCGTTACTCATAACGTTCGCGAAGCCGTCTGCCTCGCCGATCGCGTGATCCTGTTCTCCCGTAATCCGGGGCGCATCCGCGAGCAATTCGACATTCCCCTCCCGCGGCCGCGCGACATCAACAGCATTCAGCTGGCCGAGTATGCCGGCAATATCACGCGCGCCTTGAAGGGCCACTCAGACGGGGAGGTATCCGACTAATGAGACGCGCGCTCCTCGCCACTTTGTTCTTCGTCACGCTCGTCACGATCTGGCATTTCATTGTGCAGGCGAATATATGGTCCCCGGTGCTATTGCCGTCGCCAAAGAGTGTGGGCGAATATCTCCTGGGCGCGGCACGGGACGGAACTTTGCTTCAAGCGACCACGGTGACCGTGCGGCGGCTCCTGGTCGGCTACTTGATCGGCATCGCGATCGGTCTCCCGCTCGGGTTGTTCACCTCCGCCTCCAAATTCATGGAGGATACGATCGGCGTCCTGGCGCTGGGATTGCAGACCTTGCCGAGCGTTTGTTGGATTCCTCTGGCCTTGCTTTGGTTTGGCCAGACGGAAAGCGCGATGTTGTTCGTCGTCATCATGGGAACGGTCTGGTCGGTTGTGATCGCTACCGATACCGGCGTGCGCAATATCCCGCCCATCTATGCGCGGGCCGCGCGGACGATGGGATCGAGCGGGTTGCACAAATGGACGAAGGTCATCCTGCCCGCGTCGCTGCCCTACCTGGTCAGCGGCATGAAACAAGGTTGGGCTTTCGCGTGGAGGTCACTGATGGCGGCTGAGATTTACGTAACGATCCTGACTGGCTTCGGGCTCGGGCATCTTTTGCATTACGGCCGCGAGCTGCATGCCATGGACCAGGTGATTGGCGTGATGCTGGTCATTGTTTTGATCGGCTTGCTCACGGACAAGATAGTGTTCGCGCCGATCGAGCGATTTCTCCATCGGCGCTGGGGCACCGGCTTGCGATGAATCACGCGCTGCCGTGGCCCTGGGTTCGGAGAATCTGGCCGCAGGTCGAGACGAGGGGCTGGTCGTTTCTCGAGCAGCCTGCCCAACGGCAAAAGACATTGTGGATCCTTTTCTGGCTCGGAGCGCTGGTCCACATGGTCCATGTAACTTATCTGGTGCGCCATTATTCGGTCGAAGTGCCTACGCTCGATGATTGGGCAATGGCGCCGCTCATCGTCAAGGCGCATACCGGGCAGTTGACGTTGACCGACATCTTCGAGCAACAACAGGAAGCCCGCACTGTCCTGCCGAAACTGATCTTCATTCTCTCCGCCGCCCGAGGGCACTGGGATGTGCGCGATCAGATGGTGTTGTCTCTGATCAGTTGCTGGTTGACCGCGGCGGGCATCTTCCTTCTGCTGCGACGTTCAGGTCTTAGCCCGGGAGCAGTTGCTATTTGTTTCTGGCTTATCGCGCTCACTATTTTTTCGTTAGCCCAAGTCGAACTTTGGATTTTCGCCTCCGGGTTTCCCTCATTTCTTCCGGCTTTGTTTGTGGTCACTGCGCTCCTAGCGCTGGGTACCCTGCGTTCGACTGTGGTGAAATTCTGGCTCTGTCTCACGCTGTGCACCGCGAGCAGCTTCACTTTGGCGAACGGCTTGCTCGCCTGGGGCCTGACATTTCCAACACTTCTCCTCGTCCAACGCCCTGCGCGCTGGCGATTGTGGCTCGGACTCTGGCTGGGGGTATGCGCAAGTTGTGCAACCATCTATTTTTGGGGTTACGAAAGACCCCCATATCACCCAGAGTTCGCGCCCGCTGCGCCCTCTCTCGAATATGCCCACTTCATCCTGGAGTTTTTGGGCGGTGGCCTGGCGTATTCGTTCCGCCACCACGAAGCGCTCGCCACATTTTTTGGTGCCCTGCAGCTTCTGCTTTATCTCCTCGCCCTGGCTTATACAGGACAACGAATTCGCGATCGCGCGTTCCTGGCAACAGTCGTTCCCTGGTTTGCGCTCGGTCTGTATTCCATCGGAAGTGCCTGTCTTGCTGCGCTGGGCCGTATCGCATACGGCGCGTCTTATGCCCTTGCTTCGCGTTACGTGCCCTTTTCGCTTTATCTCACCGTCGCCGTCATCGTGCTTGTTGCGATCATCGGTCGCGAAATCGTGGCGTCGCGCCCTACCAATCGGTCACGAGCGTGGGTGTTTGGAGTGCATCTGCTTTTGGCCTTAACCTATCTTGTTCCTTACCAAGCTTGTGCCGCCAACAGCCATTTCTTTCTGCGAGCCTTGTCGAGGAAGGACAGACTGGCCCGGGCAGCTGTTCTCTTCAGCGTGCCGCTCGATACATCAGAGGTCATCAAGAAAACCGCTTATCCAGGTAGTGCCGATCCCGTCACGCAAAATGCGGCGGCACTCGACCGCTTGAAATTAATTCGACCGCCATTGCTCCGAACGAATCATGTCAGCGTGCTGCCTCATGAAGCCGCGGGTCAAAAACGCGCCTCCGGTTTTTGCGAAACTGTGGAGCGTGTTGGCGCAGAACTTTATCGTGCCTCCGGTTGGGCCACTCTGGACGAAAAAAGACGACCGGCAGATTGCGTGGTGGTGGCTTATCAAGACTCTCGAGATCAAGAATGGATCGCGTTTACGATTTCAGATTCTTTCGAAATGCGAGCAGATACCGTGAAGCGCTTCCGGAGCATGGACCAACTTTGGGCTGGCTGGACGGCGACATTTTCGCGCAGCGCCATTCCCGCCGGCGCCAAACTTTCATTCTGGGCGGTGGATGCCGACGAGCTTAAGTTGTATCAGTTGGGCGACCAGTCTTTCTCCAAAGGACCATGAGATAATCGCGTCTCACAGAATTTGCTCTGCAAACATCCAATGTCTCCGGAAGAAAACGACATCATGCGCTCGGTCGAGGATCACTATTGGTGGTATCAGGCGTTGCGTTCCCATGTGGCCTCTGTCATCGAACCGGCCACGCCCGATTTCTCGCTGCTCGATGCAGGCTGTGGCACCGGCGGGATGTTGAAGGTGGTGCGGCAAAAATTCCCGGCCGCGGATTTGACCGGAGTCGATCAAAGCACGCACGCCTTGGAGCTGACCGCTGCGCGCCAGACCGGCGCTAAATTGATTCCCTCGAGCGTGCATGAACTTCCCTTCCCGGAGAGCTCCTTCGACTTCGTTCTCTCCCTCGATGTGCTGAGCTCCGCAGAAGCGGATGACTCTCTTGCCGTGTATGAGGCCCATCGCGTTCTTCGCCCCGGAGGTAAACTCATCCTGAACGTGGCTGCGCTTGAGTTTCTGAAAGGCGCGCACGACTGCGCCGTGAACGCGAACCGTCGTTATACGCGGCGGCAAGTGCAGGCACTCCTGCAAGGCGGCCATTTCCGAGTGGAGAAATTGAGCTACTGGAACGCCACATTTACTCCGCCCATCGCACTCGCCCGGTGGCTGAGTCGCGTCCGTTCGCGGCAGAACGAGCCGCCGCGCTCGGATTTCCGAGCGATTCCGCCAATTTTGAATTCGGTTTTCAGGCGCATCGCGGCTCTTGAATTGAGCGTCAGTCGTCACCTATCCTTGCCGTTCGGGACGTCTCTCTTTGCCGTTGCGCTAAAAAATGGGTGAATCCACGCCACATCTCAGCATTGTCGTCCCGCTCTATAACGCGGCGCTCACCTTGCCCGCGCTCTATCGGGAACTGTCCGCGCTGCAGATTGCCGGCGGTTTTGAATTGATCCTGGTGAATGACGGCAGCAGTGACGAGACGGAAGCGATCGCACTGAAATTGACCGGGGAAAGCCGCATCCCGATCACGTTTCTGAGCCTGTCGCGGAATTTTGGCGAACACAATGCCGTGCTGGCAGGCTTGCGCGCCAGCGCCGGCCACTACGTCGTCACGATGGATGACGATCTGCAAAATCCGCCCTCGGAGGTGTTGAAGCTTCTCGCTGTCGCGGAATCGCAACAGCGCGATGTCGTCTACGCGATCTACGACCGGAAGGAACATGCCTGGTGGCGCAACTTAGGCAGCAGGCTCACAAATATCATCGCGGATTACGTCGTGGAGAAACCGAGAAAACTCTACCTCTCGAGTTTTCGCTGCATGACCCGGCTCGTCGCCGACGAAGTCGGCAAGTCGCGGACCCCCTATCCCTACATCGACGGACTCATTTTCCAAATCACGCAAAATGCCGGCGCCGTCCGCGTTCACCACGTGGGACGCGGGCAGGGGAGGAGTGGCTATACCTTTCGAAAGTTGGTCCGGCTCTGGATGAGCATGCTGGTGAATTTTTCCGTCCTGCCGCTGCGCCTCATGACGCTGGCGGGAATGATCACGAGCGCGCTCGGCTTTCTGGCGGTGATCGAGGTGCTGCTCGAACACTTGTTGAAAAGAAATCCGACCGGCTGGAGTTCACTCATGGCGGCGATCCTGTTGCTTTCCGGCACGCAATTACTGCTGCTCGGCATTATGGGTGAGTACGTCGGCCGGATCTATCTCGGCATCAGCGACAAGCCACAGAGCGTGGTCCGGACCAAGGTCACGTCATCCGGAAAGGACGTTGCCGCTGGCTCGCTTTAGCCGGTTGTAGTGTTCCGCGACCTTCCTGAGCTCAAAGTTGGACGTTGGACGTTTTCCCACAGACCGGCGGCCGCTGCTTATGCCAGTCCGTGCTCTGCTCGTAGGCGTGCGCAATCTGTAAAATGCGCGCCTCGTCCAGCGCCTTCCCCAGCAACTGCAACCCAATCGGCAGCCGCGTTCCACTCCCCGTTTTGGCAAAACCACACGGCAGGCTGATCCCGCAGATGCCAGCCAGGTTCGCCGCATTCGTGAAAACATCGGCCAGGTACATTTGCAACGGATCGGAGCTTCTCTCTCCCAGCGGAAATGCCGGCACCGGTGACGTCGGCGAGATGAGCGCGTCCACCCGGACAAAAGCCTCCGCAAAGTCACGGCGGATCAGAGTCCTCACTTTTTGCGCGCGCGCGTAATACGCCTCGTAATATCCGGAGCTCAGAACGTAGGTGCCGAGAATGATGCGCCGCTTCACTTCCGGACCGAATCCTTCTTCCCGCGTCCGGCTGTAGTGGTCGAACACATTCAGTGGGTTCTCCGCGCGATAGCCGTAGCGCACTCCATCGAAGCGCGCGAGATTCGCCGACGCTTCCGCGCTCGCGATCATATAATAGGAAGCGATCGCGTACTCCGTGTGAGGCAATGAAACATCGATGATTTCCGCGCCTAACGAGTTGAAGTGCGCTACCGCCTTGTCCATAGCCGCCCTGACCTGCGGATCGATCCCGTCGATCATGTATTCCTTTGGCAGACCGAGGCGGATTCCGCGCAGGTCGCGCCCGAGCTCGGCGGCATAATCGGGGACCGCTTCATTCAAACAGGTCGAGTCCTGCTGGTCGGGCCCGGCGATCGCGTTCATCAGCAATGCCGCATCCCGCACCGTCTTTGTCAGCGGACCGGCTTGATCGAGCGACGATGCGAACGCGACCAAGCCAAAGCGTGAAACACGGCCATAGCTCGGTTTCAATCCCACCACGCCGGAGAACGCCGCCGGTTGCCGGATCGACCCTCCCGTGTCTGTTCCGAGCGCTCCGAACGCGGCGTCTGCCGCCACCGCCGCCGCCGATCCGCCACTGGAACCTCCCGGCACCCGCGACGTGTCCCAGGGGTTTCGAGTGAGTTTCACGCTCGAATTTTCCGTGGACGCACCCATGGCAAACTCATCCATATTCGTTTTTCCAAATGGAATTGCGCCGGCTGCTCTGAGCTTGCGAATGACGGTCGCGTCATAGAGCGCTCGATAATTCCGCAGCATTTTCGACGCGCAGGTGCACGGCTGATCCGCCACGCTGATGATGTCTTTGATCGCGATGGGCACGCCGCCCAGCGGTAAATTCACGTCGGCGCGTTCCGCTTGCTCGAGGGCCCCGTTAAAATCCATCGACAGATACGCCTCGATCTGAGGCTCTACTTCCGCGATCCGCGATTGGAGCGCCTCCAGCACTTCCCGAGGAGAAACTTCACCACGACGGAGTAGTGCCTGGAGCTCGGCGATACTCAGGGCCGTCAAGTCGGACGCATTCATTCCACTACTTTCGGGACGATGAAAAGGCCGTTGGCCTGCCGTGGCGCATTTTGCAATGCCTCGGTCACGCTCAGCCAATCGCGCGGCTCATCCTCGCGGAAGACATTGAAAACCGGGACCGTGTGCGCGGCATCTTCCACCGCGCTGGTATCCAGTTCCCGCAATTTCTGCGCGTATTCGAGCACCCGCCCAAGCTGGGCCTGAAAAAGTTGCGTCTCTACCTCAGTAAGATTGAGTCGCGCCAGCTTCGCGACGTGCGCCACGTCGAGTTCGGCGGTCTCAGACATTCGGCAGGCGGCTAAAAACGAAAATGGCTCACCAGCCAGACCACGGCGACACCAAGCGCGATCACCAGGACGAGAAAGATGATGCGGCCCTCGCGCCTTTCCTTTCGGAGCGAGACGCGCCGGCCGCTGGTGCGGCCATCGTCGCCCCAACGTTTGTCTTGAAGTGCGACGGAGACATCCAGCCGGCTGCGGCCTTCCGTCGCGCGGGTCAACAATTCTTCCCGTTGCCGCCGGGTCGTTTCCTCGGCGACGCGCGGCGCTTCCGCGATCATGCGCTCGAGCTTTTCCATTTCGCCCCGCACCTGCGATTCGCGCTGGGCGAGTTCTTCCTGTTTCTGGTTGAGCGGCGTTCCGGCTTTAGGCGTTCGGCGGCGCATGCGGAATCACTGGCCCTTCACGGCCATCCAGAAGAAAACCAGGAGCGCGATCATTCCAAAAACAATCAGCGGCAGCGAGAGAGCGAAACCGATCTGCACCCACTGCGCGAACGTTTTCCCGCCGCCCAGTCCGGAAAGACCTGGCGCGGCGTCCGGCAAGTTCAGGTCGTTTGATTGCTCGCTGTTCCCGGCCTCGAGGCGGCTCCGTTGCTGGCTGAATTCCGTCCGGGCATCGTCCACGGTGCTGAGCGCGCGGCTCAACTCTTTCGGCAGTTCCGCGGAGTTCCAGGTCTTGGGTTCGATCGCCTCGAGGAGCTGTAAATGTTGGGTAAAGCTCTCGTGGGTCGCGCGAATTTGTTCGAGTTTCTTTTGCGAATCGTACCCTTCACGTTCGAGGATCACGAGCGACCGCGACAGCTTGTCCGTCATTTCCGCGCGCCCGCGTTCGAGTTCTTCCTGGCGCCGGCTTAGCTCTTCCAGTTCGCGTTTTTGTTTCTCGATTTGCTCCGACTGCCGCTTCAAGAGCATGAGTTGCTCCTGCGCTTTTTGGACTTGGGAATCGAGATGCTCGGGCGACATCGCCTCTTCTTCGCTCAGCTCCAGCATTTGTTCGATCGGTCGTATTCGTTCTGCCATGGCAATCGGTTTGGCGCATCGCACGATCAGGCACGACGAATCGCGCGCGGCTGGATTGATATTAGCGGGCGAACTTCAGAATTCCACAATTTTCCCTGACGACTTTCGAAATGCTGCTACCGAACCCTCCAGGCGATTCGCGCGGCACGGTTTGCGCATTAACATAGCGAAAGCGCCTGAGTGATGCGCCCGTTTTTATGTCCGATCAAAATGTGGAATCGTCCGTTGTGACTTTAGCCTTTCACGCAAGCTTGGAATCGCCCGCGCCGGGTCAGAACATTTATGACGAGGCGGTCTTCCTCTCCGGCTGGGTTTACGCTCCCGGGCGCGATCCGGCGTCCTGCCATGTCCGCGCTTATCTGGACGATTACTGCTTCGCGGAAACACGAATCCTGTCCTACCGCCCCGATATCTGCGAGAAATTGGCTCTCTCCCGCGGCGTCCTGACTGGTTTCAAGATGCTGGGCCAGGTTCGACCTGCTCTGACGGAGCCGCGCGAAGCGACGTTGCGCATCATCGCATCGTGGGGTGACGACGTTTCAACCGGATTAGCCGAGCAACCAGTGCGGCTGATGCCGGCTTTATTGCGCGAACGCCCTCATGGCGACGTTGTTCATCCGGAGAATGAGACCTTGCTCCACCGGGAAAATATTTACGGTTCCGGGCCGCCGCTGGAGGATCCAGGAATCGAGGTCGCCAATTTGCTCCGGGAATATTTGCCGGAGCGATCTTCGGTGGTGGATGTGGGCTGCGGCGCGGGCGCATACGGGCCGGGGCTGCTGGCCGCCGGACATGATTGGCTCGGGTTGGAATCGAATTCCCATTGTTGCGATATTCTGCTGCGACGCCAGTTGCCCTTTCGCAGAGTTGAGTCCGGCGACTTGCCGTGCGCCGATGGCGAACGGGATTGCGCGATTTGTATCGAGGTGCTCGAGCACGTGAAGGACCCGGAGATTTTTCTTCGTGAAATCGCGCGCGTGATCCGGGGCCGCGCCCTCGTCTCCGTCCCCAATATGGAGGTGCTGCCCTACCTTCATGACTGGCGAGTTGTCCCCTGGCATCTGCTCGAGGGGGACCACAAAAATTTCTTCACCCGGGCCAGCCTGGGCAGCTTGCTCCGGAAATATTTCCGCCACGTGGAAGTTTTCCCCTATGGCGAACACCCTGTGCGAACGCGTGACGGCATCCCGCTGCATGTTCACCTGTTCGCCGTGGCGGATAAATAGTCCGGCCAATAGAGGCCTGCGCCTAACGAGCTTCACCCAGCAACTCGGACCACTGTTCGACTAACGCGTGATAAGTGCCGCCGGTCAAAGACTTGAGTTCCGGCCAAACAGATTCGATGTGGTCCCGCTGAAACGGCTTCGGTCCGTGGAAATGAATGATCTTCGCCTGCGCGCACTCGCCCCAATACGGCTTCCAATTTAGTTCCGGTCTCAACCTATCCCAGAGCGGGCCGTTGCCATCGCGGTAGAACCAGCGATAGGCCGCTTCGTCCCACGATTCGCGTTCGAGCGCCGCCAGGTTTTTCGAAATATATTCGCGGAACTTCGGCAGGCTTTCACGCAACCGATCGATGTTCATCAGCATCACTCCCGTGTTCATGTTCACGTAATCGTCTTGCTTCCCTTCCGGGGCGACAGCGAAATAGTCGCAGGGGTTTGCCTCCAGCTCGGGAACGACTTCCGCGACGAATATCACATCGCAGTCCGTATAGAGAACGCGAGCCGCGCCGCCCAGCCGCGCCACAATCTCCGGAAGTTCCACGCGAGAGAAGGCGCCCGAAAGCGCCGCCCCGAGATGCGGATTCCCTTTGCTCCGGCCCAGTTCGGCCAGTGCGTCGCGGAGAAAACTGCGGTGCCGAACGATCCGCACATCGTGTTTTGTCAGCCACTCGGTGAAATCATTGTCGCCGCCGTCGTAAATGCAGTGCGGGACGAGCGAGGTGAATTTCCTCGCCGTGTGCACCGCGACCATGATCATCTCGGCATACTGCCGAAAGGCGGTCGAATCTTCAGTCAGGGCGAAAAACCACAGCATGATTAGGGCATTCGACTCTGGTTCGCGTCCAAATCAAGTACCCGAGGCGCATGACTCTGCCTCCAATTGCCGCCACGCGATCGCGTCACCTTCCGGCGTTTCCTTGAACTTGTATCCGGACGTTTCCAGCAACGCATAGGCCGTCGCCTTGTCGTTTACGGAAAGATGCTGGTGTTCGAACATCAACAGCACCGGTTGAAAGCGCGCGAAATCCAGCGTGCGCAGGATTTCGCAATCGTGGCCTTCCGTGTCGATCACGAGCAGATCGATTCGCGAGACGTTGTGCCGTGCCAGAAGCGTGTCGAGCCGCACGGTGGGGACGCGCTCTTCGATTAGGAGCGACTCGATCTCCGGAATGGACGAGACGTGTTTGAGCAGCACTTGGCGATTCAATGTGGCCAGCTGGTTGAACCATTCCGGCGTCTGACCCGGCACACTGCGCAGGCGATAAAGCGGTGCTTCTCCGTCACGTGCCGAGACGGCGGCACGTTCCACACGGACTCCGGGCCGATCGCGATAGCGCGCCACCAGCGTTTCGTACAGATGCGGCACCGGTTCCACCAGCAGCCCGGACCAGCGCGTTTCCGAAAATGCATCGGCAAGCGGATCGCCCGCGCTCCCGTCGTTTGCGCCGATCTGCACGACGAATGCCTCTGGAAAAACATCGGCGAAGAGCGCGACGAGCCGGTTGGTTTCGGTGCGACCAAAAGCCCCCCCGCGGGTGATCTGGATCTCGAGCAGAAAAGCGGACAGCGCAGCGTTCCAGCGCGAACTGGAATTGCGCGCGGAACGCAAGCGTCGGAGCGCGATGAAGCGGTGGAATTTTGCCCAGGCGCGCGCTGGTCCGGTTAGCGCCGGAGGCCGCGGCAAAAGGTGCTCGACCGCAGCGTTTGGTGCTCCGCCGACGTTAAAAGAAAAATGCAGCGCGCCGTCCTGGAGATCGCGCGGCTCGACTTCATCATGAAAGCCCGTGGCGAATGGAAAATTCGGAAATGCGCGGTGCACGTCCGGCCGCTCCTCCAGCTTGAGGGTTCGCTTTGTCCGGCCACAAAGGCGAAGGTCGCTCAGTTCCCGTTGTGTCGTGACCCACCCGCGCAATGGCGTCCGTCCGGCGCGGAACTGCTCGCGCGGCTCGTCGAGATGAAAAATGAAATCACCGTGCGTTTGCATCGCTGTCTATCGCCGTATTCGTTAGGCCCATCATTCCAGAAATGAGCGTGGTGGGACGATTTCATTCATATCTAAATCAACGTTGAATGTCCGGTCGCGGACGTCCAACCTTCAATTCCCCCAAATCATCATGATGGTATCGCCGCGCGCGTCGTTTCCAAGGGACCGTATCCTCTACTGGTTTTGCTGGGGGGCGATTCTTGTCCTGGCAGTTTTGTTCCGAATTGTGCCAATTCGATCCGGCTTGCCTTACAGCGACTATATTGACGAGGGCCACGTGCTTCATCAAACGATCGACGCGTTTAATAATCGCAGCCTCGACGTTTACTGGTACGGGTTGCCAGCCCTCCCGGCCTATTGTGCCGGTGCGGGCCTGCTTCTTTATGGACCGTTCTATCACCATTTTCATGGTCACCGTTTTCAAAAAGACCTTCCCCGCGAGCGTGATCTTCCGTCCTCGAAACTGAATTATGATTTCATCGCGCCGGTCGAACTCATTGTCGCCGGCCGGATGGCGGCTGCTGGCCTGAGCATCGCCAGCGTAATTCTGGCCGGAATTTTCGCGGCCCGGCTTGCCCACAACCAGGCCGGCCTCCTGGCCATGCTTCTCGTGGCGGTTTGTCCGGCGCTCGTGGCCCGCGGGTCGATCGTGATCGTAGATACATTCGCGACCTTTTTCGTGCTCGTAGTCCTTTACTTTTGCGCGCGAATCCAGGCGGAAGTGAGCAAACCAGTTTGGCGGGATGTCGCTCTTGCGGGGCTCGCGACCGGACTGGCCTTTGCCTCGAAATACCCCGCCGCCACCGTCGGCGTCGCTTTGATCACGAGTATCCTGACCCTCCCGCTCCAATGGCAGCGCCGTCTTCGATTATTTTTCCCAGCAGGCGGAGGATTTGTCCTTGGAATCCTGCTGGGCGCTCCGATGACTTTTCTTAAACCGATCGCGGTCTGGCGTGACCTTGCGGCTAACATTCGAGCCTATGCCCAGATTCCTTCGCCGCAGGGTTACTTCGTTCAGGCGACCTCGATGCTCGAACTGGGTGTGCCGCTGCTCCTCTTCGGGTCGGTCGGGATCATCCTGATGCTGCGGCAAAGAGGAACACGAGCCGTCGCGCTTGGTTGGATTTGTTTCGCCGCGACGCTTATCGCGTCGTTCATGGGTCAGTCCTTTCGACCGTTCCGCAGTTTCCTACCTCTCATTCCGCCCTTGTGTATCGCGGCCGCGATCGCATTTTCGAGTCTGATCGAATGGGCGCGCAGAGGAACGCATCCATGGTTGCGCCTCGGCATGACCGTTGCCTTGATTAGCGGCTGTGTTGTCTCCCTCGGCTTCTCATCATTCCAGCAGGTGCAAAGGCGAATGGTGCATCAGGACAGCCGAATCAAGGCAATCGACTGGCTCCAGCAACACGCCACAAAAGAAGAGACAGTTCTCGGTCTCCGGGAGCTTGCAATTCTGCCGGCGGAATGGAAACGGGTGGCCGCCCGCTACACTGTCATTCCCTGGTTCGAAGCGTCGGATTTACTGAAACGGCAGCGCTTCGATTACATCGTGACCGGCGAATTCGATCTCAGCTATGCCAACGATCCCAAGGCTTGGTCCGCTTATCGAGATGGTTGGAAGGCAAGAATCTCGGCACTCCCAGTCCAAGCGGATTTCGGACAAGTCGTGACTCCGGTCGTGCCTTATCTGTGGCGGACCACCGATGAGCGTATCTTCGTCTTGAAAGGGGATGTTCCCTAATGGGCCTGATCGCTATCGCGAAGCCACGTTGAGTTCGCGAGCGGTCTCGCACTCACGCGGGCAGGCCGAGTCGACTGCAATTCCACCTTGTGTCCCCCCCGCGTTCTAATCCGACGCCCAGCAATCCGACGTCGACTCTTGTCACGCGCACGGCCTTCTCGTCCTGGAATGCATGCCATCCTCGGTCAAATGGCGTTTGCAGCACAAGAATGCTTCTTTGATCGAGGAACACCTTCCCTTCGAAGCGCGTTTGGCTGAAAGAGGTGAGATCGAGCGCCGTCTTCCGGCGCGCGGCCACCGCATCGGCGAGCGAGAAGTGTTTTAGCGTCCTGCCCAGGATCGGCCAGCGTCGCGAAATCGCAGACCGGATCGGCAGGTTTCCTCAAGCAAAGGGACACACGGCAGAAGTTTAGCGACTGATCGCACCTCCAGCGAACGTTCAGCTATCGCAGTGACCCGATTAAATCTTCATCGAGATAATCGGTTAGCCTGCTCGCGTTGGTATATTTGAACTAAAGAATCTTACGCGGGAATGTTGGCCGAAAAGCTCGCTTTCCGGGGTCGTCGCTGATCTTATTCATTGGATGAACGTCGAAGCGTTTGCAACGGCGACCCGCCCCTTGATCTCGCGCAAATTGTCGCGATCAAGCCAAACGGCGATGCACGCATGAAATGACACACGCCCGAATTCTCCGATGGGTGTTCGTCGCCGGCTTCGTCGTCCTTGTGGCGACACGCAATGTCGCCTTGGTGCAGGAGCGGCCTGCGGCTGAGTTAGTCATCGAGATGAGAGCCAGCGTTCCTTCGCAGGCGAAGGTCTACTTTGATACGGGGCGCGGCTTTAACGAAGTCGACAGCGCAGCCCAAGTGGTCTCTGACGCTCCTTCTGCGCAGCGCTTTTTCTTTCCGCTCCCCCCGAAGACGATTCGCGCGATTCGCTTCGATCCTTTGGAAATTGCCGGCACCGTCCGGATAAGCGACGCACTTATTCAAAGGCCCCGCACTCACGTCCTAATGCAGCGACTCGATCTCTCTAAAGTTGCGCCCGGGAACGAGATTGCATCGCTCGTTAGTCGCGATGGAAATCTGACGGTCGTAACCGACGGACGGTCCACTGACTCGCAATTACTGCTTCCCTGGGATGTTCCGCTAACAATCAGGCACTCAGTCCAGCAAGTTTTTTCCGGCCGTTTCTTTCGCCTGAATGCGATTTGGCTGGTGTTCGGCGTCCTTCTGCTGCTGGCGGATCACTGGCGCAGCCGATGGTGGGCGAGCGTGTTACGATTACTTCGCCGCGTCGACCAGACCTTTGCGGCCTGGTCGCAGCGTTGCGCATCATCCAGTGTCTTGCCTTTGGACCGAACAGCACTCTGGTATTACACGCTTTGCCTCGCAGTATTCGCGACCATGGCCATTGCCGGCCTGCACGGCTCCTCGATTAGCATCTATGGCTCGATTGATTCTCACAGTTCGGTGAAGCATCAACCGTTACTAGGCAAACCCAAGTTTATCCGAATTGATGAGTGGAACTATCATACGCCCACAATCCTAAACCAAATCCTGCGCCGCGATCGTTTCGCAGCTGACTCATCTCTCTTTGGCCCGGACAAGGCCGCCCTGTTTGGCAATGTTCCGACGCGTCATTGGACGGAATGGTTTCGTCCGCAGTTTTGGGTTTTTCATTGCCTGCCTCCTTCCGCGGCTTATGCCTGCTACTGGCAAACCAAGGGATTGCTCGTCCTTACCGGCACCTTCAGCCTGCTTTTACTAATCACTCGCTCCAGTTTCGCGGCGGCGTTGGGTGCCCTGTGGTATTTCTTTTCAGCGTACACGCAGTGGTCTTACTCCTGGCCGACCCTATTACCCGAGATGGTCGGTTTGTTCGGTTGGGTTATGTGTTTATGCGCTTATTTGACAGTAGGTCTAAGCCGCTGGCGGTTGACCCTGGCGGCGTTGCTTTGCGCGCTCTGCGCGATTGATTTTGCGCTCTGCGTTTATCCACCGCACCAATTTCCACTCGTTGTTTTGGGCCTGTCTATCGTGGGATGGTGGCTCTTGACACACGCCGGTCTGATCTTTCGCAAACAAGGATGGCGCAAACGCAGCGTCGCTGTAGGCGGCTGCTGGCTTTTGGTCGTTCTCGTGCTGGGACTATTCTACGTCGACACCAATGTGGGCTTCGGTGAATTAGCGCGCACAATTTATCCGGGTCAGAGGGCAGCGGAAGGCGGCACGATGACCGCCGCCCAAATGCTGTCCCACTTTATGGATTTCTGGAAAACCGAAGCTCATCTCCCTGTTGAGTTAGGCAATATTTGCGAGGGCACCGGCTATCTCTGGCTGGCACCGGTCACGCTTTTGATGCCTTGGCCCGCTGTGGCAACGCGCCGGACTAGATTGGCTAATTTATGCCTGTGGCTGGCTTTCTTGCTTCTCGCCGCGTGGATGCTATTACCCATCCCGGCGGCGATCGGCGCATTCATTCTCTTCGACAAGGTGCTTCCCTATCGCTGCCTGCCCGCGCTCGGTTTAATTAACATTGCTATCGTCGTCACGTTCGTTAGCACGTTACGTCCGGCGCCTACTAAAGCGTTTATGCTTCAGAAAGAAGATCTACGGACTTTTGCCGGTCTCCTCCTTTTGCTCCTCATCGTTTTCGCATGCATGAATTCTGTTTATCACCAGTTTTTCACTTATTTCGAGATCGGGACAGCCGCCGCTTATACAGCCTTTCTTGTTTTTTGTCTGCGCCGGAACTGGAGGCGGTTGCTAGCTACCGCATTGCTGCTACCTGCTGTCGCCACTACCGCATTGGTCAATCCAGTGGATCGCGGACTCGACGTGATCCTCAATTCTTCATTGTCCGCCACGATCAAGCGGCAGCCCGAGTTACGTGGAGGCCGATGGCTGGTCTTTTCTTCAGGAGTCGCTCTGGCCGGGTTTTTTTCCGCTTCTGGGCTTGACCTGTTTAATGGCCTGAAAATCATACCCGCGCTCGACGAGCTGGCCCGTTTTGATCCAACAGGGAAATATGCATCCGTCGTTAACCAAAGCTGTTATTTGGTCGCTCAGGTTCAAACGGAGACGAGGCCTGCCGAGTTCGAAAGTCCGAATCCTGGACTGGTGCTTTGGAAAGTGAATCCCCTTGATCCGAAGCTTAAAGAAATCGGTATTAAGTACCTTGCTTTCGATACTCCGCCGGACTCTTCCATTCGCCATAAATTGAAGTTGATATTTAAGGAGGAATCGACCCGGATATGGGCCTACGAGCTGCTGTGAGGCTACAGGCTCGTTGCCCTGGCGCCGATCGTAACCACCGGTCCGTTTGCATGCGTCGGATCGTTATCGATCACTTGGACGCTCGCATATCCACTTCTGGTTAACGCCGTGATCAGCGATTCCAGCGTAAGGCAGGTCGCCGTAGAGGACATGCCGCTGAGAGGATCCGCTGCGCCGCCTTCGGGGTGGATCTTCCCTCGCAGACCACCGGAAACAATTTTCGCATCCGCGTCGGCCGCATAATGGGTCCAGATGAACAGATTGGGCGCGATCGCGGACAGTTGTGCGATGAGCTTCCAGGGTTCGGGCAGGTGATAAATCAGGCCCGAACAGAAAACGGCGTCGAATTTCCCAAACCTGGCGACGTCGCTGTTCTCGAGGTTCGCCTGCGCGAATTCCACATTTCGGACGTCCAGAAGTTCCTGAACCAGTCTCGCCTTGCGAAGATTTGGCTCGCGGCCTTCGAGCGCGAGCACCCGCTTTGTCCCGGCACGTTTTGCGAGCATGAAAGTGTGCGCGCCTTCCAGCGAGCCGAGCTCCAAAATTGTCGCAGCGGTGGGGACGAATCGAAAAAATTGATCGACCCGCGGATCGCCGGCTGCGCTCATCCCGCCGCCGTAATCCTGGTCGCCAATCCGAAATTGAAAAACCCACGGCGCCAGTTCTGCAAACCGCGATGTTAAATCCGATCCCACTGGAGAACTTCCAAAACGCCGTTCGTGCACGACTGCTAACGCTCGCCGGTCGTAGCGCCGATCGTAACAGTGCGCCCATTGACATGCGTCAGGTCGTTGTCGATCACGTGGACGCTTTTATATCCACTCGTGGTCAACGACGTGATCAAGGATCCCAGCGTCAGCCATGTCGCGGTGGAAGACAGACCGCTGAGCGGTTCGTCCGGACCGCCTTCGACGTGGATTTTGCCTCGCATGCCATTGGGCAGTTCCTGGGCTTCATTCTCGGCCGCGTAAACGGTCCAAAGGAATAAAACCGGTGCGATCGAAGGAAGTCGCTCGATCAATTCCCACGGCTTCGGAAGGTGATATAAGAGGCCGCAGCAAAAGACGGCGTCGAACTTTCCATAACTGGAAAGTTCGGTCTCTTCCAGGTTCGCCTGGGCGAACTCGACATTTTTCACGCGCAAAAGCTCCTGAAGGAATCGAGCCTTGCGGAGATTTGCCGCACGGCCCTCGAGAGCGAGGACTTTTTTCAGCCCGGGGCGTTCCGCCAGGATAAAAGTTTGCGCCCCTTCCAGTGCGCCCAGTTCCAGAATGTTTGCCGCATCCGGCGCGAAGCGAAAGAATTGCTCCACCCGCACGTCGCCGACCGCGCTGACGGCGCCGCCGTAGTCCGCGCCGTCGATGCGGAATTTGAAAATCCACGGGGCCAGCTTCGCGAACTCAGATGTTAAATCCGTGTTCATGGTTGTCGACACTCCCTCATCTGCCGGGCATCATTTCAAGCAGCAACCCTTTGAAATATTCCGTTTCCGGCAAGGTCGGAAGGACCGGATGGTCGAGCGCTTGCTCGAAGCGGTGCAGCCGGCGCGCGGATCGCCGCGCATCGACGAGCGCATCCGCGATGGTTTGGTTGAAGATAGTTTCGCTGACATGATGCGAGCAGGAGAACGTCGCGAGCAATCCGTCGCGCGAGAGCAGCTTGAACGCGCGCACGTGTAGCTCGCGGTACCCGCGCAGTGCGTCGCGCAATCCGCCCTTCGTTTTCGTGAAGGAAGGCGGATCGAGAATGATCAGATCGTACTCAGCTTCCGCTTTTTCCGCCGCGCGCAAGAATTGAAAAACGTCCTGCTCGATCCACTCGACGGGCAATTTGTTGCGGTCTCCGTTGCGCCGCGCACTGGTGATATTTTCCGCGCTCGCTTCCACCGCCGTCACCTTGGTCGCGCCCGCTCGGGCGCAAGCAAGCGCGAATGCGCCCTGATTCGTGAAACAATCCAGGACGCGCCGCTCCGGCGCATGACGCGCGACTGTTTCGTAATGCGCTACTTGATCCAGGTAAAAACCCGTCTTCTGCGCGTGGAGGAGATCAACCACGAAGCGCAGTCCAGCAATCTCGATTTCCATTTCGTTTGGTGGCTCACCCATCAAAACACCGCTGTGCAACCCCATGCCCTCCGCCCGCCGGACCGGCGCATCGTTGCGCTCGATGATCGATTGCAGGGCAGGCGCCTCGCCTGCCGCTTTCAACGCCTCCACGATCAAATTCTTTCGGATATCCATGCCCAGGGTCAGTGTTTGAAGGACAGCGTGATCTCCGTAGCGATCGACAATCACGCCCGGCAGTCCATCGCTCTCGCTCCAGACGACGCGGCAAAGTCGCAGATCGATCCCGCGCCGCTTCCGGTAATCCATGGCTTGCGCGATCCTGCGCTGGAAAAAATCGAGATCGAGGTCCTGCCGCCGCCGGGAAAATCGCCGGGCCACGATCTGCGATTTGCTATTGTAAATCGCGCTGCCGATCAGGTGGTCTCTTCCATCTTTCAGTGAGATGACGTCGCCGTCGGCGGGATTTCCGAAGGCCTTCAGCACTTCGCCGCTAAAAACCCAGTCGTGCCCGTGCAGAATTCGCGCGCGGGGTTTGACGACGATTCCAGCCATGGGCTAATGATGTCGCACTTATGCCGACCACTCCACAATCGATTATCGATCTTCCCGGAATCAAGAAGCTCCGCAGCGGCAAGGTCCGCGAAGTTTTTGATCTCGGCGCCACCCTGCTCTTCGTCGTGACCGATCGCCTCTCGGCGTTCGACGTGATCTTGCCCGACCCCATTCCCTCCAAGGGGGCGGTGCTGAATCAGCTTTCCGCCTTTTGGTTCAACCGCTTCAACAATATCGACAATCATTTCATCACGGCTGACTTCGAGCAGTTCCCCGCTGACCTCCGGCCATTTCGCGAGCAACTCACTGGCCGCTCTATGATTGTGAAAAAGACAAAACCGCTGGCCGTCGAATGCGTCGTGCGTGGCTATCTCGCCGGTTCCGGCTGGAGTGAATATCGGAAGACGCAGAGTGTTTGCGGGATCAAGTTGCCCGCCGGCCTGCAACTGGCCTCGCAATTACCGGAGCCGATTTTTACCCCCTCGACCAAGGCCGAGGAAGGCCACGATGAAAACATCGATATGACGGAATGCGCGCGTATTCTGGGCGACGAAATGGCGAACCGGGTCAGGGATCTTAGCCTTAAGATTTATTCGGAAGGCCGCGAACACGCCGCGGGCCGCGGCATTATCGTCGCCGACACGAAATTTGAATTCGGCACGGTCGACGGGAAGCTGCTCTTGATCGACGAATGCCTCACGCCTGATTCCTCGCGCTTTTGGCCGGCGGATCAGTACGTCGTCGGCCAGAGTCCGCCGAGTTTCGATAAACAATTCGTGCGCGATTATCTCGAGACACTCGATTGGGACAAGACGCCTCCCGGCCCGCGGTTGCCGGCCGACATCATCGAGAAAACCTCCGCGAAATATCGCGAAGCTTTCGAGTGCCTGACCGGCGCGAAGTTAGCCTGACGGCTTTGCCGACTCACCAACCGCCCACATAAAGGCAGGGCAAAGGGAGCAGGCTCATTCCAATCCTAGGGATCCCTGTTGTTGCCCCGAAAATAAGTATCCGGCCCCTTGTCAGCATAAGGCCGAAGCACGCCACCGGTACCTATAAAATTACCGAACAGGTTATTGGTAATGCGGACTGCATTGCTGTCCCCCGGTACTACTATGGAATTGCCCTGCGTCGATGACATGGCAGTAAAGCTGTTTTCCGCGATTCGGACGGAGTGGGCGTTGTTCAAGAGAATGCCATTCTCTAAGGGGAGGGGAGGGGGAGGCGGGTCCCCAATAATAGTATTCGCGCCGACGAACGAACATTGTGAAACCACCACATCGGTGCTGTTGATTACCTCCACCATCGAACAACCAGATATTGGGGCAGCATTGTGTAGAAAATGGACTTTGGATATTTTGACCCCAGTGAGGTTTCTTAGCCGCACGCCATCCCCCAGACCCTGCACATGTCCGTTTACCAGGTGAAACGTGGACGGCTGGACGCCGCCGGGCGCATCTGCAGCCAGATCAACAACGGGAACGCCCTGCAGGCTGCAAAAAACGAGCTCAAATCCAGTTAGGTAAACTCCTTCCACCCAACCGCTCGTCTCCAGGGCTTTCTGGAGAAATTTGATTTCAAGATTGGTCGCCTGCAATCCGGTAGTCTTGTAGGTATTTGATGATCTCCAAGCAATGCCGGTTTGTGTTTCCGGGTATAGACCGCTAATTTCCACTTTATCGATGACCGTGTTTTTAGCCTTGAGTAGATCGATTCCTTTGGTCCAATAGCCCGGTCCGTCTTGCCTGGCTTCTCTGACAATCTGGACGTTGTGGATCGTAGCCGTTCGGAAATTGTCGCCCGATTCACTAAAAGCCGCGTAGATCGCGGTTCCGCAGTGTTCGGATTTAGCGGCAAGAGTAAGACCATCCACGTTGAGAGTAGTATTCGCGTCCATATTCGGAGCGTTAATACCCGCGACGGAATGGGTCGCGTCAGTCTCGAAGAGAATCAGGGAGACGCCCGGCCCGTCGCCGTAAAACCGATAGGATTTGGGTGGCACGGTCACCGGCACCGTCATTTGGCCTATATATCTATATTTTCCGGGCGGGAAGTAGACGATGCCGCCAGCCTGGATTGTTCGATTGATAGCGTCCGTATCGTTAGCTATCCCATCGCCAGCGGCACCAGGCATCCCTGCGCCTCGATCAGTCTTAACACTGGAAAAGTCCCACCCGGTCTGAGCGCCGCAGGGAAGGGGTAGCGCGATTGTCGCTACGCAACAACAGATGTAGTAACGTATTCTTTGGTTCATAGCAGTCCTTCAGTATTCGCGCTAGGGAGTTACGCCATCACAAAGGTCCGTGGGAGAATTGCCACAAAAATAGGTATCCCCAACGTAGTTAGCGATGCGTGATCCCACGCTCGTGGTGAATACGTTATCAGTGACGCGGACTACGCTATTACCAGTATATACCACAATGCCGCTGCCCGCATTCTCCGATTGCATATTAGTAAAATAGTTCCCAGTGACTTGCACCGCGGTCGCGTTTTTCACAAAAATTCCGTTTTCGAACGGACCATAGAGACCATGGGGGTCCATGCCATAAAACGAGCATTCCGAAATCACCACAGGATTAACGTTGTCGACGGACAGTAGCGTGCTGTTTGCTACCTCTGAACCATTATGCTTAAAAGTAACGTTTGAGACCTTGGCAAAGATGAAATTGGACATGTGGAGTCCACCTCCGACGGTGTCGACGAGCCCGTTAACCAATTGGAACGCCCCCGGGGTCCCGCCGCTGCCCTTCAGACTAATCGAAGGATTGTCATCCGACCCCCGGCCACAGGAAAAGAACTCGAATCCCGTCATGTAGAGACCTTCGACCCAGCCAGCCATCTTTAAGCCAACGTTGCACCATTTGACTGCAATATTGGATACTTGAAATCCGGTGGTGTTCTCAACGACTCCGTCGGAAGTGTCATTGTCCAAAACAATACCGGTTTGGGTGTAATCCCTCCTGCCGGAAATCTCTACTTTATCAATCACGGAATTCTGTGCGCGATAAAGGTGGATTCCGGAAGTCCAATAACCGGGACTATCGGCGCTGGTAGCGGATCCCATGATCTGCACGTTGTGAACAGTAGCGGTGTGGAACTTGGGATTGGCTGGAGGTGTAGGCGAGGAGTGTGGACCAAACTTCGCATCTATTGCGGTTCCGCAGTTTGGCATGCCGGCTTTAAGAGTAAGGCCCTCCACGTTAAGATTCTCACGCTTAATATTGGGGGCATTGATACCTGCGCTGGGATGGCTCCCGTCAGTCTCGAAGAGAATTATGGAGACGCCCGGCCCGTCGCCGTAAAACCGATAGGATTTGGGTGGCACCGTCACCGGCACCGTCATTTGGCCTATATATCTATATTTTCCGGGCGGGAAGTAGACGATGCCGCCAGCCTGGATTGTTCGATTGATAGCGTCCGTATCGTTAGCTATCCCATCGCCAACGGCGCCGGGTTTATTCGTCCCTCGATCAGTCTTAACACTTTGAAAGGACCAAAGCGCATTAACAGCGTGGGCGCTGGATGGGTAGAGTGTCAGGGCCGCAATTGCCGTGGCCAAAACGGGAGGAAGTAGTCCGAGTTTTAATTTCATGGAGGCCGTTTTTACTAGGAGACTGTGTTTAAGTCAAGGTTTTCTACGTAATATTTTGAAATACTTCGAGATGTCCCAGGAATGCCTCTGTTCAGTCCAAGAACTCGGTCTGGGAACTCCTTTGTCACGGACGTCAATCGGAACCCACACGTCGCTTCCAACCCGTCTGGGTTCCTGCATTCAGACCGCTTGACTCGCCACCAGGCACCGATTTCCTCGGGCTAGGCCCCAGCTTGACACAGGACATAACCTTCGTTACGGCCTAAGCGATGCGTTCAGATTACAAGGGCGTTTGGACGGCACTCTCTGAGTCGCTTTCCAGCGCGAAGATGCACGTCAGCGGCACCGAGGATGACGCCATTGTTGAGACGAGCGGAGCGGGCACGAGCGAGTTTCTCCTGAACAATGTCGGCATTCATCCCGCGGACGTCGTTCTCGAAATCGGCTGCGGCATCGGGCGCGTCGGAAGGTATTTGGCCGGACGCTGCCGCCGCTGGATCGGCGCCGATGTTTCTCCAAACATGCTCAAGTTTGCGGCCGAACGGCTTCGGGGTTTTCCGAATGTGGAGTTCGTTGAGCTCTCAGGAAATGATTTGCGCCCAATCGGCGACAGCACGATCGATGTTGTCTATTGCACCGTTGTCTTCATGCATCTGGAGGGCTGGGACCGCTACGGATATGTTGAGGAAGCTTTCCGCGTCCTGCGTCCGGGCGGCAAGCTCTACGTCGATAACGTGAATCTTTGCAGCGACGCAGGCTGGTCCATCTTTGAGACGCACCGGAAGTTTCCGCTTTCTCAACGCCCCGACCACATCACGGTTTGCTCGACGCCGCAGGAGCTGCAGGAATATCTAAAGCGGGCGGGGTTCCAACAAATAGAGAGCCGGCCTGGCAACGAACTCATTGCTGTCTGGGGACGCAAACCCTCGTGAAAGACAGACTCGGGGCAGGTAATTAGCCGATCAACTCACTTACCAGCGACTTCTCTTCCTTCAACTCCGCGACCGACGCATCGGTCTTCGCCCGGCCAAATTCGTTCAGCGCTACACCCTGCACGATCTCCCATTTCCCGCTGCGGCTGCGAACCGGGAACGAGCAGATCAATCCTTCCTCGACGCCGTAGCTTCCGTCCGAGCAGACGGCCACGCTCTGCCAATCGCCTTCAGCCGTATCGGTGGTGAGGGAGCGGACGGTATCCACGATCGCATTCGCCGCCGATCCCGCGGACGAAGAACCGCGCGCTTTGATGATAGCCGCGCCGCGTTGTTGCACCGCGGGGATGAATGTTTCCTTCAACCAGGATTCATCGCCGATCACTTCCGCCGCGGAGCGGCCCTTGATCTTCGCGTTGTAGAAATCGGGATATTGGGTCGCCGAGTGGTTTCCCCAGATGGTCATGTTGGTGACCTCGGTGACGTCCACACCGGCTTTCTGCGCCAGCTGTGCCTTCGCGCGATTTTCATCGAGTCGCGTCATCGCAAACCAGCGATCGCGCGGGATCGATTTCGCATTGTTCATCGCGATCAGGCAATTCGTGTTGCACGGATTTCCGATCACGAGGACGCGGACGTCCGGCGCGGCATTCTTTTCGATCGCCTGGCCCTGGCCGATGAAAATCTTGCCGTTGATCCCGAGCAAATCCTTCCGCTCCATCCCGGCTTTGCGCGGAACACTGCCAACGAGCAGCGCCCAATTCACCTCCCGAAATCCTTCAGCGAGATCGGTTGTGGCGACGACCTTTTTCAGGAGCGGGAACGCGCAATCGTCCAGTTCCATCACCACGCCCTTGAGCGCCTCGAACCCGGCTGGGATTTCGATCAGGTGCAACGCGACCGGCTGATCGGGACCAAACATCGCGCCTGACGCCACACGAAAAACGAGCGCATAACCAATCTGACCAGCAGCTCCGGTGATCGCGACCTTAATGGGTGAGTTCATGATTTATTTAGCCACAGATGAAACGGGGATTAAACACGGATTTTTGGAGAAGATGACGAGCCTCCTTCGACACGGCCCGTCTTCTTCAGAAGTTCTTGGATCACCCTGATGCGTTTTCGGATGGTGGGGCTCGCGTCCAGACCCGGTGCGGTCTTTTGCATTCGCCGGCTCCAGTTCGAGTTCGCCGCGGTCCCCGGGACGTTGAACCGATCTTTGCGCGCGAGCAGGTCGGTGATCATGACGATGGCGATCCATGATTCGCTCCGAAAGAGCGCCTCCATCACCGGCGTATAAAAATCGTGGTCGAAATCCGCCTCTGAATTCGGCACGGGAACACCGGCAAATTCGGCGATCTTTGCTAGTTCATGTTGGGCTTGCTGCGCATTAACACTCTCTCCCGCAAGGGCCTCCTGCCAGAGCGCGCGCAACGGCCTGTGATCGTGTGTCGCATAGGTGGCGACAGAGACACGATGGTAATCGCTGCCTGGAATCGAACGGCCGTCTTCGTAATTCTCCCATTGCGGGATCTTGAAAGTGGCTACACCTAACGAACGCAAGCTCGGCCGGACATACGGCGGCACCGTGCCAAGGTCTTCGCCGACTACGCGCGTATCACCCGACTCCTCGAGAACCATCCGCAGGTATTCTTCGCCTTCGCGGCGATTGGCCTCGCAGTTTTCCCAAGTGGAATCACCGCGCGGATAAAACTGGGGAATTACCCCGCCGGTTCGCCCGCGCATTTCATCCCAGGAAAGAGCGAGGAAATCCGGATTGCGTTCAGGTCGCCACGGAAACGCGTAGATCCGGTAAAAGCCGAGCACGTGATCGATCCGAAAGACATGAAAAATCTTTCGCACGCCGCGGACCCGCTGGCGCCACCAGGCCAGATTCCGCGTCCGCATCACGTCCCAGCGATAAAGAGGAATCCCCCAATTCTGTCCCCATTTCTGAGTAAACTCGTCGTCCTTGAAGTAGGGCTCTGGCGGCGCGCCCCCAGACCAGTCCAAAGCAAATTCGTCACGATGCGAATATACATCCGCGCTGTAGTAATTGACTCCGAATGGGACGTCGCCCATCAAACCAACGCCGCGCTCCTCGGCATAGGCTCTGACCGCGGTCCATTGTGAGTGAGCGATCCACTGCACGTATCGGAAAAACCTGGCGCGCTCATCGAATCGGGCCTGCTTCTCGGGAGATTGCGCTACGAGCCAATCCCGCGCCGAATCCGGAGTGCGATGTTCCACGCGCCATTGGTCCCAAGTTTCCTTGTCGCCGTTTTCTTCCATGAGCACACGGAAGAACGCGTAATCCACCAACCACGCTCCCTCGGTTTCGCAAAAAGCATCAAAGGCCCTGGCGCAGGCTGCGTCTTCCTCGCCGCGGCGAGAAAAATTCGCAAACGACCTCTCCAGGAGATCGATTTTCAGACGGCGGACGCGATCGTGTTTTACCGCACCTTTGCGCAGCTTATCGAGGTCGCTTTGCGCGACCACATTGTCGAAATCTTCTTGCGAAAGGTCCTCGGGCGATCCGGGCGCAAGGTGCAGTGTCGTCGGCTCCAGCGCCACGGCGCTGATCGCGTTGTAGGGACTATGATCGCCGCCCATTTCGTTGATGGGCAGGAGCTGAACGATCTTGAATCCAATCCCCGCCGCCCAATCGATGAACTGCCGCAGCGCCTCCAGATCGCCGATGCCCAGGTCCGTCTCCCTGCGCAGCGCAAAAAGCGGCGCCAGCACCCCCGCGATCTTTCTCTCCGGAGAAAGGTTCATCTATGTCCACAGATTACACAGATTTTCACAGATTAAATTCGGAGCCTTCGATCAATCTTCATCTGTGTAAATCTGCGAAATCTGTGGACAATCATCCTCGCCGCACTTGCCAGTCCTCGACTAGTTGCGTCGGAATCTCCTTCAGGAAACGCGAAGGCCGCTGAAACATGTCGCCGTAACCCGCGTTCAGGCGCATGTGCGGGTAAGTCAGATAAAGCTCATCCTTGGCCCGCGTGATCGCGACGTAAAACAGTCGGCGCTCTTCTTCGATCGTGTCGCGCGTTTCCAGTGAGCGTGTGCTCGGGAACATTCCATCCGTCAACCAGATCACGAACACAGTGTGATACTCAAGCCCCTTTGCCTGGTGCACGGAGGAGAGGTTGACCGCTTCGTTGTCCGCCGTTTGATCCAACGCCGGCTCCGCGTCGATGTTACTGATCAGGGCCAGCTGCGAAAGAAATTCGTGCACGTCCTTGAACTGGCGCGCGAAGGCCGCGAGCTGGTTTAGATCTTCACGGCGCAGCTCATAATTGGTGAAATTTGCTTTCGCGTAATCGTCGTAGACCGCTTCCACGATCGACGTGATCATTTCCGAGGGCGGATTCGGTTGCCCGCCGGGCGCGATTTCATCGAGGGTGTGCGCAAGCTGTTCCCAGGATTTCTTTGATTTCGCGCCCACGGCCATCGGCAGGAGCCGCTCGCTCCACGAGGTGACCTCGCCGTGCTCGTCCAGCTTGCTTTCCCATGCCCGCCAAAGATTATCCGCGCTCTTTCCTCCGATGCCGGGAAGCAATTTCACCATCCGCTTGAACGCGACCTCATCGCGCGGATTCGCAATGAAACGGATGAACGCCGTTACATCTTTTACATGGGCCTGCTCGAAGAAGCGAACGCCGCTCGTGATCAGATAGGGAATCCCGCGCCGTGAAAGCTCGAGCTGCAATTCGATCGCGTGATAGTGCGCCCGATACAAGATCGCGATCTCGTTCAGTTCGACGCCTTCATCGCGCAGCTCCAGGATCCGTTGGGCCACGAATTGCGCCTGCTCGGTGCCGTCGTTTAATCCCACTACCGCAGGCTTGACCGAATTCGTCGGTCGAGTCGCGCTGAGCTGCTTCCGAAACTGCTGCACGTTCGCGGCAATCGCCGCGTTCGCGACGCGGAGAATGTCCGGCACGCTCCGGTAGTTCATCTCGATCTTGAAGACCTGCGCGTCCGGATAGCGCTGCGGGAAGGCGAGGATGTTTTTGAAATTCGCACCGCGCCACGAATAGATCGATTGCGCATCGTCACCCACCACCATCACGTTCCGGTGCTCCGACGCGAGCGTGTCGATGAGGTCCGCCTGGATCTTGTTCGTGTCCTGATATTCATCGACCAAAATGAATTGGAACTGCCGCCGATAAAAAGCCGCGATCTCCTCGTGCTCTTTCAGCATCCGGAGCGTTTTTTCGAGCAGATCGTCGAAGTCCATCGAGTTCGTGGACTTCTTCTTTTTCTCGTAGCGCGTGTGCACGTCCTTGATCTGGTCGAGCAGCGGCAGGAAATACGGAAACTTCTCGGCCAGCAACGCATCGATCGGCGTCTCCGTGTTGATAACGAAACTGAAAATCTCCGCGAGGACATCGCCTTTCGGGAAGCGAATTTCCTTCGGATTAATTCCCGCTGCCGTGACGACGGTGTTGATGAGATCTTTTTGATCTTCCCGGTCCATGATGGTGAATCCGCTCGAATACCCGAGCGCGCTTCCATGCCGGCGCAGCATTCGATTTCCGATCGAGTGAAACGTGCCGCCCCATAGTCCGCTCGCATCCACGGGCAGGAGATTCGCGACGCGATCGAGCATCTGGCGCGCGGCTTTGTTCGTGAACGTGAGGAGCAGGATATTGCGCGGGTCGATACCGTTCTCAAGCAGATACGCCACGCGGTAGGTGAGCGTGCGCGTCTTCCCGCTGCCCGCGCCCGCGATCACCAGCAGCGGACCCGGCGAAGCAGTCACCGCTGCAAGCTGCTGTTCATTCAGCTCCGCCGCATAATCAATGTTGATCGCGGTCGCGGAGGGGGCGCGCTGCAGCGTGTATTCGCGGGACATCGGGCGTAACGCTCCCGTGTTGCCACCCGCTCTTCAATGGAAATGTCGCGAACGGACGATTTCGTTACGAGGCGCGCGGAGGCGGCGCCTTCTCGCCCTTGCGGGTAAGCTCTTCCAGCAGCTCGATTTGGATTTGTTGAATCTCGAAAAGGCGGTTGTACTGGCGGCGAAGCAGGTGGTCGATTTTTTCGTGTAGGTGCCGGATTTCGAGCTCGGCTTTTAGATTGATCTTGTAATCGTTTTCGCCGCGCGCGCGGTCCCGAGCTTCACTCCGATTCTGGCTCATCATGATCACCGGCGCCTGTAGAGCCGCGAGGGCGGAGAGGACCAAATTCATCAAGATGTACGGGTAGGGATCGAATGCTCGCATCATCAAAACAAAGCTGTTGATCACGATCCAGACCAGCAACACAGCGCTGAAGAAGATGATGAACGTCCAGCTCCCGCCAAAGGCCGCGATCGTGTCGGAAAGTCGCTCCCCGAAGGTCAGCGTTTTCTCGAATTGCTTGGCGATGTCGCTCGAAAGAATTTCGTGCGCTTGCAGACTTTCGACGACCTCGTGATCGAGCGCGGAGAGTTCACCGATTTCGTCTTCCAGGACTTCCTTCACGTAGTCCCTGCGGAACATCCCCAGGTCGTCGAAGCAGATGAAGCCCTTTCCGTCCCACTGTGGGTTCTTCTTTTTGATGAAGTCGGAGAGAGACGGACGAACCACCTCGCCGATTGTGCCGTTCTGCGGCGATTTCGGTTGCTTGCAAATCTGACAGACCGCTGTCGGTGATTCCGCTACGCTCATGCGAATCTTGTAGCTAAAGACATCGCTAGCCGTCGACTCCCGTTCTTGCAAGGCGCACAGAATACTCGCGACCGTCCAAGGCGGATCATTGCGCTTGAGTATTCTTGAACGGGGCAATTTCGAAAGCAGCGCCCCAGCCACTGTTGTGACCGCCACCGTGGAAGATTCGATAAAATCGCCGGTGCATTCCGCGCCACGTCCACGTTCATCTCCCACAACGAGGAAAGAACGACATGAGAAGAGGGAATGACTCCGAATCGGTACCGGCCGGGAGAAAGGTACAGACGAATAGCCTCGCCCCCGTCGAGTTTTGCGACCGGTTGCCCATTAAGATAGAAGATCAGCAGGCCCCCGGACGCTTGGCTCAGAACGAAGACTTCGATTTCGCCGGCGTTACGACGATCGAAATAAGTGGCATCAATGATCTGGCCGGGTGGAATGGACGAGACTCGTACGGCGTCGCTTCCTTCGGGTGTGGTGCAGCCAGCGGCAGCTAACGCCAAGGCCATCAGTAACCATTTCATGAGATGAGGGGATTCGGACAGCCCGAGGGTTAACTGACGCGCCCAACCAAGTCGAGCCTGACGAGGCCTTTTTCGAAGGACACCACCACTCTGTACCGTTACCGCAACGTCACCGAGCGCGATCCCGACCGGCCGTGATCGTCCAGGGCCGTTAGTTGATAAACGCCGGGCGCGGGCTTCCAGCAGAGCACGTCATGGGCTTCGCACGCGCCGATGAATGTTTTGTCGGCAAACCAGTAGAGCTTCCTCACGCCACTCTCGGTTTCCGCGCGAAGTGGAATTCCTGCCGTGCTGGCGGACGTCTGTGAGAGCGTCATCTCGTTCGCGGGCAAAGTGATCTTGGGCGGGTGTCCGCCGCGCGCGAGGAGATCGTTCCCGATCGCCGGCAAAAAAGGTGGCGGCAATTTTCTCGGAACTCCGGCCCGCTCAAAGAGCGCCAGCGAATCCGACGACCAGAATTCGTAGATCTCGTGCTTCAACACTCGCGTGCCGTCGTCCTGATCCACCCGCAAACCCGTCGCCGCGTCCACCAGGACTTCGCGATGGACATCACAAGTCGCGATGGGCGAGATGCCGGGAATGAACCAGCTCTCCGTGCGATGCGGACAGGAGGGGCCTGGGAGCTGACCGGAAACCGAACAGAATTCCACGCGCTTCAGATTCGATCCCGGGGAAGGCAGATGTGGCTCAGCACGCGAGGGCCGGTTCGCGCGCAGACCATCGATCATTTGAAACAAGAGCGGCGCCGCCGCCGTGCGGCCGATGAATGCGGGATTTCTGCGCCCATCGAAATTGCCGACCCAGACCGCCAGCACATAATGATCGAAGACCGCGACGGACCATGCATCACGAAATCCATGCGACGTTCCCGTTTTCCAGAACACTTGCGCCCGCGGACTCGAGTCGGTGAAGGTCATTCCGGGTCTCGGGATTTGTCCGAGCATTTCGAGCGTGAGAAAAGCGGCCTCCGGGCTGAGCAGTCGCTGGCTGTGGAGACCCCGCGGTTCATTTAAGACTCGACGCAGTGGTTGCAGTCGTCCCCCATTCGCCAGCGTCGCATAAAGCCGCACCAAATCCTCCATCGTCACTTCGGCGCCGCCGAGCGGTAACGAGAGTCCATAGTACGAGTCCGGGTGCGGCAGCCGCACATCCGCGTCGCGAAGAAATTCATACAGACTCGGATGCGATAATTCCGAGGCGAGCGTTACGGCCGGGACGTTCCGACTGCGCGCCAGAGCGTCGGATGCGCGGATCGGTCCCAGAAATTCCCGGTCGAAATTTTCCGGATTGTAATTCCCAAAGCTCCGCGGCGCGTCCTTCAGCAACGTCAGCGGGTGAATGCGTCCCTGATCGAGGGCGAGCGCGTAAACAAACGGCTTCAACGTCGAGCCCGGCGAGCGCGGCCGTCGCGTGCCATCCACCTGTCCCTGGATTTCTTTGTTCGAGAAATTGGCGGAGCCGACGTCCGCGAGAACTTCCATGCTCTGGAAATCGATCAACAGCGCCGCGGCGTTTTCGATTCCGCGCTGGCGATTCTGCGCGATGTAATCCATCACGCGCCGTTCCAGGATTTGTTGAAGCGAAAGATCGAGCGTCGTGGTTATCTCCGGCCCCTCCGTCCTGCTGGAGAGCACGCCTTGGATGAAATGCGGAGCCAGCAACTCGGTTCTCGGCCGCGCTTCCGGACGAAACATCTCGGCTGGATCGAGTTGGGCCGCGCGTGAAGATCGACGTTGCTGAGCCGCAGTTAGGACTTTGTTTTCCCGGCCGGCCATCGGCGCTCGGCGCGTGGGACTTTGCGGAATCAAACTCAACGCGATCGCTTCCGGTCCGCTCAAGCGCGCCGCGGTTTTGCCAAAGTAAATTTCACTCGCCGCGCCGACCCCTTCAATGTTCCGTCCGTACGGCGCCAGGTTCAGGTAGGCCTCGAGGATTTCGTTTTTCGAGTAATGACGCTCGAGCTCTAGCGCGTAGAGGATTTGTCGAAGTTTCCCGCCGAGCGTGCGCGTCTGGAGATGAAACCGCAGCCGCGCCAGCTGCATCGTAATGGTCGAAGCGCCGGCGCGTGGATGGCCGGAACACGCGAAATTCCAGGCGGCTCGGAAGAGCGGCACCGGATTCACGCCGGGATGCCGCGCGAAATATTTGTCCTCGAAATGGACCGTCGCATCGATCAGCGATGGCGAAATATCGTGGAGCGGCGTCCAAATTCGGTATTTCTCGTCCGCGGTGAGCGTGACCCGGAGCACGTTGCCGCTCCGATCGCGCACACGCGTGGAAAAATCGATTCCACCCGTTAGCGATGATTTCGGAAGCGCAAGCCACATCACCCCAACTGCGATGCTGCCCATCAGAGGAGCGAGCAACCACCGATTGGTGATATGTCTTTTCACTTTCCGAAATCTTCTTTCCAAAATTATTTCGTCACGCTGATCTTCCAGCCCAATCCGCGCGCCTTCACGTTGCGGTCGTACATTGATTCCGCGAAGACCGGAGGCACGACGAAATTTCCCCGATTACACGACTTAATCTGGTAAGTGATTTCGAGCGTTTCCTTCGGAACCGTCGCGAAAAACACCGCGCGATCTTCGCGGACCTCCACGTAATCCACGCCATTGATCGTCGAGATGCCTGGCGACAACGACGAACCGACAACTTCAAAACCACCCGGCAGGAGATCGACGATCGCGACGTTCGTAATCGATTCGGGTCGCAAGCTGCGGACGCGCAGCCGGACAGTTATCGCTTCGCCCAATTGCGTAGTGGTGACCGGCTTGCCCGATTTATCCAGCAGCTCACGATAAATTTCCAGACCGTCGGTCACCGTCTTGTTCGAGATTTGGCGATCGAATCCCGCCTCCACCACCTGGAAAAATGCGCCTGGCGGATTGAGAGGCGTTACGCTGCGGAAACGGAGCGCGGCGGCGTCGCCCGAGAAGTTGGCGCGTTGCAGCAGTTTCTTTCCGCTGGTCAGGCGTTTCTCTTGCTTTGCTTTATCAAGCTCGGCGATCGTCAACTCCGGCGGATTTTGCGCGACCATTTGGGAGTAAGACTTCAGTGCGAGCACTGCATACGCCGCCGACAGCGTGTTGAATGAGCCCTCACTGACCGGCTTGAGGATGTTTTCAAATTCCGCCGCGGAAAGCTTCTTCAGCCGCGCCGGAAATTCTCGAGCAAGGATCGCGATGTATTGGGCGTCCGCGCCGAGCGGCTGGTAGAAATCGGTGATCTGCCGCGGATCGTGTTGGCCCATCCGATAACGGGCGATCAGCTTTCCGGCATCATCTTCCTTCTTCAAGATGTGCAGCGCGCCCGCGAGATAAGGGCCGGTGAGATCGGAGGGCCATTCTTTCGCGAAATTCTTGTCGAGATAATCGCGCAGATTTAGAATGTAATTGGTCGTGACCACGCCTTCGCGGCTCAGCAGGTAGATGGCGTATGCGATGGTGCGCGCGTCGTCGAGGCCCGAGGGTTCTTTCGCAACCATGGCCTGCAGATTTCGCAGGCCGCTGGCGAACATCTCGGACGGAGGCACGAACCCGGCCGCTTTCGCTTCGATCAAAAAATGCATGGCGTAGACAGACATGAAGTCGATGCCCGCGCCCTTCTCCGGTCCCCAGTAGCCAAAGGCGCCTTGATCGTTTTGGCGGCGGCGCAAGACGGCAAAGACGTTTTCGAGTTGCGCGTTCACCTCCTTCCGGTCCAATCCGAAGTCGGCTTCGTTGGCCAGGACGAGGCGGCAAAACGCGCCGCTCGCAATCTGTTCGCTGCACCCGTGCGGGAATTCCTTCAGATAAACATCAAGTCCATGGGCGAGACCAAGCGGCAGGGCGGAGACGGAAGCAACGAGCTTGCGGAACTCCGGATACATGTTGCGCGTCGTTGGCACATCCACGCTCGTCTTGGTGAAGCTGCTGCTGCGCACCTGCGTCATGAACGTCGTCGGTGGCCGCACACTGATGGTTGAACGCAGCCGCGTTTCCTTCCCGCCCGTCGTGGCGATGAACGTGATCGTGCCCGAGCCCAGCTTGTCGTTCACGTGGACGGAGAACGCCGTGCTTTGTTCGCGCCCTTCGGAAATCCGCAGCGTTTGCGACGGCGTTTTCACAATCTGCACATGCTCCGAACTTTCGGCCCGGATCTGCACTTCCGCGTTTTCACCGGAACCTTCGACATTGTTCGCGACTGTCACCCCGGCCTCGAAATCGTCACCGGGCGCGGCCAGAACCGGCACGCTGGGCGTGATAACAAACGGCCCGCGAATCAGCGCATCGCGCTGTGCCGCGCCGGTCGCCTCATCAGCCACCGCGACCGCCATGACGGTGAGCGTACCGCTGAAGTAATCCGGCACGTTGTAAATCACCTCGCGCGCCGTCGCGTCGGCATCAACGATGCCCGACCAAAACACCACCGGCTTTTCGGTGACGCGCTTGAAGGGATTCAACTGCTTCGCATTGTCGCCATCGCCGCCGAAAGCGGACATCGAGCGCAGGATCGAAAATTCCGGCATGATCAAGTCCATGATCTGCGCCGTCTCAACCCCGAGCGCACACTTGCGGAAGAAGAATCCGAGTGGATCAGGGAGCTTGTAGTCGCTCACCTGCAAGATGCCTTGATCGACGGCGAAGACCGCGATCTTGGAGGGGCGGTCGGTCTTGTAGCTGATGTGAAACGGGTCGCCCGGTTTCGCGATCGCGGCCGTTTGCAGCTCCACCTTCAGTCGGCGCTTTTCGATGTTCGCGGTGAATGGGACAACACCGTAGCTCAGCGGACTGGTGAAAACTTCCTTCGAATCGAGCGCGCGAACCAGGGCGACGTTGATGTAGCCGCTGCCTTCGAAGCCATCCGGCACCTTGATTCGCTGCACGCTGCTGGCCGCGTCGGTTTTGAACCAGCGAAGTGCGTAGACCTTGTCGCGCTCAATCGTGATTAAGCCGCTGCCGGCGTAGGGGGCGGTGATGCTGATCTCGATTTCCTCGCCGGTGTTGTATTGCGTCCGCGCGAGCTTCACCTGCAACTCCGAGTTCTTCTCCAGCGAGCGCTTCACGATTCCGCTGCCGACGACAGAGAAACGAATCCGGCTCAGCTTGCGTCCTCCATCGTCGCGGAGCTCGATGACATAGTCGCCGGGGTCGCTCGTCGGAAGCTGATAACGCAACCCAGCCGGGCTAATGGCAATTTTCTCGGACTTCGCGACTCGCTCCCTTAGAACCGACTCGTATCCATAGCTGCCGTTTTCCTTCTTGGCCACGACCGAGACGTGTTCCTGCGCGATTACATCCAGCGTGACGTTCTCGAGCGCGATGCGTTTGAGTTGCGGATCGACCGCGAGCAAATCGACTGCGCGCAGCGTGTTCGCGTTGATGTAACTCAGATTGTCGTCGGTCTTGTAACCGACCACGTAGGGCAGCGCCGACACGAGCACGGACGCCTGGCCGGTGATGCTGCGACCGCCTTCGCCCTCGAAGGCTTCGGCGAAGAACCGCATCGAGTAGGTGGCGTCGGCGAATCGATCGAGTTGCAAATCGAACTCCGCGCCGCCGTCGGCGTTCGTCGTCTGCTCGCCGAGGTCCACCGTTTCGTGTTGCCGCTCCTTTTTCTCGTCGAAGAACGAATCATAGAAGCTGTAGTCGCGAAATTCCGAAAACGAGAAGCCGGCCGGCGAAAGCTCGACGCGGCTCTTGACCCGCCGGTCCGTGGCCGGCGTTCCGTAGAGATTCGCCAGCGCGATCGAAGCCTTCATTTCTTTCGGATCGACCCAGCCGTGCGCGGAAGTCTTCGAGAGCCGCGTCTCGATCTTCATGCGATCGGGCAGAAATTCTTTCACATTTACGGTGGTCGAGCCGAGCAACGTCGAGCGCTTGTCGTTCTTCACCAGATAGACGTTGATCGTGTACTCGCCGGTCGGTGATTCGTAGGCAGTGGTGTAGCTGACCTCGGCGAAACCAACGGCTGGGAGCGCGAGCTTCTTGGTGTGCACTTTGAGATCGCGCGCATCGATCACTTCCGTCTCCACGGGAAGACCGGCAAGACGCCCCTGCCAGTTTCGCTGTTTGATGACGAGGCCGATGTGTATTTCATCGCCGGGCCGATAAACGCCCCGGTCGGTAAAGACGAAAGCGTCCAAATCTTCCGCCAGGACTTTCGTCACGCCGTCGACGTCGAACCGTGAAAAATTCAGCGTGCGGTCGTCCCGCGCGTACGGAATGAAGCTGATGTCATCACCCAGCCGCGCGACAAAAACGACCGGCTTTTTTTCGTGCTCGTTCTTTTCGACCGAGGCGAAGGTGACGCGGCCGTCGGCGGAAGTCTTCGCACTTTGGACGGGGATTCCGTTTCGGCCGAGCAGTTCCACCGTCACGCCGGCGACCGGCTCGCCCGTTTTGATCGAGGCGACAAAAACATCACTGGTGTGATCGGCATTCTTCTTTACGAGCAGACCCAGATCGCTGACGAGGATGAAGCGGCTGGACGTTGCCCCCTTGATGTATTTTTTCGTGACCGGATCCCAGCCTCTTGCTTTGACGAAGAAGAGACCGCGTTCGCTGCCGCCATCCGACGGCTTTTGCAGGTACTGGGAGAAATCGAAGGCGGAATAGTTGGCCTTCCATTTGTTTTGCAAGCTGATCGTCTGGTCCTCCCGCGCAATGCGCGAGATATTATCCTGGTCGAAGGAGGCGTGCTTGAATTCCGGCGCTTGGAATTCGCCTTCGGTTTGGCTGACCAGGTGATTGATCTGGGTCGATAGGACGCGATCGATTTCAAACTTGATTAGCGGCACGCCGCGCGAGCGGATCGAGAGTTTGCGTTCGCCGCTTAACGCGAGGAGCCCGCCGTCACCCTGGATGTCGACCTCCTGCGGCAGCTCGGGCGCCGAAAGGATGCTCGTGAAATTGTCCGTGAGATCGTAACCGCTTCGTGCGTGCAAACTCTTGTCGATCCGAATGTAGAGCTGCCCGTCACCTTCGAGTTTGAATTTGAAATGATGGTCGCGGGAATGCTCCTTCTCGGTCGGGATGGCCGTGAATTTAACGACGGTCGCTTGCTCGAGGATTTCGTCGGTGACCTCGTCGGCGTTCGCCCACGTCGTCGCGCCGTTCTTGTCGTCAGCTTTTTCTCCATCTTCGTCGCTGCCACTTTCCTCCTCGTCCGACTTCGTGGTCTCCTTCTCTGCGCTTTCACCAGTGGTCGATTCTTCGCTCGTGGTATCGGCGCTGGATTCTTCCTCCTTCGATTCTTCGGTTGTTTCCGGCTCGCGCTTGGGCAGAAGGTAGATGTGCAGCGCCTTCGCCAGCTCGGCGGTGCCGATATCGCTGCTGGTTTCGACGTTGAGGATTTGCTCGGGCTCGCCTTCTTTGTTGCGAACGATGCTGCCGCCGATCGACTTGATCTTGAAAGCGGTTTCCTTCGAGGGCACCAACGTCTTTTGCTCGACGGCTTCCATCATTTCCGCGCCGCCCTGCGCGGTGTGGAGATCCTTGTTGATCGTTACTCGCATCCAATCCTCGCTCGTCGGCAGCACGAGGGGGGAGCTCCGCAGGAAGACCTTTCGATTGTGCAGTCCGTAGACGATCGAGAAATGCGGCGTGGGATCGTCCGGCGCGAAAACGTTCGAGCCGCCGACCATGGTGAGCGCGGCGTGTTTGTCGAGTTCGCCCGGTTCGACCGCGTGCGTCAGGTCGATCGTGGCGATGATACGCTGAACCCCCGGCTCCTTGACGTCTTCTGAAAAAACGACGCTTTTGATCTCAGCGCGAAATGGCGGGGTAAAGGCTTCGTATTCGAGCTTGTCCATTCGGACGTGCGACGGGAAAAGGCCCTTTTCGAAAATGATCCGAAACTTGCGATCCGCGGGCCAATCCTGCGCGGGGGCAAAAGCCAGCTTGCGATCGTTGGTCCACTTCCAGGTCCCCGCCGTGGCCGGTTCGAGCCGCACATGTTGCAGCGCCGGACTCTTCAGGTCCTCCAAGCGCGCGACCGGCTCGGTGAAATCGATCGAAAGCGGAGGAAACTTCAGTTCCTTCTCGAGCGGCGTGACGGGAATCGGCGCAACATTCGCATAAACCTTGCGAGGCTTTGGCTGGCGTTGATACCAGCGCCACGTCCAGAGCGACCCACTCGCGAGCAGCAGCACCAGAAGAACCAGGCCGGCGATAAGGATCGGGTGCGCGCGCCGAAAGAGCACGACTCGAACGACGCCGCGTTGCAGCCAGTGGGGGGGCGTCCAGGAGAGCTGGCCCAGGGTGGTGCGAGCAATCTTTCTCAACAACCGTGCCAGCCAGGCGAACGGGCGGATTAGCGGCCAAAGGAATTCGAGCATAAAGAGCGCCTTGAGGCGCCGACATAGAGACGTTCAGTTCACCTGGGCTTGCACGCCTTCGTGAGAAGGTATCGATCCTTGAAAATCAGTGGAAGAATGAAATGTCCGCCGCCACCACGGATTGGCTTTTCTTAGGCGCGGATTAGCTTGGCAACGCAATTCGCTCCCCGCGCTTCGCAAGCGGCTACAGTAACTTAGTTCCGGCTTGAACGACCTCGGGGAGCGAACCTAAGCTTGATCAAATGGAAGGACCCGAAGTTCCGCTCGAGCATCTGCACGAGGAGATTCAGCACCACGCCACACATGGCGGTCCATCCTGGATTTCGGGAGTTGCGTTAAGCACCGCGATTCTCGCTGTTCTGGCGGCGATCTCCGGTCTCCTTGCCGGCATGCATGCCAATGAAGCGATGATGAGCCAAATCCAGGCATCCGATCAATGGGGCTATTATCAGGCCAAGAGTATCAAGGCCGCGATCTTGGATGCGAAGACGACTCTCGCGTCTGAGGCGACGGCCAGGGATAAGGAAAAAGCGGCGCAGTATCAGGAGGACCAGGCGGAGATCAAGCGCGAAGCCGAACACAAGGAGGCCGAAGCGAAAGCCAGTTTTCACAAGCACGAAGTCTTTGCCCGAAGCGTGACAATGTTTCAGATCGCCATTGCGATTGCCGCGATCTCCGCGCTAACGAAGAAGCGTCGATTCTGGTTTGTTAGCCTGGCTTTCGGCTTGGCCGGCGTGGTCTTTCTCGCGCTGGGGTGGATAGCGCACTGATTCGATGCGCGTCCTTTCGATCGATGCGTCACTGCGCAATACCGGCGTGGCTGTGATCGAAGCAAACGGCGGGAAGCCGCGCGCGCTTTATTTCGGGGTGATTCACAATGCGACGGCGCTCCGCTCGTCCTCCTGTCTGGTCGCAATCCGCGATAGACTCGCCGAGTTGATTCACGCGCACGAGCCGGATTGCTGCGCGCTCGAGGCAGTCATTTATGTGCAGAGTTACAAGACCGCGATCCTGCTGGGCGCGGCGCGAGGCGCGGCCATTCTTGCGGCGGCGGAACGAGGCCTGCCGGTTTTTGAATACGCGCCGAAGCGAATCAAGCAGGCCACGGTTGGGCAGGGAAACGCGGACAAGAACCAAGTGGCATTTATGATTCGCGCGTTGCTCGGGCTGACCGAGACACCCACGGCCGATGCGGCGGATGCGCTCGCGATCGGACTAACGCACCTGCGCGCGCAGGAAGTGGCCCGGCTCGGAGTGCCGACCGGAGCGCGAATATGAGCGGCAGCGCATTGTCCATTCGCTGGCTCGGACGAGTCGCATTCGCGGACGCTTTGGCCTTGCAAGAAAAACTTGTCGCAGGAAAGCGAATAAACCCCTCGTTAGGGGACGAGCTGTTTTTGTTGGAGCACGAGCCGGTTTACACGATTGGCCGCACACCGGACCAATCGAGTCTCCGGGGCGTCGCGCATCTTCCGCATCCTCTCTTTCCGATTAATCGCGGGGGCCAGGCGACCTATCACGGCCCCGGTCAACTGATCGGCTATCCGATCATCGACCTGCGGCAATGGGGGCAGGATCTCCATCGCTATCTGCGCTGGCTTGAATCGTTGCTGACCGAAACACTTGGCGAAGTGGGAATCGTGGCCACGACGCGACCAGGTTTGACTGGGGCCTGGGTTGACGATCGAAAGATCGCATCGATCGGCGTTGGCGTGCGACACTGGATCACGATGCACGGATTCGCCCTGAATGTTTGCGGCGATCTCGCGCCGTTCGATCAGATCGTCCCATGCGGAATCGCAAACGTGACGATGACTTCAATCGAAAAGGAAACTGGCCGCGAACATTCGGTGGCGGACATCGCTTCCCGAACAAAGAGAATTGCGTTGAGACGGATTCGCGAGCTGCGCAAGGTAGAGGCGCTCGCCGCGGCAAACGCCTGAACATTTCATGTCCATCCCGCTTGAAGACAACGTTTCCGATATCATTGGGAAAGCGCAGCGAGGCTTGGGCATCTCCGACAGTCAGCTCGCGGAACGATCCGGAGTAAGCGCGGACAGGATACGGGCGCTGCGCGAGGGACGTTTTGATGATGACACGGTAGAGCGGGCCGCTTCCATTTTGAAACTGAATGCGGCGGCGCTTCGCAAACTGGCCGCTGGAAAATGGAACCCGGAAGTGATTGTCGAAATCCGAGGCCTTGCGCAATTCAACACGACATATGGCGACATGACCGTGAACGCCTATCTCGTTTGGGATCCTGCCACGCGTGAAGCAGTGGCGTTCGATACCGGCGCGGATTGTGGGGAAATGTTGCAGCGAATCAAGACGGAGAATTTGGAAGTAAAACTGATTCTGCTCACGCACGCGCATCCTGATCACGTGGCCGACTTGCGCCGACTGAAGGAAGCGACGGCTGCACCGGTTTACATCTCAGAATTAGAGGAGGAAGAGGGAGCGGAAGCGATTGGAGGGGGGAAACGTTTTTCGGGCGGGTCACTTGAAATCGAGGCGCGACTGACCTCCGGTCATTCACCGGGCGGGATGACTTATGTGGTCACCGGACTTTCCCGTCCGGTCGCGATCGTGGGCGACTCCCTTTTTGCCGGCTCGATGGGCGGTGGGAACGTTTCTTACGACGATGCGTTGCAAAACAATCGCGAGAAAATCCTGACGCTGCCGGACGACACAATCATTTGCCCCGGGCATGGGCCACTTACAAGCGTGGGCAAGGAGAAGCGGGACAACCCATTCTTTGCGAATAGAT